>JBJTMY010000001.1:0-5793 GCA_046073825.1 Bacteroidota bacterium
CAATTATACTTGCAAGCTCCTAATCGTTTTACAAAATGGGTTGAGCCAATTTTATTTTATTTCCATTTGAAGTTTTTAAAACGTTTTTCAAAAATCTGGATTCCCGATGCAGAAAATGAAAATAATTTAAGTGGAATTTTATCGCATCATCCTTCGATCCAAAAAAATTTAATCTGCGAATTTATCGGCCCCTTATCAAGATTTAAACGTTCTACAGATACAACTACTACTATAAATTACGAGGTAGTCGTGTTAATTTCAGGTCCAGAGCCGCAGCGAAGTATTTTTCAAGAAGCCTGCGTGAAAGAAGCAAAACGAATTAAGAAAAAAACGTTGATTTTATTAGGTCTGCCGAACAAGAAGGAAATGACCACGAACGGAAATATTACACTAGCCTCTCACTTAGATCATCGACAGCTTTCGTCCACCCTTATAAATGCAAAATACATCGTTTGTCGTTCGGGATACTCCACATTAATGGACTTAGCCGCTTTGAATAAAACCGCATTATGTATTCCGACCCCAGGACAAACAGAGCAATTGTATTTAGCAGAGCATTTATCTAAACAACATAAAATTGTTTTTCAAGAGCAGCATAGTATGAATTGGGAAATTGGATTCACTCATTTATCTGAAGTGAGTGGATTGTCATTTTCTTCCGATGATTTGTTAGATCAATCCCTAAACAACCTTTCTTTTTAATTTTTAACTACATTTGCAGTGTGTTAAGGTGCTCGTGTAAAAACGAGATTAAAAGGGAACACGGTGTAAATCCGCGACAGTCCCCGCTGCTGTAAACAGCTTTGGCAATAGCCATAGAATGCAACAACCACTGTGAAAACGGGAAGGTGCATGAACTGTAAGTCAGAAGACCTGCCTCAATGCCATAACAACGAAACCTTCGGAGGAAAGGTATCCATTGTACTGCGTATAACGGCTAGGCCTTTACGCATCATGGATATTTTTCGCCATAACATTTATATCTATGAAAACAATTCAAACGATTTTTGTTTTTTGCCTTGGAGCAGTTCTTTTTAATGCATGCGAAACACCTAATCAAAATCCAACTTCATTACCTTCAAATTTAAAAGGTATTTTTATTTGTAATGAAGGCGCCTACGGACAAGGGAATGGCAGTATTTCTTTTGCGAATTCGGATTCTAATACTTTCAGCGAAGACCTTTATTTTGCTGCTAATAATCTGCCTTTAGGCGATGTCGTGCAGTCGATAGCGTTATATGACAACCGTGCATTCATTGCAGTTAACAATTCGCAAAAGTTGGAAGTCGTTTCATTACAAAACTTCAAGCATCTTGCAACCATTAACGGACTTTCTTCACCTCGTTATTTTATCGGACATGGAAGCAAAGGATTTATATCAGATTGGATTTCGGATAAAGTGTATGTTTTGAATCTTAATAACTATCAAATCATCGATACAATTCCAACCGGAACAGGTCCTGAAGAAATGGCCATCGTGAATAATAAATTATTTGTTTGCAATAGCGGTGGATTTGGTGATGATAGCAGCTTGACAATTATAGATATAAATTCAAATGCTGTATTAGGAACAGTTACAACACCAGTAAATCCTTCAACTATTAAAGAAGATATCAATGGTAAAATATGGGTACTTTGCCGAGGTAGTTTAGGTAGCGACTTCACTCCTACTCCAGATGATGCACCAGGAGCATTGATTCAAATTAATCCTACTACTAATACTATCGAGCAGCAATTCACATTTGCCTATAACAGTCATCCAATCAAACTTCAAATTAATAAAGCAAAAGACGAATTGTATTTCTTAGATGGTGAATATGGCTATGCCGGAGAAATTAAAAAACTCAGCATAAATGCAGCGACGCAATCGCCAACAACGATTGTTAGCTCTTCGTTTTATGGTTTAGGAATTAATCCGAATAATGATATGATCTATGCTGGTCGCGTTGACTTTTCTGCACGCACCTATGTATTGCGTTATAATGCGAATGGAACCCTGGTGGACTCTATCTTAGCGGGAATTGCACCTAACGGATTTGCGTTCAACTAAACTATTTGCTTAGCAATAAATCTGTGGTGACAGCAGTGTTGCTGATATGGTTCGCCCGATCACGAATGTAAAATTGAAAACGACCTTGCGTGCTTAATAAAATCAACGCACTGATATAATCCATTCGATAAGTAACTGTGGCTTCAATCGATTTACTGTTACCAGGAGGCTCGATGTATTGCATACGTTGGTTGAACTTCACCTGAACGCTATCAAAATAAATTGTCGTATCACAGTTGGTAGTGATGTCAGTTACCTGTGTCCATATTTTCTTCGGACGATAACCCGCACCATTTTTTTCCTCGTAAGCAATGTACAAATTGCTATTATCTGCTCCGCAAGCTGTGTTAAACTCATTATCAAGAAAACCGATGTCGCCATCACCATCTTTAATTTTAAAAATAAAATCAACCGTCGTATCCACTCCTGCGGCATCTGCATATTTTGAAAAATGATCGAAAGTAATTTCGGGCGTAGAAGATATTGATTGCTCTTTCTTACAGGAAGCAATAACGGATAACAAAGCGAATATCAGAAGTAAGTTTTTCATCGTATAGCGAAATTACAAATTTGAAATTACTGTTGAGGTTTATAAATTAAAGCGGAACGTTCGCAACTTCCCAACAAATCTTTTGCTGCTTCCTGTATGGCTTTTGCAGAAACAGCCTTTACTTTCTCTCTTATTTCTTCCACGGAAATAACAGTTCCGAAATTTAAAAACGCTTTTGAACGAGATAGCATTACACTCAAACGATTTTCCTGCGCCATCATTATCTGACCTAATAACTGCTCTCTGTATTGCAAAAACAATTTATCGCCGAGTGGCTTATCGCATAATTTATCCAACTCTTGATTAGCCAGCTTTAATGTTTTATTAAAATGTTTTTGATCGGTAGCAAAGTATAAAAAGAAAATACCCGTATCGCTGTAAGTATGATACCCTGTTTCGATGGTGTAGGTAAATCCATATTTCTCTCGTACGTTTAAATTCAAACGTGAATTCATTCCTGGTCCGCCGAGTAAATTATTGAGCAATACCAAGGTATAACGACGAGGGTCATTTAATGCATAACCGGGAATTCCGCTGATGTAATGCACCTGCGAAATTGATTTAGGAATTTCTACTTCGGAAGATTTATACCCTTTGAATTTCATGCGAACAGGAACAGTAGCATTCGATTTTTTTGTACCAAAAAATTCTTCTGCTAACGCAATTGCCTTTTCTAGTCCGATTGATCCACTGACCGAAAATACAGTTACCGATGGATGATAATTGCGTTTGATAAAATCAACGATACTTTTTCGTTTAAATGACCTTAACGATTTTTCTGTACCTAATATTGGATGTCCTAATGTATGCCCTTTAAATATCTGCCCTTCAAAATCATCAAAAATTTGCTCGTACGGTGTATCTTGATACGAATGAATTTCATCAATAATTACATCCTTTTCTTTTTCAATTTCCTTCTCCGGAAAAATAGAATTGTGAAAAATATCAGCAATCAATTCAACTGCTCGTGGCAAATACTGATTCATCACTGAAGCATGCAAACATGTTTCTTCCTTAGTGGTGTAGGCATTCAACTCGCCTCCGATAACTTCAAGGCGATTTAAAATATGATAAGACTTACGATTCTTCGTTCCCTTAAACAAACAATGTTCAATAAAATGGGCAAGCCCTTCTTCATTTTTTCCCTCGTCGCGTGTACCAGCTTTCACCATCACCGCCACATGCGAAACAACCGCCGTAGGATGATGCTCATACAAAACTTTAAGTCCGTTTTTAAGAATTACCGTTTCACTTTTAACCATGCACAAACTTAATTAACTGTATTGAATATTCCATCGAAAATTAAAATACTTGCCACCGAATTTTACCTTTGCATGAACAATATTACTACCAGCTTGTTTTAGAGATTACCTTATGAAAAAAATACTTCTACTCCTGTCCTTTCTGCTATCGTTTTCAGGTATTAATGCCCAGCAATGTATCATCTCCGGAACAATTACCAATAGCATCAATAACGAGCCCTTGCCATTTGCGGTTGTGGTTGCTAAGAACGGCGCATCGACAATCAGTACAACAACTGATACACTTGGAAATTATTTAATCAACACAGACAAGGCCGGCCCCTATAATTTCGAAGTTATCCTAACAGGGTTTGTTAAAGGAACCGTTTTTGAAATCATTGCACAACCTAATAAAAGGGCAATTATAAATGTTGCATTGGAGGAAGATGTGAAAAAGTTAAATGAAGTTGTTATTACAACTGCTGTCTATCCTAAAAAAGAAGAAAGTCCTGTTTCGTTAAGAACTTTGGGGGTTGCAGAAATCAAGCGTAACCCTGGAGGTAATAGAGATATATCAAAAGTAATTCAATCATTACCTGGCGTTGCTTCTATTCCTACTTTTCGTAATGACCTTATCGTTAGAGGTGGCTCTTCAAATGAAAATCGTTTTTATCTCGATGGAATTGAAGTTCCAAACATTAATCACTTTGCTACACAAGGAGCTTCTGGCGGTCCTGTTGGAATGCTAAATGTTGATTTTATTCAAGATGTAAATTTTTATTCGGGCGCCTTTCCGGCAAACAGAGGAAATACGATGAGTTCTGTCTTAGACTTTAAATTTAAAGATGGGAGAAATGATAAACCATTTTACTCACTCACTTTAGGTGCAAGCGATCTTGCTGCTGTGTATGATGGACCAGTTTCGAAAAACTCTACATTGATTGCGTCTTATCGTCGTTCGTATTTACAATTTTTATTTAGTGCATTAGGACTTCCATTCTTACCTATCTACAACGATTTTCAATTTAAATACAAGATTAAACCTAATGCTAAAAACGAATTTACATTTATTGGTTTAGGCGCGTTTGATAATTTCAAATTGAATTTAGATGCGAATAAAACTGATGAGCAGAAATATCTCTTAGGTACGCTTCCAACCTATAAGCAATGGAACTATGCTATTGGTGGATCGTACCGACATTTTTCAAAAAATAAATTTACTACGATTGTTGTTAGCAGAAACCATCTTAACAATTCAAGCAATAAATATGAGAATAACGATTTAACACTAGCAGCAGGAAAAATTCTAGATTATCAATCGGCGGAGATAGAAAACAAACTTAGATTGGAAGAAACAGTTCGATTAAATGATTGGAAAATAAATTATGGTGTTGGTTTAGAAGATGCGTATTATTCAAACAGCACCTACAATAAACTTCCGAATGATATTACGCTCGATTTTAACTCGAAAATTAATTTTCAAAAGTATAGTGCATTCGGACAGATCAGTAGAACATTTTCTAAATCGAATACAACCATTTCATTGGGCACAAGGATCGACGGAAATAACTACGGAGCTAATATGAAGAATCCGTTTGATCAATTCTCGCCACGTTTATCAATCAGTCAGCAGTTATACAAAACGTTATATTTCAATGCGAGTGCAGGAGTGTTTTATCAGTTGCCAGCTTACACTATTTTAGGATATAAAAACAACGCGGGACAATTCACCAATACAAACATTCCGTATATCCGAAATCAACAAGCGGTAGCAGGACTTGAGTATACCAATGAACATAATATTCGTATTACGCTAGAAGGTTATTATAAAATTTATGAGAACTATCCTTTTAACTTGATTGATTCGATAAGCATTGCCAATCAGGGTAGCGATTTTGGTGTTGTAGGAAATTTACCTGTGGATGCTAATTCGAAAGGTCGCGCTTATGGTG
>JBJTMY010000002.1:0-13142 GCA_046073825.1 Bacteroidota bacterium
TTATACTTAATTGGTATTTTGATGAAAATAAGTTTACTTTGATTCAAACGAAATATCTATGTCGACATTAGCTGAAATACAAAACTTCAAAGGAAAATATCCAAAACAATTATGGTATCTATTTTTCTCTGAAATGTGGGAACGATTTTGTTTTTATGGAATGCGTGGTATGCTAGCTGTATTCATCGTTTCGCAATTGAAGATGGATGAAAGCACGGCTAATTTACAGTACGGTGCCATACAAGCGTTTGTGTATGCATTTACATTTATTGGTGGACTCTTCGCAGATAAAATATTAGGATTTCGCAAATCGCTTTTCTGGGGCGGGTTATTAATGATTGTTGGAAGCTTGATTTTATCACTTGGTATTAACATCCATCAACCAATTAGCGATAATCATTTTTGGTTTTTCCTTGGAACCAGTTTTACGATTGTAGGTACTGGTTTTTTTAAGCCCAATATATCAACCATGGTGGGTTCACTTTATCATGAAAGCGACTCAAGAAGAGATGCCGGCTTCTCTTTATTTTATGCAGGTATAAATGTTGGAGCCTTGTTAGGTGGATATGCTTGTATTGCTATTGCCAATGCATATTCCTGGAACTTAGCATTTGGACTTGCAGCAATTGTTATGACCATTAGTTTAGTTACATTTATCTTCACACAACGTAGTTTAGGTCCAATAGGATTATCACCATTAAACAATGGATTAGGAAATAGAATTGCCGAGTTAGCTGTTTACATTGGATCGCTTGTATTAATACCAGTGATCATGATGATGGTCGCAAAAACAGAATACACCGATTACTTCATGTACACCATTGGGCCTGCTGCTTTGATTTATATATTATTCGAATTACGAAAGTATTCTTCTGATGAAGTAAAGAAACTAATGGCTGCCATGGTTTTCATTTTCTTCTCCATTATTTTCTGGGGTATCTACGAACAAAGCGGTGGTTCGTTAGCGTTATTTGCGCATGAGAATTTACATGATACAATTTTCGGAATTCATTTCGATCCTAATGGAATTAATAATTCGTCGAATGCTTTATTTGTAATTCTGTTTGCTCCTATTCTTGGTTTGATTTGGGTATGGATGAGCAAAAGAAATTTTGAACCAAATACGCTTATTAAATTCGGATTAGGATTTATTTTCTTAGCTGGCGGATTCTTTGTATTCTATCAAACAAAATTCTTTGCAGATGCTAATGGAGTAACATCACTTGAAGTTTTCACCCTCGCCTATTTTGTAATCACCTTTGGAGAATTATGTTTATCGCCCATTGGATTATCCATCATGACGAAACTATCTCCGCAACCATTACAAGGAATGATGATGGGAATGTGGTTTTTAGCTAGTGCTTATGGTCAGTATGTAGCAGGAATTATAGGCGCAGGAATGTCGGATCCAAATCCAAAAGCTTCCTTAATGGAGAAATTAATTTCTTACACGAATGGTTACGGACAATTAGCCTTGTACTCACTCATTGCCGGTGTTGTATTAATTGCCATATCTCCAGCAGTGAAAAAACTAATGGGTGACGTAAAATAATTAGTGTTTAAATAAAGTTATTATTATATTGCAGTATGAAAAATAAAATTATCGTTGCCTTTATAGGAAGTTGTATGTTCTCTCTCTTTTTAGGATGCAATGCGCAATCATCAGAAAATAAATATGACCCAAACGGAATTCATTGGATGAGCTTTGAAGAAGCGGTAAAGAAGAATGATGCGAATCCGAAGCGCATATTTATTGATACTTACACAGAGTGGTGTGGCTGGTGTAAGAAAATGGACGCTTCGACTTTTAAAGATCCTGCGGTCATTAAATACATGAATGATAATTTTTATGCAGTAAAACTAGATGCAGAAACAAAAGATACCATTTCATTTCACGATAAAAAATTTGGTTATGTTGCAGAATATAAAACCAATCAAATTGCGATTGATTTAATGCAAGGACAAATGAGTTATCCAACTTATACTTTTCTTGATGGGCAATATCAATTAATTTATAATGCTAAAGGATATCAAACAGTTGATCAGTTTTTGCCTGAACTGCATTATTTTGCCGAAGAGCAATATAAAAACAATATCAAGTTAGAAGATTATATAAGTAAACAAACTTCAGGAAATCAGAAATAAATATTCAGATTTAAAGCACCTCCATTGTTATCATTATCAATTGCAAATAATGAAGATTTTCCTGTTGCTGTTTTAATTTCTTCTACTGCTCCCCCGTTCCATTTTTCTCTTACTAACTCCCCGGCTTTACGTGTTTGAACGGATGGTCCCCAACCGAACTCCCCACTTATCGACATTCGCGGAGCAAAAAAATACTCAATACCGATAAAACCTCTAATAGAAAATTCAATGGTATTACCTGGCTTATAAAGCGTATTTCGCGTAACCTGATTTTCATTACTAAGTGCATTTCCATACGTGTAAGTAGTTTTATCCGTTTTAACACCATATAAAACTTCACCTCCATAGTAAGCACGTACACGTCCATCACCTCTCCATTTCTGAATTCCAAATCCTAAGGTAATAGCACTTGTTTTTCGAATGGATTCATCCACCACTAATTCATTCGGATTAGTACTTCCATTCTTAGCCACCGTTGTATCGTTTTTAAAAGAAGATAATCCGAGACGAACTTTCATTCGATAGGCGGTTTCATTATCTTTTAAATACATTCCTGATAAGGTCATAGGATGCTTTTGCGTGAATAAGAACTCAGGCGAAGAATTAGTACTTCCATTCAACAAATTCCCTGTAAAATTGATGAATGGCACAGCATCAATATTTAATGCAAAATCACCTTTTTCAGGTAAAATGGGCTTACCTGATTTGCTTAACAAAACAGATTGCGCATGTACTGACATTGTGCATGCTAGCAATGAAAGAGCTATTATTTTTTTCATATTTTTTTAAATTGATAATATGTTTGCTATCGCAAATAAATTTTCGTCTAATGGATTTTGATTTTTTATTGCCTGAGCAAACGGGGTTAATGCAACAACGTTATTTCTAATTCCAACCATGGCTTTTGAATTACCATTCAGAAGATGTTCTACAGCACTAACGCCTAAACGAGCGGCTAAGATACGATCAAATGCACTTGGCTTTCCGCCACGTTGTATGTGTCCTAAAACAGTTACTCTGGTCTCGTAATCCTCGAAATGTTCCTTCATTTTTGCTGCTATCGCTTGTGCACCTCCGTTCTTTTCCCCTTCTGCAACTATTACAATCGTACTTGACTTTTTATGTTGCTTTGCATTTTCCAAGGTAGCCATTAAATCATCTACGCTCATCACCTTTTCTGGGAGCATGACCATTTCTGCTCCGCCAGCCACCGCAGCCCATAGTGCTAAACATCCCGCATCACGCCCCATCACTTCAATTAAAAAACAACGATCGTGAGAAGCAGCGGTGTCTTTAATTTTATCAACAGCATCAACCACCGTATTTAATGCTGTATCGAATCCTAATGTGAAATCAGTACCAGATAAATCATTATCAATTGTGCCCGGAACACCAATAATTTTTATATCGGGATATTCATTCGTAAAAACTTCCGCACCTGAAAAAGTACCATCACCACCAATGGCAACAAGACCATCAATCTGATGATTCTTTAAATTTTGATAGGCTCTAGCCCTTCCTTCCTGTGTTAAAAACGCTTTACTTCTGGCTGCTTTGAATATAGTGCCACCACGTTGAAGAATATTCGATACTGAACGAGAAGTCAAAGGTTTAAACTCATCCTCTATCATTCCCTGATAGCCTCTTAAAATTCCGTACACCTGTAAATTATTGGCCAATGCAGTACGTGTAACTGCACGAATGCAGGCATTCATTCCCGGAGCATCACCACCTGATGTAAATACTGCAATACGTCTCATGATTGGTTGATTTATTTTACGAATATAAAAGGAAAGCAAACAACTTTTTCAAATTCAATAATGGAAAATAATATTTTTACAACATGCAAGAACATAATCCTTGGAAGACCATATCCACAGAGACTAAATACGAGAATCCCTGGATTCGAGTAGATGAATCAAAAGTAATTAACCCAGCAGGAAACGATGGAATTTATGGAGTGGTACATTTTAAAAATCGTGCAATGGCCATTATTCCACTTGATGATGAAAACAACACGTGGATTGTTGGACAATTTCGCTTTACAACAAATACCTACGAATGGGAAGTTATAGAAGGTGGCGTTCCGGAAGGAGAAGATTTATTAGAGGGGGCTAAACGCGAATTAGAAGAAGAAGCAGGATTAATCGCAAACGAATGGACAATGATTATTGATGGATGTCAGTTGTCTAATTCAGTTTCTGATGAAATAGGATATGCCTACGTTGCAAGAGGACTAACATTAACAGCAACAAATCCAGAAGAAACCGAACAATTACAAATAAGAAAACTACCATTTACTGAATTAGAAGCAATGGTAATGAATGGAGAAATTAAAGATTTGCTTTCTGTGGCTTCAGTGCTGAAAGTAAAAAGGTTAATTGACGAGAATAAAATTTAATGCTGAATTACTAATTACACATCGCGGAGCATTTCAATCCTATTAGCAAATTTTCACATGAGTAGATTCGTATATATAAATTAATCCACCTTAAACTTCCTTCCTTCTAATGCTAAATCGGTATTGGTGAATACTGTTCTTGCTTCAAATAAAAGCGGCTGTAAATCTCTATATCGAGCCGAAAAATGGCCAATGATTAGTTTATCTACTTCTGCCTTTTTTGCTACCTCAGCTGCTTCAATGCAAGTAGAATGAAAGGTTGCTGCAGCTCGTTCTGCTTGATCGTGCATAAAAGTGGCTTCGTGATAAAGTAAATCAACACCTCTTACTTCATCGGCTAATCCAATATCAAAAATAGTATCAGAACAATAGGCATAAGCACGAGATGGCGAAGGTTCTTCTGTCAGCTCTTTGTTCGTTATCACCTCGCCGTTATACGTCCTAAAATCTTCTCCTTTTCGAAGTTTATTAAAATAGGTAAAAGGAATATTGTGTTCTTGTAGTTTATCAATTCGTAATTTTCTTGGACGAGGTTTTTCCTTAAAAATAAACCCAGTACATGGAACTCTGTGATTCAACACCACCGAACGAACCATTACTTCTTCATCTTCAAAAATCACCTCTGGTGCATAATGCCTTACAGAATGAAAGATGATATTATAACGAAGATGCGTATTTGAAATTCGCAACTGGATTTCTATAATATCCATCAACTCCTGTTGTCCATAAATGTGCAAGTCGCTGGTACGCCCTTGCAAATGAAAGGTAGATATTAATCCTACTAAACCCAGGTAATGATCTCCATGTAAATGGCTAATAAATATATGGGTAATTTTATGGTACTTAACCCGATAATTTAAAAGCTGTGTAAGTGTTCCTTCGCCGCAATCAATTAAAAAATGATGGTCGCGGATGATTAATAACTGTGAAGTTGGGTGACGATTATAAATAGGAGTAGCGGAGCTACTCCCTAATATGGTTAATTCAAATCCCATTTATTTTTTAGAAATCACCATTCGTTTAGTAATCGACTCGCCATTTACCGAGATTGAATACATATAAACACCTGGTGTAAAATCACGCACATCTAATTTAATCACATTCTCCCCTTGATCGCCATTATATGTTCTATGATAGACTTCTTTGCCAATCATATTATGCATATAAAATTCCACTTCCGATGTTGATGGTAAATTATAAATGATACTCGTAAAATCTTCTGTTGGATTAGGCATATTTTGACTCATACTTAAAGTTGGAACTCCAGACTCACTTAATCCGGCAGAAGTTGTTACATCTAAATAATAATAAGTCAAAGTATCATATTGAGGAGTGGGAACTCCAAAAACAGTTGCAATCGTTTTAGTTACTGCAATTAACGGAAAATGCCCCGAAACTGTTGGGGTTCCAGTAATGGCTACACAACCATTCGAACCGCCCGGATAAACACATGAAGCAGGATTACAGCTATATGATAATCCAGCAGGCAAACCAGTGAAAGACATTAATTCAATTGAAACAATTGGAACTGTTACTGGTAAAGGACCGATAGAAACTACCGTATCCACCGGAACACGCATCTGCATGATTTGCGTGTAAGGCTGATTCATAACGGCAGGCGTTAACCCTGTTGCACTATCAGGAAATATTCCTGGTTGAGTTATTGAAGTATTGGGAGTGCATTGTGAAAATGCGATATTGCTTCCTAAAAGAATAAAACTAGCTAAGATTGTAAAGATTTTTTTCATTTCAATAATTTTATGACTGGTCTTCGTTAATATTTTTTTCCATCTCGCTTGCAATTACAAATTCAACGGCTTCTTGATTTGATGACTTAATATTAAGCACCTGATCAAGTTGAGAAATTTGAACAAGTTTTTTTACTGCATCATTAAGTCCTGTAACTACAAACACTCCATTTGAATTTTTACACAATCGATTTCCGACTAAAATTGCACTCAATCCGGAAGAGTCGCAATACATTGATTCAGATAAATCAACGATAATATTCGTAAAGCCTTGAGAATTGATTAAAAGTAATTCAGATTTTAACTCAGCTGCAATAAGTGTATTCAACTTTTGCTCATGTAGTTTAACAACTACATACTTATCGTTTTTATCAAGTGTGAATTGCATCGGTTATAGGGGTTTAAACAAATATACAATATAATTTGAAATGGAGCATTTTGTCTAAAATAGATTTTAAACGATTTATTGTTTAAATCCGCTGTTCTGAGCCAGCAAATACAATACAGCCATTCGCACAGCAACGCCATTTTCAACCTGGTCCAATATGATGCTTTGTTTGCTATCGGCAACGTCGCTTGTTATTTCAACGCCACGATTAATTGGCCCTGGATGCATTACAACAATCTCCTTGGACAAACTATCCAAAATACTTTTATTCAACCCATAAAGCATGCTGTATTCACGTAAGGATGGAAAGTACTTTATGTCTTGGCGTTCAAGTTGAATGCGAAGCATATTTGCCACATCGCACCAATTAAGCGCTTTAACGAGGTCATGTTCTACCTTCACTCCTAACTCACCCATGTATTTAGGAATAAGTGTTTTTGGTCCACATACCATCACTTCTGCACCCAGCTTTTGCAAGCAAAAAATATTCGACAAAGCCACCCTTGAATGAAGGATATCACCGACGATCACAATTTTTTTTCCTTCTACTGTTCCAAGTTTTTCTCGAATGGAAAACGCATCAAGTAAGGCTTGTGTTGGATGTTCATGAGTTCCATCTCCTGCATTAATCACGCTGGCTTGAATATGATTCGCCAAGAAAACTGCCGCTCCTGGTTTGGGATGACGCATCACGACCATATCCACCTTCATTGCGAGGATATTATTTACCGTATCAATTAATGTTTCCCCTTTTGATACGGATGAACCGGAAGCAGAGAAATTCACTACATCGGCCGACAAACGTTTTTCAGCTAATTCAAAACTAAGCCTTGTTCGAGTAGAATTTTCGAAAAAAATATTGGCAACCGTAATATCCCTTAAAGAAGGCACTTTTTTAATCGGGCGATTAATTACTTCTTTGAAATTATCAGCGGTTTGAAAAATGAGTTCTATATCTCCTTTCGTAAGATCTTTAATACCTAGAAGATGTTTTACACTCAACTGCTGACTCATAATTTTGATTCTGAAGATGTGATCCAAACTCCGTCGTCACCATCATCCGACTGAAGCTGAACTAATACTTTTTCACTTGCGATGGTATCAATAGATTGCCCGATATAATCGGCGGCAATGGGTAATTCTCGACTAAATTTTCGATCAATTAATGTGAGTAGCTCTACTTTTAATGGGCGACCAAAATCTAATAAAGCGTCTAAGGCCGCACGTATCGTACGTCCAGTATAAAGCACATCATCCACTAAAACAACATTCTTTCCTTCTACTACAATATCCATTTTCGTAGCGCTAGGTACAATTAACTCTCTTCGTCTGAAATCATCTCTATAAAAGCTGATATCCAGCTCACCATATTGAATATTTGCGTTTGGATTAATCTCTTGTAAACGTTTATAAATGCGTCTAGAAACCAATACGCCTCGAGATTGAATTCCTACTATTACGGCATTTTCAAAATCATTGTGATTTTCGATTAATTGATAGCACAGGCGATTAATCGTAATGCTTAACAATTCCTTATCAAAAATTCGTTTTGTATGTCCGTCTTGCATCGGGAACAAATTTAATGTATTTATTCAAAAAAAATCCCCCTTAATAAATTAAGAGGGACTTTTTACTATTTATGAAAACAAAAATTATGCATTGTTATCATTTCCATCCATACTGTTCTTCAAGTTAGCTAAAGCAGAGATATCACCTAATGTAGATTTCTCTTGTGAATCTTTAATTTTCTTCACTGCTTTTGCTGTTGAATTTTCATCTTTTTCTTTTTCAGCAGATTGAGATTTCTTTTCTTCAACTACCTTTTCATCAAAGATACGAGTATGAGATACAACGATACGACGGTTTTCTTTATTGAACTCAATTACTTTGAAGTCCATTGTTTCGTTTTCTTTAGCAACCGTTCCGTCTTGTTTAGATAATTGACGATAAGGAGCAAATGCTTCAACACCATACGTTGAGAACATAACTGCAGCACCTTTATCGGTTACCTTTCCAACAACACCTTCATGAACGCTTCCAACAGTAAATACTGTTTCATAAGTATCCCAAGGGTTATCTTCTAATTGCTTATGACCTAAACTTAAACGACGATTTTCAACATCCACTTCTAAAACAACTACATCTAATTCTTCACCAATCTTCGTGAATTCAGCTGGATGCTTGATTTTCTTATTCCAGCTTAAATCGCTGATATGAATTAAACCATCAACACCTTCTTCTAATTCAACGAATACTCCGAAGTTAGTAAAGTTGCGAACTTTTGCTTTATGCTTAGAACCTACTGGGTACTTTGCTAAAATAGCTCCCCAAGGATCTTCTGAAAGTTGTTTTAAACCTAACGACATTTTATGCTCGTCACGGTCGATTGAAAGGATAACTGTTTCAACTTCATCTCCTACTTTTAAGAAGTCCTGAGGACTACGTAAATGCTGAGACCAAGACATTTCAGAAACGTGAATTAAACCTTCCACACCCGGGATAATTTCGATGAATGCACCGTAATCCGTTAAAACAACTACTTTTCCTTTGATGCGGTCGCCTTCTTTCAGATTTGCATCTAAAGCTTCCCAAGGTTGAGCAGTTAATTGTTTTAAACCTAAAGCGATACGTTTCTTCTCATCATCAAAATCAAGGATTACCACATTGATTTTATCATCCAACTTCAATACTTCTTCTGGATGATTGATGCGGCCCCAGCTGATATCTGTAATATGAAGTAAGCCATCTACTCCACCAAGATCCATGAACACACCGTAAGAAGTGATGTTTTTCACAGTTCCTTCAAGTACTTGACCTTTTTCAAGTTTACTCATGATTTCAAGCTTCTGCTTCTCCATTTCGTTCTCGATAAGAACCTTGTGAGAAACAACCACATTTTTGAACTCCTGATTGATTTTCACAATCTTGAATTCCATTGTTTTTCCTACATAAACATCGTAATCACGGATAGGCTTAACATCGATTTGAGATCCTGGTAAGAATGCTTCAATACCAAAAACATCTACGATTAAACCACCCTTCGTACGACACTTCACATAGCCGGTAATGATCTCATCTTTCTCTAAAGATTCGTTCACACGCTCCCAAGACTTGGTAGCACGAGCACGCTTGTGAGAAAGGATCAATTGACCGTTTTTGTCTTCTGTCGTTTCCACGTACACTTCCACCTGGTCGCCTGGTTTTAAATCAGGCATGTGACGGAATTCAGTAAGAGGAATTAAACCATCTGACTTGTAGCCGATGTCAACAACGGCTTCTTTGCTGGTTAAGCTTATGATGGTACCCATCATAATTTCGTGCTCCAGCACTTGATTCAACTTATGATCATACATCGCTTCCATTTTCTCACGGTCAGCTGACTTGTACGTTTCATAAGCTTTGCCTGTGTTATCCCAATCGAATTCGCTGGAATCAGGCGTTGCAAAATTGATATGTGTAG
This sequence comes from Bacteroidota bacterium, assembly GCA_046073825.1. Lineage (GTDB taxonomy): Bacteria > Bacteroidota > Bacteroidia > AKYH767-A > OLB10 > CAINEC01. The sequence goes on from JBJTMY010000002.1 coordinate 10,143, forward strand.
AATTTGCCATCGAATTATAATTTCCTTTTTCTTTTAAAATTCTTAAAAAGGAGTGCAAATGTAATAAACTCTCTTTGAATATCAAAGGAATTTGCAGTTATAAAAAGGAATTGGATTTTTTATTGAAAAAAGCAGGCTGTTACCCTTCAAAAACAGTCGAAACTTCTACAATTTTCGACTTCACTTGCTCCATCAACCACATTGGTGTAGAGGTTGCTCCTGCAATGCCTACCGAATTTGCTTCATCAAACCATACTGATTCAATTTCATCAGCCGATGAAACGAAATAACTGTTCGGATTATTGGCTTTACAAACTGCATAAAGAGCTTTGCCATTGGAGCTTTTCTTCCCGCTCACAAATACGATTACATCGTAAGCGGTCGCGAAACGCTTGAGCTGTGGCTCTCTGTTCGAAACCTGTCGACATAAGGTATCATTGGTAATGAAATCACCGTCTTCTAAAGAACCTTTGAATTTCACAATTCGTTCTTGAATTGACTGAACCATTTTTTCAAAACCAATCGTGCTTTTTGTGGTTTGTGAGAAAAAATGAACAGGTTTGTTATAATCGATTTGGTCAAGGTCTTTTTCTTCAAAAACAACAATCGCTCGCCCATCTGTCTGACCAACTAATCCATTCACCTCTGCATGACCTGGCTGACCGTAAATCACAATCTGAGCTTGATCGTCAATTCCTTCAAAACTTGTTTTAACACGGTTTTGAAGTTTTAATACTACTGGACAAGAAGCATCGATTAATTCAATATTGTTTTTTAAAGCCAATTCATAAGTTGAAGGCGGCTCTCCGTGAGCTCTAATTAACACTTTACAGTCGCGTAAACTAGCCAATTCTTCATGAGTGATAATTTGAAGTCCTTTGGCCTTCAAACGGTCGACTTCCATGTTGTTGTGAACGATATCGCCAAGGCAATATAATTTGCCATTAGCGTCCAATTCATCCTCGGCCATCTGAATGGCATAGACAACACCGAAGCAAAAACCAGAATTAGGATCAATTGTAACGTTCATATTTTTATTTTGTCAATTAAAACAACACTTGATATTTATTATTGTTTAGCAACCCACTTTTAATTTTTCAATTTCCTTTACCACAAACTCCACCTGCTCTTCCTGATTCAAATGAGTGTTGTCAAGAACTACCGCATCGTCAGCTTTGCGCAAAGGACTTTCCTCGCGGTGAGAGTCTTCATAATCACGACCGACCACATTACTTATTACCTCTTCCATTGTGATTTCTACACCTTTTGCGACTAATTCTTTAAAACGGCGTTCAGCGCGAATCATTGGATCCGCTTTCATAAAAATTTTCAATTCCGCATGCGGAAAAACTGTGGTACCAATATCACGTCCATCCATTACCAATCCACCTAACTCACCTTCTTGTTGTTGTAACTCCACCATCTTTTTTCGGACACTCTTGATAGCGCTCACATGACTAACTTGTTCACTGATAGCCATCGTACGAATAGGCTGTTCTACATTTTCCCCATTTAAATAAACTTCACTTAATCCAGTAGCTGGATTAACCTTAAAAGTGATGTTTATTTTATCAAGAACGGGATTATAATTGTACGGAAAATCAATCAATTCTTCAGGATCAGGAATTGGAATTTCCTTCTGCATAAAATAAAGCGTTACCGCCCTATACATCGCTCCAGAATCAATATACTTTAAGCCTAATCTTTTGGCAATCGCTTTTGCAACAGTGCTTTTTCCACAAGAAGAAAAACCATCAATGGCGATTATCATACGTGAATGCATATTGACAAAGATACGGCGATAAAAAGGATATATCCTAAAAATTAAAATAGTTTTAAAATGGGTTTTTCACACATCATTCGTGATAATTTGCAGACCATCAAAGGCAATAAAACGATTGAAAGGAAGCTGGGAAGAAACCACTTCATGCTTGCCCATTTGATGACTTAAATGAATTAAAAAACCTTGTTCGATATTCAATTCATCGAGAAGATATAATGCCTGCTCTAAATTAAAATGAGTGGGATGTGAATGATGACGAAGCGCATTTATTACCATTACTTTCGACCCAACAATTTTCATTTTTTCTTCTTCACTAATGTAATTAGCATCGGTAATAAAAGTAAAATCCCCGATACGAAAACCTCTAATTTCTAATTGTGCATGAAATACTTTTATCGGCTTTAAGGTAATATCTCCAATAGTAAATTCATTTAAATCAAAGTTAAAAATATTCAATTCTGGCACTCCTGGATAATCATTTTCAAATGCATAAAAAAACTCACGTCGCAAAGCTGTTTCCACTTGTTTCGTACAGTAAACATCCACCGGCTTTTTATTGATAAAATTAAACGCCCTAATATCATCCATGCCCGCAATATGATCTTTATGCTCATGGGTAAAAACTAGGCCATCAAGCTTCGTTACTTTTTCTCTTAGCATTTGCTGTCTGAAATCAGGACCTGAGTCAATAACCACCACCGTTTCTCCTCGCTCTATCATAATTGAGGTACGAAGTCGTTTATCACGACTATCATCAGAAGTACAAACCTCACAATTACAGCCAATCAAAGGAACCCCCTGAGAAGTACCTGTACCTAAAAAAGTAATTTTTGTCTGCAAGTGATTATTCGTTTTCAGTATTTTCAGCAGCTGAGTCGTCGCTCTGAGGCGCTTCTTCCGAAAAATTCAATTCAGGATTTTCTTCCACATTTTCTTCTTTGCTAACGATCGGATTTTTCAAACCTATAGTGCGTAAATCAACCTGTATCTGACTATTGGTATTAAGCGTGTTGATAATTTCAAGCAACGCCTGAATACGACTCTCGAGCGTAGAAAATTTATTTATCACCACTACCCTTTTTGTTTCCAAAAGACAATAGTTCGATTTAAAGTTACCTTTTTCGTAACGAACCTCGTAATTCTGCTCTTTAAGGAGCTCCTCTAATTTCTTTAAATAAGCGGGTGTAAACTTCGCCATGGGTTAATTAATCTATTTG
>JBJTMY010000003.1:0-2764 GCA_046073825.1 Bacteroidota bacterium
GTTTCTTACGGACCATTTGTAATGAACAGTAAAACAGAAATAATACAAGCAATACACGATTACGAAAACGGATTAATGGGATCCTTATACAAAGAAACGAAATGAACAACACCGCAAACACACAATACCCTGTCAATTCTCTTATTAAAGAAAGATGGAGCGCACGTGCTTTTTCTGATAAAAACATTTCAGAAGAATTAGTAAATCAATTTGTAGAAGCAGCAGCATGGGCAGCGAGCAGCATGAATGAACAGCCTTGGCTATATTATGCGGCTCATCGTGGAACACCAGCCTTTGAGCAAATGACAAATTTGTTGATGCCTGGCAATCAAGCTTGGGCAAAAGATGCAGCCGTATTGCTTTTATCAATCGCTCGCAAAACATTTTCTAACGGTAACCCTAACCGTCATTATATGCATGATGTTGGTGCAGCGAATCAAAATCTGATGTTAGAAGCAACAGCTAACGGAGTGTTAGGACATTTAATGGGAGGATTTGATGTTGTTAAAACAAAGGAAGTGTTTGAACTAACCGACGACCTTGATCCTGTGGTGGTGATTGCTTTGGGATATCCAGGTAATGCCGAACAACTACCCGCTCCATTTAATGAGCGTGAAGTGGCACCTCGTTCGAGAAAAGAATTGGGAGAGATATTGGTAAAGAAATAAGAAGTAATTAATTTTAGATAAGCGGTGTAGTAGAGCCTTTGGCACAAACACCGCTTTTTCTTTTTGTAAATCTTAAACCACCCTCAAAATTATTTAATAGTTATCTACTAATTTTTCAAAGTCGCTTAATATATCCATCGAATCTTTTCTGGTGATTTTTGATTCTTTATGAAGCTGTTTTTTTAAAAGCTTTCTTTTATTATAAAGATTGTAAATGCTTACAGCTTCATTAATATATCTGTTTCGTGCAAGATTAAGTTTTGAAGTTATCTCTTCTGTCTCGTCAAAAGTTTTATCATCAAGTTTTAATGAAAGTATTTTCATGGTCTGTTTTTACAAAGGTGTATACCACAAGCAATATAACAAAATAATTAGGGCGGTGTAGTGTGCCGAAGGCTCTACTACAACGCCTTCTTAATCTCATTCATCTCCGCCTCTACCTTCTCAATCTTTTTTAGAATCTTGTCGCGCTCCCAGTATTTATCAGGGATTTCGCTGCTGAGGTAGTTGCAAAATTTCCACACTTCACGAATCTCGTTCACCGATACATCATACGCCTCGTAAAGCGGATTTAACGATTGTAGTGTTAAACTTTTTTTCTTCTTGATATTATTATTCGCTACTTTAAAAACAACACCATCGTCTTCCGTCAGAAATATATAAGCCTGCCCATCTTTAATATCGTAGAAGTTTTCTACATATTCCCCAATCACCCAACTCTTATCCGGAATAGGCATCATCGAGTCGCCGCTTATCTGAAACATTCTGTATTTGCGCTCACCAAATAAAATAGGCAGTTGAAATGTTGGTAGCTTCTTGATAAAATCAGGATCGGCATAACCACTCTTGTAACCCGCCTTCGCCTTGATAGGCACCACTTCAATATTTTCTTTGTTGTTGCTATCAACCGTAGTGGCCAACACGCGTAGCTTCGCACCCGTTACAAACACATCGTGCCCACGCTCTAATTCCGAGAGCTGAAATTCCGATACGCGTGACAAGTCGATTTTCACGAGCGTGTCTAGACTCATTTTAAAAAATTTCGAAAAAGAAACCAGCGCTTCTAAGGTTGGATTTTGTACGCTACCATTTTCGTAACTGTTAATCGTGGAACGACTAATACCCAGCTCACCCGCAACCATGTCTTGCGTAAGTTTGCGGCGCTGACGAAGTAATTTAATGTTGGAGTTGAAATACATTTTAAAATTTGGTTATATTACAGCCTTTGAAATAGATTGTATTACCGCCAAAACTAAAAACAATTTTTCAAACAAACAAGTCATGCAAAAAGACCGCACCATTGTGCACATGGATCTGGATAGTTTCTTTGTTTCCGTCTCACGACTGGAGAACACCGCTTTGCATAACAAGCCCGTTATTGTTGGAGGTACCAGCGATAGAGGTGTTGTAGCCGCATGTAGTTATGAGGCCCGCGCCTTTGGAGTGCACTCTGCTATGCCTATTAAATTGGCCCGCCGACTTTGTCCTGATGCAATAATAATTCGTGGTGATTATGAGCGCTACTCTTATTATTCGGAAGTGGTCACGGATATTATTAAAGAGAAGGTTCCAGTCTATGAGAAGTCGTCGATTGATGAGTTTTATATTGATATGACCGGTATGGATCGTTTCTTCGGATGTTATAATTATACAACTGAACTGCGACAACGAATCATGAAAGAAACAGGGCTTCCTATTTCCTTCGGATTATCAGAAAATAAAACGGTTTCGAAAGTAGCAACAGGTGAAGCAAAGCCTAACGGACAAAAACAGATTGACTTTGGCGATGAAAAATTATTTCTTGCACCCCTCTCTATTAAAAAGATTCCGATGGTGGGCGATAAAACCTACACGCTATTACGAAGCATGGGAGTTGAGCGTGTTTATACATTGCAGGAAATGCCCCCCGATCTTCTAACAAAAGTATTAGGCGAAAACGGAATTGTGCTCTGGAAAAAAGCTAATGGTATCGACAATGCTCCCGTTGAACCTTATAGCGAACGCAAATCAATTTCTACCGAAGAAACCTTTGAACAAGATACCGCTGATGTGGTGTTTTTAAAATCGTTGTTGGTAAAAATGACTGAGAAGCTGGC
>JBJTMY010000004.1:0-8964 GCA_046073825.1 Bacteroidota bacterium
TATAACTTAACAACCGATGATGGTATTGGTCATACCTTTTGGGTGGTAAGTGATGATGCAACGATTCAAGCAATCGTTAAACACTTTGAGCAAATTCCTTATACCTATGTGGCAGATGGACATCATCGCACAGCTGCGGCAGCGTTAGTTGGTAATGAACTAAAAAGTGCAAACCCAAATCATACAGGAAAAGAAGAATACAATTATTTCTTAGCGGTACATTTTCCAGATAATCAATTACAGATTATGGATTATAATCGTGTGGTGAAAGACTTGAATGGTTTATCAGACGAAGAGTTCATGAATAAGCTTTCTGAAAAATTTGACATTAAAGAAGTAGGAAGCACAGAGCACCGCCCTGACCAATTACATAATTTTGGAATGTACCTAAACGGTGTATGGTATTCATTAACTGCAAAAGCAGGAACCTATAACGACCAAGATCCGATTGGAGTTTTGGATGTGACTATACTTAGTGAAAGTGTATTAGCACCAATTTTAAATATTACCGATTTACGAAAAGACAAACGAATTGAATTTGTTGGAGGCTTAAGAGGATTAGGTGAATTAAAAAGACGTGTTGACAATGGCGAAATGAAAGTTGCCTTTGCATTATATCCTGTTACAATGAAGCAATTAATAGATATTGCTGATAACGGACTTATCATGCCTCCTAAAGTAACTTGGTTTGAACCCAAGTTAAGAAGCGGTTTAGTGATTCACGAATTGTTATAGTTTTTTGAAAGTAATTTTAAAGATATCTTTCATTTCGTTTTAAGAATTTCAATTGAATAAAACAGATCAGCATTTACTATTCATTGAAGATGAGCCAGCGCTTGAGGCTTTTCATTGCGTATTAACTACGCATAACTCAAGAACTTCAGCTAGAATGAAGAAGTATAATGTTAGAAAAGGTCCGTCTTTAAGATTAACCATTACGGAAGAAATTGCTCTTAAACGAATAATTGGAAATATTATTCGCGAGAATGGTTATCGGTGTATTTCCTTCAATATCTGAATTGATCATGTGCATATCATTCTGGTATGTGATCCAGAAAAATTGACTGCTCATATTCAAAAGATAAAGTCGGTGAGTAGCAAAGAATTTCATCGGTTGAATATCCCAATGGATCATGACCCATTGAAGCATAAGGGGCATCTCTGGTCCCAAAAGTTTTATCGTGCCACCTTGGATGTTTGGGAATTAAATACCGTTACAAGGAGACCGGGATTCATATATAATGATAGTTACTTAGACAATGCTATGGAATACATTAAGAATAATAGACATAAACATGGGTTGGTAATCAGCGACGAACTTGATCAGGTAATTTCAGATTTTATTATCAACACAGAAGAAGCCTTTTCGATTGACCTTGATAGAAAGACACAGTTATAATAAAATTATTTCTAAATTTTATTTGTCGTACATTTACCCTTATTATTAGTAGCACTAAATACAGAATCAATTTTAACTCATGAAACCAAAAATTCTTTTACTACATGGATTTCTTGGTTCAATAAAACAAATGGAACCATTGGAAGAAAGCTTGAAAGAGCACTTCCAGGTTTATTGTTATGATTTGCCTGGGCATCATGGAAAATCATTCCCAGAGGAAAAATATACCTTCACAACTTTACAACAACATTTATTTGAATACATCAAAGAGTTTCAGCTGAACGGATGTTTTGTATTCGGTTATGAAATCGGTGGCTACCTCGGATTATCCTTAGAGGCAAAACGAAGTGGTACGTTTGATGGAATTTTTACTTGGGGTACCGACTATGATTGGAATCATCAAAAAGCACAAACTTACAAGCAAATTTTCTCGGCCGATAAAATTGAAAGTCGTGATGATTTATTCGCAGACCAACTCAATCTGCTACACTTCCCTTCCGATTGGAAAGAAGTCTGCAAAGAAACTTTAAACCTAATTGAGTACACTGGAAAACATCCGCTATCAGAAAATGATATTGATAATATTTTTTGTAAAGTAAGAATTGCTATTGGAGACCAAGATGAAAATGTTTCCATTGAAGAGAGTGCTAATTTTTATCGACAGCTACCCAATGGCTCGCTGTTAGTACTTCCAAATACAAAGCATAAATTGGAAGACCTCAATCTTGAATTATTAAAAAGTGAAATTGTTCGATTTGCCAAGTCATTATGAGTATTAATTTAGTCAATTACGAAAAAATAAAATCCATTGCAGAAAGATATCATGCGCAACTAGTTGCTGTATCGAAAACAAAACCGCTTGATGATATTTTAGCATTGCATCACGAAGGACAAATAATTTTCGGTGAGAATTATGTGCAGGAGTTGACTGATAAATTCAAAGAGGCTCCAACCAGCATCGATTGGCATTTTATTGGACATTTACAAACGAACAAAGTAAAATACATTCAGCCCATTGCTAAATTAATTCACGGAGTAGATAGTGAAAAATTACTTTCGGAGATTAATAAGCAAGCATCAAAAAACAATTCAATTTCAAACATACTTTTACAAATTCATATTGCTCAGGAAGAAACTAAATTTGGATTAGATGAAAATGAATTAGCAGAAATAATAAAAAAAATAACTGTTGGAAATTACCCTAACATAAAAGTTAAAGGATTAATGGGCATGGCAAGTTTTACAGATGATCGTAATCAAATAAAAAAGGAATTTGATTTTTTGAAAACTGTTTTTGATAGCCATAAAATCGATAAAGATTTTGATACCTTATCAATGGGAATGTCGTCGGATTATCAAATAGCCTTAGACTGTGGAAGTACTATGATTAGAATTGGTAGTGCATTGTTTGGTGAACGTAATTACAACAAATCTTAGTGATTTGGCACTTTGCATTTTTCTATTGAATGTCTTTTTCTTCTCCCAGATTCTCCACCACATTTAGCTTTACTTTTAATGGAAACTCCCATATAAAAATCGGCACCATAGCTATCAGTTATTCCAAATAAAGGACTCAACATATCGGAACCTATTGTTAAAATGCCATAGCGGATTCCAATACCAATTCGTGGTTTAAACTGCTCGTAAAAAGAAATTGGGAATGCTGCTTCAAAACGTTTTCGTTCATACCTAGGTGTTATCGCTATTTGATTCATTCGTCGAAGAGCAATTTTGCTTAAAACAATTCGCTGAATAATTGTCAGATTGACAAAAAAATGATTATCGAGTGCACAATCTAATTGCATACTTACAGCGGTAGGAGTAGCAATTTTAAATTTACGACTATCTCTTGTTGATGTTGGTTTACCGGTAAGTTGAGCACTTATCAAACTATCAATTTGTGTTACATCAATAAATTTTGCTGTATCAATATAAAACCAATCGGTAGAAAGATTTTCAAATTTATAGGTTCTTGCTTCGCGATTAAAAGTAAGATATCCTAAATCAATCACTGAAAATCCCAATTTGAAATCATAAGGCTTATCGGTGTTGCTGGCACAAGGACGATAATAGCTAGCATTGCGATTACGGATATACTGCAATCCTGCGTTAATCCCCCATCCCTTGCCGCGTTTATCTAAAATACTTGATAATTTATATTCATCATTTTCAGGCAATGAATGACCATAATTCATATTCACATTTTGAATAATCAATAAAGAATCAGCGGAGGAATTATACGTGATGGCATCCAAGTTCCCGAACGCCGATTCAAAACCACGGTTATTCTTCCCCGTTAGTCCAAACGACAAATAATTCGTTCCATCATCTACAGCTAGTACTCCAGCAGTAAAAGCTATTTCCTGCCAAGATATCATACCCACTTTCATGGAACCACCCTCGAAGAAATAACCTTGCAAAGGATCGTAATCAAAACCTTCCTTACCAAATTTTGCGAGGTGCCAAGGTACATCTATTGCACTATACCCTGCTCTTAACGAAGTTGAGAATGCTAAACCAAATTTTTTATCTGAAAATACAAATGCGGGAGCTTTAAAAAAAGTAGACCCGAACGACCATTTATTAGGAGAAGTAAATCGATCGGCTGTAGCATCACTTGTGTTGGCACCAGAAAACGACTTTCGGATGATACCACTCCCTTGCTTAAGATACAGGTAATTATTTACGGTATTTGCATCCAACGAAAAACACTGTAATTCCCAATTAAAAGGAGCACCAACTACTGAAGCAGGATTCATAGTCAAACCCATTTGTCCAGCATAATTGCTATTTGAAACTCCGAATAATTCTTGAGCTTTCAACAAAGTGGAGCTCATGAAAAACACTATGAACAACCACCTTTGAATTGCTTTAATCAAAAATGAAAAAGTTATTATGTTAGAATTAGTCAACATGTTAAGCAATATAATACCTAAACGAAAAACGAATTCAAAAGTTATTAAAACTTATATAAACATTTTCCCAGGATTAAGTATATTATTTGGATCAAATAATCTCTTTATCCCTTTCTGAATTTCGATTTGTGATGAATTAAAGGCGATATCCATGTACCCTTTTTGCACATATCCAATTCCGTGTTCACCACTGATAGTTCCTTTTAGCTCTACACAGAGTTTGAATATCTCCCGAATTCCAAGGGGAACCTTGTTTTTCCAATCATCATCACTCATTTCATCCTTCAAAATATTCACATGCAAATTTCCATCGCCGGCATGTCCGTAACAAACAGATCGAAAACCATATTTTCGTCCGATGGATTTTACCCCTTCTAACAGTTTTGGCAATTCAGCGCGAGGCACAACAGTATCTTCTTCTTTATATACTGAATGCGACTTAACCGCTTCTCCGGCGGCTCGTCGCATTTTCCATAATTCATTTTTTTGAGCAGCAGTATCAGCAAACAAAACTTCATCGCATTCAAACTTATACATTAATTCTGTTATTTGTTCACATTCCTTAAACAAAACATCCACATCATTACCATCTACTTCAATCAGTAAATGTGCCTTATGTTCATCCTTCACAGGAATTTTAACATCCACAAATTGCATCACATAATCAATTGCATCACGCTCCATAAATTCCATCGCCGAAGGTGTAAATCCTGCTCTGAATACTGCGCTCACTGCTTCGCATGCTTTTTCAGGAGAATAGAACGGAACAAGCATCAACAGATTTTGCGTAGGAAGAGGAATTAATCGGAAAACTATTTTTGTAACAATTCCCAATGTACCTTCACTACCAATCATCAATTGTGTTAAGTTGTATCCCGTAGAATTTTTCAAAACATTAGCTCCTGTCCAAATAATCTCTCCATTTGGTAAAACAACCTCGCAATTTAGAATATAATCTTTCGTAGTTCCATATTTAACAGCCCGTGGACCACCTGCATTTTCAGCTAAATTACCTCCTAAAAAGCAACTCCCACGCGAAGCCGGATCAGGAGGATAAAACAATCCTTTTGCCTCAACAGCATCTCTAAAAATCTGATTAATTACTCCTGGTTCAACAGTAGCTTGAAGATTACGATCATCAATTTCTAAGATCTTATTAAACTTTTCCATTGATAATAAAATACCACCATGTACGGGCAATGCCCCACCACTTAAACCAGTACCTGCTCCTCGAGGAGTAACAGGAATTTGTTCGGCATTGGCAATGCGCATAATTTCTGCAATTTGACTAACGGCTGTTGGCCTAACAACCACGGCAGGTAAAAATTTCAAATCTTCTGTTTCATCATGAGCATAATTTTGCAGTTGTTCTGCATCAATAAAAACATTTTCTTCACTGCATATAGCATAAAGTGATTGAAGAATATCAGCGGTAATACTAGCGTACATAGTCATTGCTTTGATAACAAATTTAATTTGAAAAAAGCTAGTCAAATTCAAAATCACAAGAAGTAATTAACCGACTTATTAATCAAAAAATACTAAGTTTGCGGCAATGGCTACAAAGAAAAAATTTTATGTTGTTTGGGAGGGAAGAATCCCAGGTGTTTACAGTAGCTGGGACACCTGCAAGAAAAACATCGAAGGTTTTACATCGGCTAAATACAAATCGTTCACGAGTAAAGCAGAGGCTGATGCGGCCTACAAAAGTCATTTTTCAAATCACATTTCGGCCTTTTCAAAAACCACCAAAAGGAATTTAAAATTATCTCATCCTCCTACCCATAATCCTATTCGTGATAGTATATCGGTGGATGCTGCATGCAGTGGAAATCCAGGTAAGATGGAATATAGAGGCGTTGACACTACAACAAAAACAGAGTTGTTTATAATGGGTCCTTATGCAGATGGCACTAACAATATTGGGGAATTTTTAGCCATTGTTCATGCATTGGCCTATTTAAAAAAATGTGAGTTGCCCAAAAAAATCATCTACAGTGATAGTCAAATTGCCATTGGTTGGGTTAAGAAGAAAAGGTGTGGAACTAAACTGGCTGAAACCTCAAAAAATGCAATTTTATTTGAATTAATAGACCGCGCTGAAAATTGGCTGATGAATAATACTTATTCCAACCCAATTCATAAATGGGAAACAGAAATCTGGGGTGAAAATCCAGCGGATTTTGGGAGAAAGTAGTCCATTAAATTAGTTTTACTAAAATTATTTTTTCTGCTTTATTCGGGAAAATGTTAATAATTTATTTTCGAATTTGAAGCTCTCCCTCTTAAATCTTATATTCTTTATTTCTGTTTTGTTTATAAAACAGATTTAGAATTTGGCGACGATTCTTTAATTTTGCCCAAATCTGAATCCCCATGAAATATACTCCTAAATCCCCTGCCCTATTAGTATTAGCCGATGGAACTGTTTTTAAAGGGATGGCTGCAGGAGCTGTTGGAGTAGCAACGGGAGAACTTTGTTTTAATACGGGTATGACGGGTTATCAGGAAATTTTCACTGATCCTTCTTATACAGGACAACTAATGGTAATGGCCAGTGTTCACATTGGTAATTATGGAATTAAGAACAGTGAATCAGAATCGGATGGAATTAAAATTTCTGGATTGATATGCAGAAACCTTAGTCAAATCCCTTCTCGTAAAGACGCTGACTTATCTATTCAGGATTTTTTAGCTACAAAGAATTTAGTTGCTATAACGGATGTGGATACCCGTGCAATCGTAAAACACATTCGTGAAAAGGGAGCAATGAATGCTATCATCAGTACTTCCACTCAAAATATAGATGAACTGAAAAAAATGTTGGCAGAAGTGCCTTCGATGGAAGGATTAGAATTGTCCTCTCAGGTTTCAACACAGAAAGTAACTGACTACAATACAAATGGTCAATATAGAGTTGCACTACTTGATGCAGGTGTAAAATTAAATATCGTACGTTTGTTAGCAGACCGGGGTTGTTATGTACGTGTTTTTCCTTACCCTACTACATTTGATGAAATCATGCTGTGGGAACCAGATGGTTTTATGTTGAGTAATGGACCTGGCGATCCAGGTGCGATGCCAGAAACGGTTGCTAAAGTTCAATCGATGTTGGCTACGAACCTGCCTGTATTTGGAATTTGCTTAGGACATCAATTGTTAGCTGAAGCATGTGGAATCAGAACTTTTAAAATGCATCATGGACATAGAGGAATTAATCACCCAGTAAAAAATATTATTACTGGTCGTTGTGAAATCACCTCTCAGAATCATGGTTTTGCGGTAATGCCAGAAGATGTGGAAAAATCAGACCTAGTTGAGATTACTCATATCAATTTAAATGATCAAAGTATTGAAGGAATTCGAGTAAAAAATAAAGCTGCCTTTTCTGTACAATACCATCCGGAAGCTGCTCCCGGACCACATGATTCAGAATATTTATTTGACGACTTTGTTGAGAATATTAAAAATTCAGTAAGTGCGAAAACACTTGCTTAATTGATTGATTAAATCACATAGCTTCAAATTCTAATAGTTTCCAAACTTACAATAAACTTAATTCAACAATTAATTAATCTCTTCACGAATAGTTGAAAGAGATTTTAATCTATGAAAAACCATAAACAAGAATTCATGTTTAAAAAAATTCTATTGATAATTGTACTCGCTTTCTGCTCGCAATTATCAAACGCACAATCAAATTATTTTCAGCAAGAAGTAAATTATAAAATTCGATGTTCTTTAAATGACAACGAGCATACTATCTCAGCCAACATTTCTATCGATTATATCAATCGTTCGAAAGATACACTTACTTATATCTACATGCATCTATGGCCGAATGGATATAAGGACCAACATACTGCCTTATGTCAACAGGAATTAAACCAGGGCAATAGTGCCTTGTATTTTGCAGAGGAAAAAGACAGAGGATATATCGACTCCTTAAATTTTCAAGTCAACGGGAAACCGGTGGAGATAGAATTTGAAAACGGTTATATTGATTTTTGTAAACTAAAATTAAGTGAGCCATTATTTCCAGGACAACGAGCTGTCATCACTACCCCATTCAAAGTTAAGATTCCGAATGGAAAATTTTCTCGCTTAGGACATATCGGTCAGGCGTATGCGATTACTCAATGGTATCCGAAGCCTGCAGTATATGATCAGTATGGATGGCATCAAATGCCTTATTTAAATCAAGGTGAATTTTATTCTGAATATGGAAGCTTTGATGTTTATATTACACTTCCTGAAAATTATGTTGTTGGTGCAACCGGCGATTTAGTGGATGATGTAAACAGCGACAATACAGCAGAAATTGCTCGTATGAATCAGTTAGCAGTTGCAGCGAAAAATGAAGTTGATGTATTATTACCGAATGGAAAGAAAGACATGACCTTTCCAAAAAGTGCTGACAAAATGAAAAATTTACATTTTCATCAAGAAAATATTCACGACTTCGGATGGTTTGCTGATAAACGCTATCATGTATTAAAAGATGAAATTGTATTAGACAGAAATGGTAAAAAAGTAACCACATGGTCATTGTTTACCAATAACGAATTTGATTTATGGATGAAGAGTCCTGAATACATCAAAGATGCTTTGAGATATTATTCTAATTGGGTTGGAGACTATCCATATAAC
>JBJTMY010000005.1:0-10213 GCA_046073825.1 Bacteroidota bacterium
GAATGAAAAAATATTTTTTAAGGAAGATAGAAATGTTTAATAATTTGGTTTAAACGTTTGTAACCGACAATAAGCGTTTAATAACCGAATAATAAATTTCTACTTTGTATTTTTACTGCGGGGTGGGGCTGCCGTCCCCCCATGGTATTGGTTCATGTTTTTCTTTTTTTGGCTAAGTGTTTAAGCCTACATTAGAATGTATACTTTAAGCGATATCAATCTTCAATCACGAATTATTTGAAATCATAACATAAAACTTTTATATTCTTTGTTTGGTTAATAATATTAACTAGTTTATATTTGTAAAAAAAGCAATGGAAAAACTAGAAGTAAGTCAAGCATTAAACACCATCGAACAAGCCATTCAAGAGGCTAGAAAGGTCCCAAGTGGAAATTATTTCTATGATATTTTGTGGGGCTCAATTCTGTCGATCTATTATATTGTAAATTATATTTCGATTTCATTCCCAGGTTCAATAGTCAGTAGTTTTGATAATTTCTTTTGGATTGTATTTCCATTAGGAGGAATTATTTCTGCCTTGCGTTCTAAGCAGGATGATAAAAGTGAAACAGCGAAATCTTTAATAGATAAGGTTTATCTTTTTGCGTATTCGGGATTTGCATTGGCTTATATTACTATTTATTTAGCCTCAGAGTTTTATGGATTGTGTCAGATTGTAATCCCCGTTTTTTGCTCTTTACTTGGATTAACGGTTTTTGTAACAGGGGGGATTGTAAAAGAAACGTTGTCGATTATTGTAGGAATATTAGCAATGTTAATTGGTGCTTACATTTTAAAATTAAATGAGGCAGAGCAATGTTTATATGCATCTTTTGTTTGTGTAGTTACTTGCATTATGCCAGGAATTAAAATGAAATTTTCTCGTGTTTAAAGATTTAGATCCTATTTTGCATTCACAGCTAAGATTATCGGTTGTATCTTTGTTAATAGGTTTAGAGAAAGCAGATTTTGTGTACTTGAGAGAGAAAACAAATACTTCTGCTGGCAACTTGAGTTTGCAACTCGATAAACTACAAAAAGCGGGATATATAACTATTAAAAAAGGGTTCAAAGGGAGATACCCTGTTACTACCTGCAAAATTACTTCAAAGGGTATGAAGGCCTTTGAGCGATATGTAGTAGCCATTAAAAAATACATTCATTTGTAGTCAATATTCAGTATTGAACAACTCTTGTTTTAATACTGTCTTGCATGAAAATATTAATTTTTATCACGACCTCAGCGGTTCTCATTTAATTGCTTGATTTAAATTAAAAGGGTATTGGATGCGCTAGATTAATTATGCGAGTTGGATATAAAGAATTTGACTATATGAAATTTCTTTCCAGCACAATTTATTTGGCCAACATTCTTTTTTTTAGGGCGAAAAGTTTACTAAATCCTTGTTTTTAGAAAACGAGTAGACTAATTTGCAGTACCGTTACTGTTACTGTTTAATCTTTATTTTAGAAAATAAGCTGTATTCAGTTTCCTTGTGGAAGGTTGGAAGAAAAAGATATAAATAATGCGTTTGTATGCTTTCAATTAATATCGAAGTGGATGAAAAGACCATTGATTTACTTCGTTTGAATTTTGCGATTTTGAAATGAGATAAAATAGTAAGTGACATGATGATGAACTACATTATTAAGAAGACTAGGCAGCATACTTTTGGCATGTTGCTTATGTTGATATTAATGATTTTTGTGTTTGTTAATAGTTGCGGATGGGGTAAAGTAACAAGCGATTCGTTGAATTTATCGAACCGTGCCAAGCAATATACTAGCTACTCGATGAAAACAATATGGCGTTTTCGTTTAATACACGATTTGTATTCTTTAAAAATATTGAATTCTATACATCATAGAGGCGAATGGAAGATTGTTGTTTGCTATTCGATTAATCAACCTGTCCAATTTGGGATTTGGAGATCGCTGAGATCACAAAATCATATACCCGTTTTTAGTTTTGTGGATATAGAAAACAAATTACTATTAATAGTTGGAAAAATAAGTAAAGAGGGTAATAATTGTAATTTCCAAAAATATTATCCTGAAATAAGTTTTGCTTCCCTAGAGAAGTGTCAAATCTGAAAAAAACACCTACAAAACATAACACAATATGAAACAATTTTACAACAGAACAGTGTGTTCCGAAAGGAATCTAAGTCGTGGGCTATTGCTAACAATGCTAGTTGTTATAACGACTCTCACAAGTAGTAATTGGGTATATGGACAAAGTTCTGCCAATTACACCTTTAGTACTAATGCAACAGGCTCATTAGCTTTAGACATGAATGGGAATGCTACTGATATGTCAACAGGAACTACATCATTGATGGCCGCTGGTAATGATGATGCAGCTAGTTCTGTTGCAAATATTGGATTCAACTTTCAGTTCATGGGTAAACCATACACTCAGTTTTCAATCAATTCGAATGGAGCTTTAGGTTTGGGTGGTACTGCAATTGGTACTAGCGGAACAGGAACAGGTACTGCAACTGCGCCTGTTATTGCTGCTTTTGGCGGTGATCAGGCCACGGTTACTGCGGCCGGAGCAAATAGTAAAGTTCATTATAAATTATTTGGAACATCTCCTAATAGAGTTTTAGTGGTGGAGTGGGCTAATATGAAACTTAACTATACAAATTATGGAACAGCATCAGCAGGAGATGGAACCTATCAAGTTTTAATTTACGAAACAACTGGTGTATTTGAATTTAAATATGGAGCTATGTCGGTAGCGACAGCTTTCGTCACTGGTCCGGTTGTAGGCTTTTCTGCAGGAACAACAGCCGGTACAATAGCATCTATTACAACTTCTTCCAATACAGTGGCTACTAATGGAACTGCTTGGGTAAATAATACTTACTCAACTGGGGCCATTGCCAATTTAAATTCTTCTAGCAATGGTTCCCGTAGGGTATATCGTTTTACACCAGCAACATCACCTAGTATGACAGGTTCATTAACATTTACAGCTGTTGGGTCTGCAAGTATGACTTTAAATTGGACAGATGTTACTGGTGAAATTGGTTATAATATATATCGTTCTTTAGATGGCGTTACATATACTTTAGCAAATGCAAATGCTGCCAATGCTGTTACCTATACTGCTTCCGGACTAAATCCATCAACAACCTATTATTGGCAAGTGGCACCATTTACTGAAGGGACAATAGGCTCACCGCTTTCTGCTTCTCAGATAACTAGTGCACCTATTACTTATTATTGGGTTGGTGCAACGGGCGGTACATGGAGTACAGCTGCAAATTGGAACACTGCTGCCAATGGATCAGGTACCACAAGATCGACAGCATCAACAACCGATATTTTAATTGTTGACGGAGCTGGAACAACTGCAGGTGCTGCTACAATCATTAATCTTGATGCAGCATATACAATTGGGGCTTTAAAAGTGACAAGCAATACGACTATGACTTTGCAGTCATCAACTACAACAACTCGTGCATTAACAATTTCTGGTTCGACCAATAGTTTTGTAATTGAAAATGGAAGTACACTTAATATTAATAATGCTACTCAAGCAGCCTCTATTGGATTTGCTGGAACAGGAAATACAGGAGATATCTCCGGTACTTTAACATTTGGTGGTAGTACTTCAAACACCGTCACAACAACAGGTGGTACAAGCACGGTTGTTACAGTTAGTTCTACGGGTGTTGTTAATATGGGTGTGGCAGGGATTACTCTTGTTGGAACAGCAAGCACACTGATTTTTGCTAATGGCTCTAATTGTATTGTAAGTGGAGCATTAACTACTGCGCCTCCAGTACCATTAGCCACTTGGGGTGCTTCATCAAATTTAACTATTCTTGGAATTACTTCGTCAACTACAACGGCTACAAATAATGTTCAAACATTTGGTAATGTAACATACAATTGTAGTTCTGCTTCTGGTACTTTGAACTTCTGGACAACTTCAACAACGGCTGTTATTCAAGGTAATTTAACTATTCAAGCTACTGGTACAGGAAAGTTCAGAGCCCTCAGTTCAGGAACATTAACGATTAATGGAAATTTAAATGTAACAGGTGGGACTTTTGAGACTTTCGGTGGTGCAGGTACATTAATCGTAGGGGGAAGTGTTAATATCAGTGGTGGTACATTTGACATTGCAGCAGGTGCAGGAACATTAAAAGTTGCTGGTAATTTTACTCATACAGCAGGTACGGTTTTACAATCTACTGCTGGTGGTTTGTTGGAGTTTAATGGAACAACAGCACAAACATTAGCTTTCGTAAGTGGTGCTCATGGAGCAAATACTGTTAGTATAAGAATTAATAATGCGGCAGGTGTATCTACTACTACTGCTAACTTAATTAAAAACCTAACTGTTTCTAAAGGGAATTTTACTGGTACAGGTTCTCTTTCTTATGCAACAACAAGTATATTAACATACAATAGTACAACAGGAAATCAAACAATATCATCTTTGGAGTTCCCATCTACGAATGCACCTGGTTTCTTGACAATAAACAATACTTCAACTGCACCTAATAATGTAGTTACACTTCCATTTTCAGCAAGCCTTTCAGGCTCTGCTGGTACATTAACATTAACTGCAGGTTTGTTGGATAACACAGGGTATGTTTTGACAATTCCAAACACTGCTGTGGCAGCAATTTCGGGTGGATCATCAACAACTTATGTGAAGGGAGCAATTGCAAGAATTTTACCTGCTTCTTATTCTACTGCATCTACATATACTTTCCCAGTTGGTAAAGGCAGTTACAATCCTTTTGAATTAGTAAATCCTATTACCAATGCTGGAGGAACTGTTACTGTTCAAGCAGAAGTGGTCGATGCTAATTGTGGTGGTGCTATCGGAACAACAATGTCTGCTTTAAATACGAATCGTTATTGGGCAGCTTCAATAACATCAGGTGCTTCGAACTTTACCAGCGCACTTATAAAATTAAATGATACTCCAGGTTCGGCAGATGCGATTGCTTCTAGCACAACTTTAACAGGTACCTACGATCGAATTGGAGGAACGACGGCAACTATAACTAGTTCTGCCATTACTTCAACATCCCCTGCTGTTACTGCATTAGCAGGATACTTTGCACTGGGGACAAAAGCTTCTGCCACCTTAAGTAATTTAGCCATCACGCCAACTGGAAATCAATGTTCGAATGTTGCACGAACTGTTACTATTACTGTGACACCTGGAGGTTCGGCTGTAACAAGTGTTTCATTAAATTATAGTTTGAATGGTGTTGCTCAAACGGCTATTGCCATGTCTAATACTAGTGGATATGATTGGAGTGGTACCATTCCTACAGTAACACCTGCCAATGCAAATGTTACTTGGAGTGTAATTGCAACTGATGCTGCAGGTGTGACAAAGTCTCAAACAGGTACTGGTTACACAGATGCACCACTTACGGGAAGTGTTGCTTCAGCTTCTGCATCACCTTCAACTGTATGTTCCGGTGTTTCAACAACCTTAACATCTTCTATTGTAAAACCTGGTAGCGCTGCTATTGGAGCAGGAACCAGTTCAAACTCCTCTTCTTCAACACTAGGTGCTGCCTTCCCTAGTTATTACGGCAATGGACATGTACAGGTCTTAATTTTAGCTTCTGAATTAACTTCTGCAGGAATAGGTGCTGGGAACTTAACGGGTATGTCCGTAAACGTTACAACGCTTGGTTCGCCTGCTTCATTAACGAATTATACATTAAAAATTGGAGCTACTTCAGCAACTGCAATTACTACTTTTCAAACACCAACGTTTACTACTGTATATTCAAGCGCAAGCTATACTCCTGTAGTAGGTACAAATACCATTACTTTTAGTACACCATTTACTTGGAACGGGACTTCAAATATTATCGTTGATTATTGTTTTGCCAATAGTGTTACTGGCTCTTCAAGTGCTATTAATACATACACTACAACTTCATTCGGATCGTTTGTTAATTATGCAGCAGATGGCTCTACAGGTGCTGGTGCTTGTACTTCTACAACTGTTACAAATGCTTCTACAAATCGCCCGAATTTTACATTGTTCGGCCAAAAGATTACAACGCTTTCGTCTTATTCTTGGAGTGATGGCACAAGTGTAGTAGGTAATGCATCTTCAATAACCGTTATCCCAACATCAAATACAACATATACAGTTACTGGTACTGATGCCAATGGTTGTACATTATCTGCTTCCACTGCAGTTACTGTTAACCCACTTCCTTCAACACCATCTGTAACGAATGGGAGTCAATGTGGTCAAGGAATTCCATTTAGTTCAACAGTTACGTCAACATCTGGGCTAAGCTCTCCAATTTTTAAATGGTATGCAACTGCTTCAGGTGGAACTGCCCTGCAGTCAGGAAGTAATAATTATTATACAACTTCTATTTCAAATACTACTACTTTTTATGTTTCAGAATACAATGGAACTTGTGAAAGTTCGCGATCTACTATTGTTGCAACAGTAGTTGCTCCTCCAATATTAACAGTTGCTACCAATAATGCAATCGTTTGTAATAATGCAGTTGCTCAATTGAGCGTAACTTCAACACTAGGAGATTATGATTCTTATGTATGGTCTCCATCAACCAATTTGTATCAGTCAGATTTAACAACACCTTATACAAGTGGTGCGGTTGCTTATTTTAAATCAACAACGGCAGGAGCCGTTAGTTTTACTTGTAATGCAAGTAATAGTTCAACTCAGTGTATCAATTCTGCGGCTGTATCTGTTACTGTTCAGCCTTCTTCTGCTACTGCTTATGCGGCATCAACTGCGGCATTGTGTACTAGTGGATCAACAACTATTTTGGTCACACCAGCAACAGGATATCCAACTGGTACATTGCAATGGCAATTTTCTTTGAATGGTTCTGCATATACAGATATTAGTGGCGCTACTTCTACTTCTGTTTCAACAGGTACTATTACACAGACTACCTACTACCAATTGTTAGTGAAAGATGCTGCAGGTGCCACTTGTTTAAATCCAGTTACTAGTGTCGTTGTAAATAATCCTTCAGTAGCATCTACTGCACCGGCAACTCGCTGCGGTTCAGGTACAGTTACATTAGGCGCGACATTAGGCGGTAATGCAAGTACACTTAATTGGTACGCAGCTTCAAGCGGAGGTTCGGTTTTAGGCACGGGTTCTTCATTTACCACCCCTTCTATAAATACAACTACTACTTATTATGTAGCTGCCGCTTCAGGTAGTTCAACCATAAATGGTGGGCGATTAGCACCTGCTTCAACTACAAATACAACAGCTTCAACTTACGGACTAGTGTTCGATGTAACCACTGCATTTACTTTGAATTCTGTAGATGTTTATAATGCAGGTTCCGCGGGGACAATGAGTATTCAATTACAAAATAGTGCCGGAACAGTTTTACAATCACTGACTACCCCTTCTATTCCAACAGGAACAGGTACTACTGCAACAACTGTCAATTTAGGTTGGTCAATTCCAATTGGAACTGGATATAAATTGTTGGCAATTACTTCTCCTTCTTTAGTGCGTGAAGCAACACTTGGAGGCTTCCCTTATGCAATAGGAACAGTAGGAAGTATTACTGGCGGTTATATTTCAGGTGCAAGTACAACGTACTATTACTTTTACAATTGGAGCGTAACTACAGGTTGTGAATCGGGACGGACACCAGTAGTGGCTACAGTTAATACACCACCCGCTATTAATGTCTCCGCATCCTCCAATACAATTTGTGTTGGACAAACAACTACTTTATCAGTTACTAGTTCTAACACAGATTATTCTTACACTTGGAATGGTGGAGCAGGATCGGGGTCGAGTGTAATTGTTTCTCCATCTTCAACAACAAGTTATACAGTTACTGCATCAGATAATAGCACAGGAGTAAATGCAGGATGTTTAATTACCAGTTCTCCAATTACTATTACGGTTAATCCAGTGCCAACTTCTGTTACTGCAACTGCGAGTGCTTCTGTAATATGTCCTGGAGGAACAGTTGGTTTAACTGGAACCGCTTCATCAGGAATTCCTTCTTTAAATTATTCTCAAGGATTTGAATCTTGGCCACCTGTAAGTTGGACATTTATTAATGCTGGTTCTGGGAATCAATGGGCATCTTCCACAACTGCTCGTACTGGATCTGGAGCTATGTCATATACATATAATTCAACATATGCAGCTAACGCTTGGGCATTAACGAATGGTCAATCATTGACGGCAGGAATAACTTATACAGTAAGTTTTTGGTATAAAGTAATCTCTGCTACTTACCCAGAAAAATTAAAAGTTACCGTAGGTACTGCCGCTACAGTTGCAGGACAAACAACTACATTATGGAATAATAACGGAGGATCTCAATTAGTTAATACAACTTATGCACAAGGAACGGCAACATTTACTCCAAGTGCAAGTGGTGTTTATTATTTTGGATTCAATTGTTATTCAGCTGCGAATATGGATGTGATTTATGTAGATGATATTTCAATAACTGGCTCAGCACCGACACCTTCTTTTGCGTGGACTGCTACGCCTTCAGGGTTTACAGCAGCTACGGCGAATACAACTGCAGCTCCAACCACTGCCACTATTTATACACTAACGGCTACGAATAGCTTCGGATGCTCAGCCTCAGCAACTACAAGTGCTGTTAATATAAGTGATGTTGCTGCATCTGGCTCTACGATAGGGGCTTCTTGTTATGGAACAGCAACAGGGTCAATTACTGGAGTTGCTTCTGGGTCATATGGTCCATATCAATATTCATTAAATGGTTCATCATGGGGGAC
Source organism: Bacteroidota bacterium (assembly GCA_046073825.1). Lineage (GTDB taxonomy): Bacteria > Bacteroidota > Bacteroidia > AKYH767-A > OLB10 > CAINEC01. Next base: position 8,777 of record JBJTMY010000005.1, read on the forward strand.
ATCTCCATCGTTTGCCAATAAAACTGCTGGAAGTTATACAGTTTATGTAAAAGATAGTTATGGATGTACTGCTACTTCATCAGTTTCAGTAACGGAGCCAACAGCTGTTTCATTTAGTAGTATTTCTTCTGCTAATCCTCAATGCCATAATGGTATTAATGGTTCTATAACATTTACAGCAACTGGTGGCACAGGCACGTTAACTTATACATTAAATGGTTCATTAGTTTCTTCACCTGTTACAGGACTTTCCTCTGGAAGCTATTCAATTGTTGCAACGGATGCAAATGGTTGTAGTGCAACATCTACTGTAACATTAAATAATCCTGCATTACCAGTTGTAGTAGCAAGTGTGAATGGTCCAGCTTGTAATGGGGCTAATGCAACATTAAATGCAACTTCTGGATTTTCATCTTATTCGTGGACAGGGCCAAATAGCTTCGTTGCATCAACTCAATCTGCATCAACGGCAATCGGTGGTAACTATTCTGTTTTAGTAACAGATATAAATGGTTGTACCAATACATCCTCAATTAATGTAAATATCCCTGCTGCTATTACTGGTAGTGTCTCTGTTTCTGCATGCATAAATTATTTATGGGCAGCTAACAATACTACTTATACTCAGTCGGGTATATATACAACTGTTCTAATAGCTGCAAATGGCTGTGATAGTACAGTAACATTGAACTTGACAATTACTCCTCAATCAGCTCAACCTTCAGTTGTTAATTGTTGGGATAATTATATGTTTAATTCTACAACTTGTTCTTGGCAAAATATTGGAACACAACCAGCACAACCAAGTTTAGCATGTTTCCAAACAGCAACATTCAATACAACATCATGTTCATGGGATGTGATAGGTTCTCAACCTGCACAACCAACATTAGCATGTTACCAAACAGCAACATTCAATACAACATCATGTTCATGGGATGTGACAGGTTCTCAACCTGCACAACCAAGCTTAGCATGTTACCAAACTGCAAGCTTCAACACTACAACATGTCAGTGGGATGTAACAGGAACCCAGCCTGCACAACCAAGCATGGCTTGTTATGAAACAGCAACATTCAATACAACGTCATGTTCATGGGATGTGACAGGTTCTCAACCTGCACAACCAACATTAGCATGTTACCAAACAGCAACATTCAATACAACATCATGTCAGTGGGATGTAACAGGAACGCAGCCTGCGCAACCAAGCTTAGCATGTTACCAAACAGCAACATTCAACGGAACAACATGTGAGTGGGATGTAACAGGAACACAACCTGCGCAACCAAGCTTAGCATGTTACCAAACAGCAAGCTTCAACACTACATCATGTCAGTGGGATGTAACAGGAACGCAGCCTGCGCAACCAAGCTTAGCATGTTACCAAACAGCAACATTCAACGGAACAACATGTGAGTGGGATGTAACAGGAAC
>JBJTMY010000006.1:0-4628 GCA_046073825.1 Bacteroidota bacterium
TGCCAAGGGTTTACAACAGGATCGGTAATTAACCACCTTCCCAGCCTCGGGTTACATTGTCTAAACTCTGTCGTGTAGTAATTCCCTTTCCCTTTCACCGCATCATCCTTCTCCATGCCATTAAACCCATAGCGATAGAAATCACCTTCAATTGTTCTCCCATCAAGACTTACACCGAAAGGAGAATAGTCGTATATGTTTTGCAAGCAGACCCCGGCGGTTTGTTTCATGTGACAAGTATTCTGAGGCCTAATTACTTGGGTTTTATGACTTGCTATAAAAGGGTTCATATTTGGTTAAAAATAGTCAAGTTTTGGTGAGTTTAAAACTGTTAAAACACCGAATTTTGGCGAGTTTTTTGTGTAATGGATACTTTTATGATATATCCAAACCTAATCACATAATTCATAAAATATTATAATTTATATTTTTAGGCGAGCATAAGATTAATACTTGGATTTTAGAGGAGTATGCTGATCTTTCGATTTCACAAACAACATTTGAGAACGTAATGCATTTCCCTTACAATCTAATACTTCAAGTGAATCATTTTTTAATTTCAAAATCTTATAAATACCAAAGGAACCTTTGTTTCCTCCAATATACATGGTGTCGTTTGAGCGTTTCCATCGAATTGTGTCAAGCATAAAATCACCATAATCGTAAGCTTTACGTCTCATTTCACTATCGAATTCATATTCAATTAATGTCGAATCTGAAATAAGATACAATCCAATTCCTGAAATATGATCTTCATAAGTAATGTATGGATCCCAAAAAGTCGGCTTTCCGTTTGTGAGAAGTTCATTTAAACTGTTTTTGGAATGCTGAACTTTATTGCGCATCATTGAGGAACAAAAAATAAAGCCAAATAAGATGAATACAATTTTTTTTACCATAATGTGAAGGAAAGATAGGGTTAATTAATTTTTTCTAAGATAGTTTACCTCATTAGTCTCTTTGTTATAAATTAACTCTCCCTTTTTTCCAGCAGGTAATGAGTTAAATTCCTGTATTTTGTCGTTAATTTTGTTCAGGTCTTCATTATTTTTAATTGATTGATTGAGTAATGTTTGAGCGTATTTTTGATGGCTTTCATTAATTTCACATCACTAGTAACAATCCTTATTGTATGTCCATCTGTTGACGACCCCAAATATACACCAGCTAGGTTAAAATAATCATCATTACCCCATGGGTCAATTCTAATAATTGGATTATTAGACATTGAATTGTATAATCCAAAAGTAGGTTTAGTTACAGGGTCAATTGAAAACCATCTGCCAACCCTCGGGTCCATTTGTCTAAACTCTGTCGTGTAGGAATTCCCTTTCCCTTTCACCTCATCACCCTTCTCCATCCCATTAAACCCACGGCGATAGAAATCTCCTTCAACCGTCCTCCCATCAAGACTTACACCGAAAGGAGAATAGTCGAATGTGTTTTGCAAGCAGACCCGGGAAGTTTGTTCGAAAAGGTAAGGGTTCTGAAAACGAATGGCTTTTGATTTTTGTCTTATCCTGAATAGATTCATCTCTCATCAAATTTACGTGTTTTTTTTGACTATTTCACTTGGGTAAAAATGCCAACTATATGATTCGTTTTCAGATTGTTTTCCATACAAATAGCGGTAAAAATTTACTTGCGTTCTAGTGGAATTCCTAAAGTTCCTGTCAAATTCCTTTTTTTTATTGGAGATTACTGTGAGTTTACCTTTGATGATTCAAAAATGACATCGTTTTCAATAAAATTTCTTAATTGACTAATTAACTATTAAATCGTTTCAGTTTTGGGGAAGAATAACTTTTCAGTAAATGAAAACGGAGAGTTCTAAGGAAATTTATAAGTTAACGAATTAACATTAAAGGATTTTCTTAACGAATTCAAAACTATTGAGATTTTTTCCATGAAAAAAAGAAAGAAGGAATTTCTAAATGCCTTTATGATTAACACGAAGCTGAACTAGCAATTGGATTCATGGAAAAGTCCAAACTGGAAAGAGAGGGAAGTTTGGTCTTTAATAAACGATATATGTAGGCTCTAATTTTCTATTTTTCATCTGCCTTAATCCATCTATAAACTGTATTTCCAACTTTAATTTTATTTCGGCGAATAATCAGTTTCGAAAACCGATCGGAATCAAATGGTAAATAATCGTAGAATGTAAATTTGAACAAATAACATTTATCACCACTTATTTTAAAATATTGCTCAAAGCCACAATAAGCTATACTCGATAAAATAATTGATGTGTCCTTCGCATTCGTACCTATAAAACCATCCATTGTTTGATTCATAAAATAATCCGCTCCCTCCGAAATTAGAATACCAGATGTTTTACAACAATCGCTGATTATTTCAGTGAACGAATAGTCATATTTTTTAAACTCAATAAAAATGGTGTCCCGAGATGACCTAAAATTGCTCCTAACTGTATCCCAATTACCTAAATTAATATAAACAAAATCAATTAGGCTATCATTAATGATTACTATCTTGGAGTTTTGACTTTCATATAAGCCATGTTTTATATTCTGTGAAAGCAATCCTAATGTATTAAACAATAATAAAAAAGTTAGTCCATTTTTAATAACCATTGTAATGTGCTTTGAAAATTCATGACAGTGTTTACTGTAGCTTGTTTTTGACCAGCCCTATAAGCGGGCACTTCACCTTTACTTGTAGAAGGAAATGTGTGCAATTTCCCACCATTTAATCCACGAAGGTAATTTATATCAACCATGGAATATACTTCAAAAATTTTTATTGAATTAACTACTTTCGAAGCAGTTGAAATGTCATACATTGAAGCCATCTTTTTAGGATCAACCGCATTTTCATAACTAGCAAATAAATTTTGCCTTTGATAAGCCTCTATTTCATCAGTTTGATCAAAAGCATATCCCCCAAAAGCACCTTTGAAATTCAATCTAAAATTTTCATATTGATCTGCATGCTTCAATTCATGTGAAATTCTTTGCAGCGGTGTAAAGCTTCCTGAAGTAGTCATTACGTTTATATCAATCTCCATTGTTGATTCATTAAAACCTATATTCCCTTCTGCATCAATGGCTTTGGGTGCAGTTTCAGGAACAAAATCACCACTTACTCTAATTCGATATACTTCATCACTTTTTTCCAAAGCATCTAACTCATTATTAATATTCTGATATTCTTTCAATTCATCATTTAAACGTTCTATTTTCCTTCGGTTATCTGTTTTGGAAATTCTATTTTCAATTTTGGAAATACGATTATTTACTTCATTTCGATAACCCTTATAAAGTTTGTCTGCTGATTGGCTCGCGGGTTTGACTACATCCCCTAATCGGTCATTATATAATATAGGATTACTCCCCATGCTGACATAAGGGCTTTCCCAAGCTGTAGTTTTTGGGTCAATTGACCACCAGCGCCCAGTTCGGGGATCTAATTGCCTAAAGAATGTTGTGTAACTATTCCACTTCACCTCATCATCCTTCTCCATGCCATTAAACCCACGGCGGTAGAAATTCCCCTCCACCGTCCTCCCATCAAGACTTACGCCAAAAGGAGAATAATCGTAGGTGTTTTGCAAGCAGACCCCGGCGGTTTGTTTCATGAGGTAAGGATTCTGAGACCTAATTGCTTGTGTTTTATGACTTGCTCTCAAATGGTTCGTTTTTGGCTAAAAATGCGAATAAATAGTTTGTTTTTCATAAGTGTCAATAAATTTTTTTTCACTATTTTTTAAATATCAAATCATAAACCTAAGTATTCTTTTTAATCGTTGGAAAAATTAAAAAATATCACTGACCAACAAGCCGACAAGTAAAAAATCATGATATTATCAATTATGAGAATGGATCACAAATTAATTTGCTGGAATATTTGATTTTTTTTTTGATAGATTCTTTTCAATTAAAGGATTACCATTAGTGTTTTTTATCCAGCACGATTTTCTTTTATTAACAAAATATAATCCTGGTTCAGGAATATTCAGGGTTATAAAAATTTTTTCATTTAGTATGAATCTATCATCAATCAAATTATAGAAATGAACATCTTTTGTATAATCCCAACATAAAAAATCAAGAATATTATCATTGTTGAAATCGCCGAAACAGTAAGGCGTGTCAGCAGCCTGATAACCAATCGGAATATTTATAATTTTGTCGTTATTGTGGTCTGATCTGTAAAGTGTTAAAAAGTTGACACATTCAAAACAATCATAATACATATTTAAATGAAAAAAATAATAAAAAGTATCCTCTTTAAAACTAAATAATCCTGCCTTGTTTAATAATAATATTGAATCATTTGTATATTCGGAATTATAAAATGTCATATTATTATTTCTAGAAAGAAAGTCTTTATCATTTAGAATCTTAAATATTACATTACTTGAAAGGCTATCATTTAAATCAAAAATACTTTCAGTTTTTATCTCTGAGAAAACCAAATTATTTTGATTTGAAAACATTTGGAAATCCCATTTCACATCATTTTTATTACTTATACATTGTGAGAATATAAAATGAGAATTATACGCTCCTATAATCAGTAATAAAAAAATTGGTTTTAAAAAAGTAATCATGGCTTTTTTACTGAAGTTGGTTTTGTTCTAGTAAAGTCAAAAAATGTGTGAT
>JBJTMY010000007.1:0-15960 GCA_046073825.1 Bacteroidota bacterium
GCAATTTGTCAAAATCAGTCAGCTACCTTAACAGCATCTAGTACAGATACTGCTTACGCTTATACTTGGAATGGTGGATTAGGAACGGGTGCTTCTGTAACTGTTTCTCCAATGTCTACAACTACTTACAATGTTACTGCATACAATACAACTACTGGTTGTGGAGCTACGCAAGCATATACGGTAACCGTAAACATTCTTCCAACAACTCCTGTAATCACTGCATCAACAGCGGTATTATGTCCAGGTAATGCAACTACATTAACGGCAACATCGATTGTAAATGGACCTCAAACAGATCCAGGTTCATCGGCTGGTAACCCGGCATTCTCATCAACTGCTGATGAAGAATTGTTCAATGTAACGTTCGGAACATTAAATAATTCATCAACATGTTCATCAGTAGCTCCAGGACCAGGGTCAGTAAATAGTTCTTATAACAACTATACAACTTCAGTTCCTGCTCCAAACGTAGCTAGAGGAACGGCAGTAAATGGTTCGGTAACTATTGGATATTGTGCCGCAAATACTTACAGTAATATTTGCGCGGTATATATCGATTATAACCGTAACGGATTATTTACAGATGCAGGTGAATTAGCATACCAAACTGCGTATGGCACTTCATTATTAACAGGAACGGCCTATCCGTTCACTGTAAATATTCCTTCAACTGCATCATTAGGAGTAACACGTATGCGTGTAGTTGTTTATGAATCATCTATTGTTCCTACTCCTACACAAACAGGATCATGGGGTGAAGGTGAAGATTACCTAGTAAATATTACTGGTATTACTTCCTCATACAACTGGTCAACTGGTCAAACAGGTGCTAGTGTATCAGTAACACCAGTAGCAGGTGCGAATACTTATACAGTTACTGCAACTTCATCTGCAGGTTGCGTATCGCCAGTAGGTACTTACACTATTACAACTAACCCAGCTCCGGCTCCAGTATTATCTGCTACAGATACTACCTTGTGTGCTCCAAGTTCAATTGATATTTACGCAGTTGATAATGGTGCTTATGCAAGTTCAGGATACCCAGCAGGAACATTAGTTGAATGGTTAGGATACGGTGCTTCTGGTCAACCACAAACAACTCCAATCAACTCTTCGCAAGGTTCTACCTTCCAAGCTAAGGTTACATTACCTTCTGGATGTTATGCAAACTCTAACGTAGTAACAGTTACAACGCGTGACATCGTTGTTGTACCTACTATTACCCCAGCAGCTTGCGGAGTTAGCAATGGTAAAGTTGTTGCGCAAATTGCAAGTGCTCCAGCGGCTCCTTACAATTATGTATGGACAGATGGAACAAATACAGTTCGTAACGTAACTTCATCTAGCACGAAAGATTCAATTTCAGGATTAGCTCCAGGAACTTACTACTTATCAGTTTATGATAATCAAGGTGGTGCATTGAGCTGTTCTGCAACAAATCTTGCTTATACAGTGGGTGGTTCAACACCTCCGGTATTATCTGCTACATCATCTAACATTACATGTAATGCATCAGGTGATGGAACAGTAGGTGTAACTATCTTAAGTGGAGGAGCTGCTCCATTCACTTATAGCTGGTCAAACGGAAGTTCAGCAACAAGTCAATTAAATGTGGCTGCTGGTACATATACAGTAACGGTATCGGATGTTTATGGATGTAGTTCAACTGCTTCTGTAACGGTAACTGAGCCTGCTGCAATTACAGCAACTGAAACAATTACTCAACCTTGTGTTAACGGTACTAACGGAGCTGTTGCGTTAAGCGTAGCTGGTGGAACTGGTACAACATCGGTAGAGTGGTATGATGGATCATTCACTCAATTTGCAACTGGAACATCTATTTCAGGTGTTGGAGCGGGTGATTACTACGCATTAATTACTGATGCTAACGCTTGTACTTACATTGGTCAGTACACAGTAACTGAAACTGGTGGAACGTTTACTACAACGGCATCGGCTTGTGACAGTTATGTATGGTCTCAAACTGGTCAGACCTATTCTGCAAGTGGATCATATACATCAACAGTTGGATGTGATAACTATGTATTGAACTTAACAGTTACTGCTTCATCAAGCAATACAACTAGTGTTTCAGCATGTGGAAGTTATACTTGGTCTGTGGATGGCAACAGCTATACACAATCAGGAACATATACTTCAATTTCAGGATGTCATACTGAGTACTTGAACTTAACAATCTTAAATGTTGCTGTAAGCGGAATCGCTCCGTCAACTGGAGCAATTGGAAGTACAGTGGTTATCAGCGGTGCTGATTTCACAGGTGCAACTGGCGTTTCATTCAACGGAACAGCAGCAACAAGCTTTACTGTAAATAGCAATGGTCAAATTACGGCGACAGTTCCAGCAGGAACAACTACTGGTCCTGTAACTGTGTCAGTTGGCCAATGTTCTGCGACATCTAGCGGAAACTTTACAGTTGTTTCAAGTTCAACACTTAACTTAAAGGCATATATTCAAGGATACTATGCAGGAAGTGGAGCAATGACTTCTGTGTTAGCAAATGAAGGAATAAGCTTAAATACTGACGAAGTGGATACAATTACAGTTGAATTATATGACGCAGCAACGGGTGCTTCTCTTGAAGCATCTGCACAAGGCGTACTTATGACAGACGGTACCGTATCATTAAGCTTACCTGGATCAGTGGTAGGAAATGACTACTACATTGCGGTTAAACATAGAAATACAGTTGCAACATGGTCTGCAAGCGCGGTAACATTTGCTTCAACTACTTCTTACGATTTCACTACAGCGGCTTCTCAAGCTTATGGTGATAATATGATTGAAGTTGAAACAGGGGTATTCGCAATGTACACAGGTGATATTAACCAAGACGAGTATGTGGATCCTTATGATTATTCAGTATATGGTGATGACAATAATAACTTCGCAACAGGTTATTATAACACTGACTTAAACGGTGATGGATTTGTTGATCCTTATGATTATTCAATCTACGGAGATAACAACAACAATTTCATAATGTCAATGCATCCATAAAATTAATATCGGTGAAGGGGAGAGGTTATACTCTCCCCCCAACTGATAATGATTACTTAACAATATTTAGATTGTACTATGAAAAGAATAGTTTTAATTTGTTTAGGTTTGTTGATTGGTCAATTTGCGAATGCGCAAACATCCACCAACAATGCATACGCTGACAACCAAGCTGAGGTAGAACCAGGAGTTTTTGCGATTTACTCAGGAGATATTAACCAAGACGGTTATATCGATCCGTTTGATTATTCCATCTTGCAAACAGATATATTAACTTTTGCATTTGGATACGTCGATTCAGATTTAAATGGTGATGGCTATGTTGACCCGTACGATTATGCTATCTATCAGCAAAACAGTTTAAATTTTGTAAGTTCAATACATCCTTAAAAAAAATAATCCAAATTATAATATGAAAAACACTACAAAATTAATGAGCATCAAGGGAATGGTTATTCTCTTCGTGCTAATGTTTACGAGTGTGACGCAGATGTTTGCGACTGCTGTTGGGGGATATACATTCACTCAATGTGGAGCAGGAGCTAACTACATCGAGTTCCAGTTAAACCTGACGAACTCGAGTACTGCTAGCGAGGTACTATACCTTGTTACTGCATCACCAATTCGTATTAATCATGCAGCGGGTATCGTTCCAGCAGGGACCAATACCTTTACCTTTGCTTATGTAGCAGGATCTGCAGATGCATCTGTAGCCCCATTGTATGCTACATTAGGTACGTCTTACAACACATCATATACGGCTGCTAGTCGCTTGATGCAAGTAACACACTCCTCTACAGTATTAGGAAACTCAGCTGCTGCGGTGAATTGCCCGATTCAGCCAGGTGCAACCGTAAGTTGTGGTAAATTTCGTTTAACAATTACCAACACTAACTTTATTTCTGGTCAGTCTGCGAGTTTAGCTTGGGTAACTACATCAGGTTTTACTGCTTATGTAGGAACATCTACTACAGTAACAAACTTTAATACAACAACTAATCGTACATTAGGAACTCCTTGTTCAATTACCATTCCTTCTACTTGTACTGCTCCATCATTATCTTCTATTGTTGGAAATCAATCATGTTCTAACGTGAATGATGGTTCAATTGATTTAACAGCTTCTAACGGATCTCCGGCACCAACATTTGCATGGTCTGGTCCTAACGGCTTTAGTGCTACAACTGAAGATTTAACTGGATTAGCTCCAGGATCATATACAGTGGTTGCTTCTTCAGGTTCCTGTACTGCAAGTGGTACTTACAACGTAGGTGCGGGTGCTACAGCTAATACTTACACGAACTCAGTTACTGCTTGTCAGTCGTACACTTGGTCTAAAAATGGACAAACGTACACGCAATCGGGTAGCTACACTTCGGTATCTGGATGTAATACGGATATCTTGAATTTAACAATCAATCAAGCACCTGCTCAACCAACAGTTGCTTGTTATGAAACTGCAACATTCAATTCTTCAACATGTCAGTGGGATGTAACAGGAACACAACCTGCGCAACCAACATTAGCTTGTTATGAAACAGCTAACTTCAACACAACAACTTGTCAATGGAATGTTACAGGATCACCTTCAGCTGCAATCGTAACAACTGCAACAGGATGTGATAATTACACATGGTCGGCTAACGGTACCGTATATACGCAATCAGGAACGTATAATTATAACGCTAATTGTCAAGATTATTCGCTAGTCTTAACAATTAATACTTCAACAGTATATTATCAAGATGCTGATGGAGACGGTTATGGAAACTCAAATAGTACTACAGCTGCTTGTAACGGTGTTCCTGTTGGTTATGCGATTCTTGGTGGTGACTGTTCAGATAATAATGCGAATATTCATCCGAATGCTATTGAGATTTGTGGTAATGGAATTGATGATAATTGTGATGGAAATATTGATGAAGGATGCGGTTGTACAAATCCTCCAACAGCTAATGCAGGTTCAAATTTATCGGTATGTGTAGGAAGTAATGTTTCATTAAATGGAACAATTGGCGGCAGCGCATCTAATGCAACATGGTCAACAAATGGTACAGGATCTTTTAGTCCATCTGCGAATGTTTTAAATGCAACATATATTCCATCTGCTGCTGATTATATTAGTGGAACAACGACAATTACATTATCTACCAATGCAGCGGGTTCTTGTCCTGCAGCAACTAGTTCAATGAATGTAACATTTATTCCTGTTCCGGCAGCTCCTGGTGCAATTGCTGGGACAACTTCTTATTGTAATCCAGGTTCGGCGTTATACACTTATTCAATAGCGCCTGTTTCAGGAGCTAGTTCATACACTTGGTCAACTTCAGCAGGTGTAACAATTGTTGGTAACGCAACTGGTTCGTCTGTGCAAGTGAAATTTGTTGATTCCTATGTACAAGTTGGATTAAATGCAACAATTTCAGTTACTCCTAATAATAGTAATGGTTGTTTCAATGCAACAGCTTCAAGCATTAATGTATCAGCAGCAGTAGCAGCTCCAGTTACACCTCCATCCATTTCTGGTCCTGATAGGGCATGTGTAGGCGATGTTTATACCTATTCAATCTCTTTAGTGGCAAGGGCAGCAACTTATAATTGGACAATGCCAACAGGCGCTACAATTGTCAGTGGAATTGGAACTAATGTGATTTCTGTTTCCTACGGACCTTCATTCACTGGAGGAAATATTTCGGTAACTGCAAGTAATTTATGCGGAACAAGTTCGGCACGTACAAGAACCGTTTCTTTAAATTATTTATCAGCTCCTGGAATTATCACTGGACCAATTGATGGATTATGTAATACATCTAATGTTACTTATTCTGTTTCCCCAATGTCTGGTGTGAATTCTTATAATTGGTCTGTTCCAGCAGGAGCATCTATCGTGAGTGGAGCAGGTACGAATGCAATCATAGTTAATTTCGGTGGGTCATTTACGAGCGGTAATGTATCTGTAGCTGCAACAAATGGATGTGGTAGCGGGTCTGCTCGTAGCTTAGCTGTTAAGTCAACTCCTGCAATTCCTTCTGCCATTAGTGGTCCTGTTACAGCTTGTATCAATAGCACCCAAACGTATTCTACAACTACCGTTCAGGGAGCAACGTCATATACATGGACAGTTCCTGGAGGTGCAATCATTAATGCTGGTCAAGGTTCGAAAATTATTAATATGACGTTTGGCTCTGTTGCCTCTGCAAATGGTATCGTTACTGTAAAAGCATCCAATGCTTGTGGAATATCAAACGTGCGCGTGTTGGCTGTTGTATCAACTGTTTGTCCGCGTATTGGAGAAGGAACTTCATTGTCAACAATTGCCTATCCAAATCCAGCTCATACGAATTTAACAATTGAGTTTACAGCAGAACTATCACAGGATGTTATCATGTCTTTGCGTGATGCTTCTGGTCGCGTCGTTTATAATGAATCGAAATCGGTTTTGATGGGCGCTAATTCCAATACAATTGATGTTTCGTCTTTTGCAAAAGGAGTTTATTTATTGCAGGTTCAATCGAATAGTGTTTCAGAAACAATTCGAGTTGTTGTCGAATAATTGAATTTTTTATTCATAACTTTTTTAAGTTAAAATGAAGAGGGGTGACCGTTTGAGTTGCCCTTCTTCGTTTTTGTAATGTTGGTTTTTCTCCTAGTTGTTTCTACTTGTTTCAATCGATTTTCAAAGCTGAATTTTTCTTTATACTTTTGACGACCATGCATTTGAAAGTTGATATTTTTATTCCTTGTCTCGTTGATCAATATTATCCCGATGTAGCTCTTAACATGATAAAAGTGTTAGAGCGACTTGGATGTGATGTTCAATACAATGTTGAACAAACTTGCTGTGGACGAATTGCTTTTGAAGATGGGTATTGGGATCATTGTAAGGAGGTAGGAGAGAAGTTAATAATGGAGTTACAGCATGAACGTTATATTGTTTGTCCTGGTGCAGCATGCACCGCTACCGTAAAATGTCAATATCCTGCATTGTTTCATAATTCATCTTTGCACAATCCTTTTAAGTCGGTACAAAAGCACATGTTTGAGTTGTCAGACTTTTTAGTAAATGTGTTGAATGCTTCTGATATTGGCGCTAGCTATCCTGCTAAAGCTGTAATGTTTGATGCTTGTAAAGCGTCTCACGATTTGAAAATTAAATCGGCTCCACGTACCCTTTTGAATAAAGTGAAAGGATTAACAATTGTTGATTGTGCTGCCGCTTTTACTTGTTGTGGTATGAGTGGTGGCTTAGATCGCAATAATGAAAAATTAGCCGTTGAAATTGGTAGTAAAATTATTCAAAATTTCATGGAGGTAGGAGCGGATACGATTATCTCAACTGATATGGATTGCCTGATGCATTTTGACGCAATTATCAAGAAAAATAATTGGCCAATGAAAGTAGCTCATATTGCGGATGTACTAGCGAGTGGCTGGAATTAATTTTATTATTTGTTCTCTTCAGAAAGTAAGTATCCCGATGTATTATACTGGAACATTTTTTCTGCAAGTGCTCTGCATTCGGCCGCTGCTTGTAATATACTTAATCCTCCAGCATGAATATTAGAAATGCAATTCCTTTGAGCATTGGTCGATGCTAGCGTTGGATGTAGTGTACTATAAATGCCAATACTTTGAGGCGCCGTTAATCCAGGTCGTTCACCAATGATTACAATCACTAACTTGCTTTTGCTTAGCTCGCCAATGTGATCTCCAATCGCAACTCTTCCGTTTTTACAAAGGAATATAGGGTTGATAGCTATTGTTGGAAAATAATTCCGAATTTCATTTATAATTTCTAGTGTAAGTGCTTGCCCTTGCTCTTCTATTGCTTTAGGAGATAATCCATCAGCAAGTAAAATTGAAATCGAATTTTCTTTAACGTTTTTTTTTATTTCATGAATTGATTTTTCATTCAGTTTGCTTCCGCTTTGCGGATTTTGTACATAATGACTTCTACTCGTTGCCTCACTTTCTATAAGTAAACTTTGGATGTTTTTTTTTGAAAATAGTTCTTTTGTTTTTGTCTGATTCCATTCCGACCAAACAGCATCAACTGCTTTAGCATGAGCCAATTTAAAACTTAATAATTCCTCTGTGCACAACGATATTCCAGATGTCCTCAAACTAATTCTTGCTGAAGTGTATTGTTTAAGATGATCGCGTTCAGGTAGGCTACTTTCTGATTTTATTATTTTCATTTTGTCAGATGGTTAAGTAGTTGTTTGATTCTAGCATTTTCTGATGCTAATTCTCCTGCTTGATTTTGAATCCCCATTTTTTCTAACCAGGTTACAAATTCAGGAGCTTGATTTCTATTGAATACTTTTCGCACATAGGCAGCATCGTTATAAGAGGTGCTTTGGTATTGCAACATAATATCGTCGGAGCCTGGTACCGCCATCATAAAATTGCAATCAGCGGCTGCGAGTAGTGTACATAGATTTTCTAAATCATCCTGGTCGCAATCGGCATGATTGGTATAGCAAACATCTATCCCCATCGGTAAACCCAATAATTTGCCACAGAAGTGATCTTCTAAGCCCGCTCTGGTTATTTGCTTGCCATTAAATAAATATTCAGGACCAATAAATCCAACAACTGAATTGACTAAAAAAGGATTGAATTTTCTAGCCACGGCATAGGCTCTTGCTTCGCATGTTTGCTGATCAACAAAATGATTTGCACTGGATGAAAGTGCTGTTCCTTGTCCTGTTTCAAAATAAAAAACTTGACCCGAATTCTTGTTTCTATTATGTGATAAGATTGCTTGTTGCGCTTCTTCTAGTTCATTTAGGTAAACACCAAATGATTCATTAGCTTTTTGAGTTCCTGCTATCGATTGAAATATTAAATCAACAGGAGCTTTATTTGCAATGTTGCGTGTTAAACTGTAATGCGATAAAACACAGGATTGCATAGGGATGTCAAATTTTACGCGCAATTCTTCTAACATCGATAAAATAGAAATAACAATTTCTTCTCGATTACTTACAGGGTTGATTCCAATTACTGCATCTCCACATCCAAATAAAAGTCCATCTAAGATGGACGCCATAATGCCTTTGTTGTCATCGTTTGGATGGTTGGGCTGTAATCGGGTAGAGAAATGCCCCTTTAATCCAACGGTAGTTCTGAATTGAGTAACAACTTCAATTTTTTTTGAAACTAAAATTAAATCTTGCAGTGACATGATTTTGCTAACTGCGGCTGCCATCTCAGGTGTTATTCCATCTTTTACTTGATGAATAATTTTATTTGTTACTTCAGATGATAATAGCCAATCACGAAATTCTCCAACTGTTAAATGTGAAATAGGAGCAAATGAAGTTGCATCGTGTGAGTCAATGATTAATCGAGTAATATCATCTTTCTCGTATTCAATTACTGTTTCGTTTAAAAAGTTTTTTAACGGCACATTTGATAATGTAATTTGTGCAGCAATGCGTTCTTCATAATTGATTGCACAGATTCCAGCTAATGCATCACCACTTCTAAATGGAGAAGCCTTAGCTAATAATTCACGTAATGATTCAAATTTGTATTGATGATTTCCTAGCTGTGTCTTATACATTTGTTTTACGCTTTGAATTTATTTCGTAAATTATCATTATGACAAGTCCTCCAGCAAAAAATAGACACCCTAGGAGGACATTAAAATAAAACATGGCTATCAAGCATACAATTCCCAGTAATAGAGCAATTAACGGTATGATAGGGTAGTATGGAACGCTATACGGTCTTTGCAATGTAGGTTGTTTTTTTCTTAATGCAAACAATGCAAGCAAACTAATGATGTACATACTAGTCGCGCCCATAGCCGATAGTATTATCAATTCACTAGTCTTTCCCGACAAAATACTGATTACGCCAATGAATAATCCGATTTTTAACGCCAAATCGGGTGTTTTGTAACGGCTATGAATATGTGCTAATTGATTGGGCAGTATTCCCGCTCTAGCCAAAGCAAATAGCTGACGTGAGTAGCTTGTAATGATGCTATTAAAAGACGCGATCAAACCAAAGATGCCAACACCCGCTATCAGTGCTGTTAAACGATTTCCTTTCCCTAAAAGAATTCCAATTGTTTCTGGTAATGGGTAGTCAATAGTTGTTAGCTGATTCCATGGAACTGCAGCACAGGTGAAATACATCACTCCAATGGCAAGAACACAAAGTGTAACAATGCCTGTTAAGTATCCAATAGGTAAACTCTTTTTCGGTTCTTTTACCTCTTCTGAAACCATCGCTACTCCTTCAATGGCCAGGTACAACCAAATCGCAAAAGGAATAGCCGAAAATATTTCTTTAAATCCCGTGTAAGAGGTGCTATAAATTAATTCAACGTTTTTGAATTGGTGATGTGAAGAGGTAATGCCAATATAAATTAGCAGCTCAATTATAGCGAGTAGAGTAACTAATAATGTAAATGTGGCGCTTTCTTTAATCCCAATTAGATTTATATAGGTGAAAATGAAATATGCTGTTAATGCAACGATGGTAGTATCGAACATGGGATGCAAAAAATGTATATAGCTCCCGAGTGCAATAGCAATAGCAGGTGTAGCAAGAACAAACTCAACTACTGTCGCATAACCAGTAAAAACAGCTAATCTTCTCCCCAATGCTTTATCTGCAAACGTAAAAGGACCCCCTGCCTCCGGCAATGCTGTGGTAAGTTCAGTAAAACTAAATACAAAGCAAAGGTAAAAGATGGTGATTATTAAAGTTGCAATGAACATTCCCATCGGTCCACCAGCGGCCCAGCCATAATTCCATCCAAAGTACTCTCCTGAGATAACCAATCCAACGGCTAATGCCCAAATATGAATACTTGTAAGCGATTTTTTTAACGTGTTGGATTCTGCCATGTTCAAATCTAATCAAATAAATGATTTGAGAAAATCACTAAATAGTTTCTAAAAAAATAACTACACCATCATCGCACCAATAATCAATACCATTGCTCCTAGAATTTGTTGATTACTGATTTTTTCTTTTTGAATGTATTTTGAGATAAAAACAGTCGTTGCTGGTTGTACCGCACTAATAAGCGTAAAATATATGATATTGCTGTTGTATAACGCAAAATTAGAACCCATTATTCCACCAACTGTGAGTACGGCGAGTAATAATACATTTTTTGATTTCACTAAAAAATTGTTTGAAATTGATTGTTCTTTTCGACTAGTTCTGAACAACAAAATCGCTGAAATGATTAATACGGTGATTTCCTGAAATAAGGCGTAAGTAGTTGGATTGCTTAAAGAAATTCCTGATTTAAATCCTCGGTTTGCAATCGCCCAGCATAAGCCTGCCCCTAGGGCGAGTATCGTGCCTTGTGTTGGAAGTTTTATATTTAGCAGGTCTTTGTCAATTAATACAAGTCCGGAAATATATAATATTGAAATAGTCCAGAACTTACGAGGTAGTGTAATACTGTCAAAGTAATACGACAGAATGATGCCGAAAAGAATACTCCATAATATAACGGCTCCGGAAATACCGCTTGCTTGTTTTTTTAATGATTCTATGAATAATAATAGTCCCACAAGACTTATCAATATTGAAGGCGAAGCATAGCGATAAGCCAGTATTGCTTGATTTATATGGTTAAATGTCTTGATGTTGAAAATGTAAATTATAGCAGATAATAATGTAATAGTAATAACACTCCGATAGAAAAGTATCTCTGGATTATTGTATTTTGACTGTAAATTTCGCCATAAACAATTGCTTATGCCAAAACAAGTCATCCCAAATAGTAAGAAAATAAAAGACATTGCGAATAAGTTCCGCAAATATACTATTCTATATTTATATTAAAAATTATAAGTTATTCCAATATAATTATGAGGGGTAATCTTTAATAACTCCTCTTTTATATCAGTGTTTACATCTAATGTTTGAATGAAATCTTTGATAGTCTGCTCATTGATTTTTTCGCCTGTTCTAGTTAGCGATTTTAACGCCTCATAAGGATTCGGATAGGATTCTCGTCTTAGTATGGTTTGTATTGCTTCTGCAACTACTGCCCAGTTATTCTCTAAATCGTTGTGAAGTACGTCCTTATTAACACTGATTTTATTTAATCCTTTGGTTAACGATGCCAAGGCAATTGAAATATGTGCAAAAGGAACTCCGATGTTTCTTAACACGGTAGAGTCCGTCAAGTCACGCTGTAATCTCGATACAGGTAATTTAGAAGATAGATGTTCTAATAGGGCATTAGATAATCCTAAATTGCCTTCAGCGTTTTCAAAATCAATTGGATTTACTTTGTGAGGCATTGCCGATGAACCAACTTCATTCGCCACTACTTTTTGAGTAAAGTAGTTCAACGAAATATAGGTCCAAATGTCTCTGCTCAAATCTATTAATATGGTGTTGATGCGTTTCATTGCATCAAACAAAGCCGCCATATTATCATAGGATTCAATTTGTGTAGTGTACGGTGATCGTTTTAGTCCTAATGTTAATACAAATTTATTAGCAAATGTCTCCCAGTCTGTTTGCGGATAGGCTACAACGTGAGCATTGAAATTGCCCGTAGCTCCACCAAATTTTGCTGTGTTAGGGATTTCTTGTAATTGAATTAACTGTTGCTCTAAACGATGTTTGAAGATGTAAATTTCTTTGCCTAACTGAGTAGGAGAGGCCGGCTGCCCATGTGTACGTGCTAACATAGGAATTCCTTTCCAGATAGTACTTAACTCTTGCAGCTTGTCAAGTAATTGGTTTATTTCCTTGTAATAAACATTTTGTAATGCCTCTTGAACCGACAAAGGAATCGAGGTGTTATTGATGTCTTGACTCGTTAATCCAAAATGTATAAACTCTTTGTACTCACTTAAGTTTAATTTGTCAAACGATTCCTTTAAAAAATATTCTACCGCTTTTACATCATGGTTGGTAGTGCGTTCAATGGTTTTAATTTTCAATGCATCGTCACTCGAAAAATCTTCATATAGTTTTCTTAAGCTGCTGTAACAATCAGCCGAAATATTTTTTAATTGCGACAATGGAATTTCACATAACGCAATAAAGTATTCAACTTCTACTTTTACTCTATACTTAATTAATGCTTCTTCCGAAAAATAGTTGGTCAACGGTTCGCATACTTTGAAATAACGACCATCAACAGGAGAGATTGCATTGAGTGAATTTAATTCCATGATTCTAATTAACGTTTGTTAGGCCGACAATACTTCAGCTTCTTTATGAATTTTCTTAACTAATCCTTGTAATACTTTTCCTGGTCCTACTTCAATAAAGGTGGTTGCTCCGTCACTCACCATGTTTTGAACGGATTGTGTCCATTTTACCGGTGCTGTTAACTGAGCAATTAGGTTTTTTTTGATTTCTTCTGCATTTCGGTGAGGCATAGCCGTTACATTTTGATAGATGGCACAGCTTGGTTCATGAAAGGTGGTCGCTTCAATAGCAGCAGCAAGTCGTTCGCGGGCTGGTTCCATCAACGGACTATGAAATGCTCCTCCAACAGGAAGAAGTAACGCTCGTTTTGCTCCTGCTGCTGTAAGCTTTTCACATGCCTCTTTTACTCCTTCAACTGAACCAGATATTACAAGCTGTCCCGGACAATTATAATTAGCCGCTACTACAACGTTATCTATGCCTGCACAAATCTCTTCTACTTTGGCATCATCTAATGCAAGTACCGCCGCCATTGTTCCAGGAACTGCTTCACATGCAGCTTGCATGGCGTTTGCACGCTCTATCACTAATCGTAAACCATCTTCAAATGATAAGGTGCCATTGGCTGTTAAGGCGGAGAATTCACCAAGTGAATGTCCCGCTACCATATCTGGCTGAAAGTTCTCACCTAATGTTTTAGCTAAAATTACTGAGTGTATAAAAATAGAAGGTTGTGTTACTTTCGTTTGTTTCAAATCTTCTTCTGTTCCAAAAAACATTAAATCTGATATACGAAACCCTATTATTTCGTTGGCTTTTTCAAACAGTTCTTTTGCAAGTGCTGAACTTTCATAAAGTTCTTTTCCCATTCCTACAAATTGAGATCCTTGTCCAGGAAAAATATATGCTTTCATTATTTATAATTATCGATTGTTTGATATTAAACTGATAAATTCTTTTCGTGTGCGATCGTTTTCAAATTCGCCTGTAAACGCAGAGGTGGTTGTGATGGAATTTTGCTTCTGCACTCCTCGCATCTGCATGCAGAGGTGCTGTGCTTCTATCACTACTGCAACGCCTAATGGATTTAATGTGTTTTGGATGCAATCTCTGATTTCAGTTGTTAATCGCTCTTGTACTTGCAATCTTCTAGAAAATGCATCTACAATTCTTGGAATTTTACTTAGTCCAACGATGTAATGATTTGGAATGTAAGCCACGTGTGCTTTACCAAAAAATGGTAACATGTGATGTTCACACATAGAATATACCTCAATGTCTTTTACAATCACCATTTGCTGATACTCTTCTTTAAACTTTGCAGAGTTTAATATTGCAACGGGGTCTAGATCGTAACCATGTGTAAGGTATTGCAACGATTTTGCAACGCGTTCCGGAGTTTTTAAAAGTCCTTCTCGTTCCGGATTTTCTCCTAATTCAATGAGAATGTCTTTGTAATGACTTGCTATGCTTTCAATCTTCTTTTGATTGTAGATGTCTTTCTTAGTATATCCTTCTTCGTTAGTTGAATGTTCCATTTTTAATTTCCTCCAAAGTATTCTACAAAATTATTTTCCGTTTCAAAAAGTTTGATGCAATGTAGTTGGCAACCCTTGGCGTTAATTTCACGCTCCAGCTGATTCCAAATGGCAATTGTTAAAATTTCCGTAGAAGCCATTTTCCCTTCCATAAAATCAACATCTAAATTGATGTTCTTATGGTCAAGTTTATCGATTACACGTTCTTTAATTAGCTTGCTCAAAAATTTTAAATCGATAACAAACCCTGTTTCTTCCGCAGGCTCGCCTTTTACGGTTACAAATAATTCGTAATTGTGTCCATGCCAATTGGGATTGGCACATTTTCCAAAAACTGCGGCATTTTTATCTTCCGACCAATCTGGTCGATGAAGTTTGTGGGCAGCATTAAAGTGTTCTTTTCTTGTAATGTAGATCATATTTAGGGGTTTTACCCTCTTTGAACAAGGTAGCACAAAATTAGTTTATTTTAGAGTAAAACAGGATGTTCAACTATAAAGTATTGTTATAAATTTGCCCTATGAACCCTAAATTTTTGCTCGTATCGTCAACAGCTGCCGAAATCGAAGGTATTTGCGGTACTATACAACCTTTTCAAGTTACGTCTATTAATGAAAATTGGTCGGTATTGGTAACAGGTGTTGGTATTACTCCAACAATTTTTCATCTCACAAAAGCATTACTCGAATTTCCATTTCAGCAAATTGTAAATGTCGGACTAGCCGGCGCTATTAATCGCGATTTGCATATCGGGGATGTGGTTAATGTAGTAGCCGATGAATTTGCTTTTTGGGGCGCTGAAAACAATAGTGAGTTTTTGTCGGTGTTCGATTTGGGTTTGCATAATGAGAATGAATACCCTTTTAAAAATAGAAAGCTTCAACCAAAAGAGTCATTATTTTCTTTAGATAATCTTAAAAAAGTAACAGGGCTCACCGTTCAAACTGTCACGGGTTCCTTGAATTCATTGAGCCAGCTATCAGCTTATTATTCTTGTGATATTGAATCAATGGAGGGGGCAGCTGTTTTTTATGTGGCTAATCAGCTTAATATCCCTGCACTGCAAATTCGTGCAATAAGTAATTATGTTGAACCACGCAATCGAGGGAATTGGAAAATCCAGGATGCCTTATTATCGCTTTCTCATGTGGTTAAGCAACTGTTGTAGGTTGTTAATATCTGTGTTTTTAATGTTGATAGCATTTTTTTAAACAGGATGTTTGTATAGGTGCATTCAATAATTTTG
>JBJTMY010000008.1:0-20842 GCA_046073825.1 Bacteroidota bacterium
AAACCTTTGAAACAAAAAACTTGGGGAACAGGAAAAACAGGCATCGAGTCGCTGACCACCTTTGTTACCATCTTGTCCTTAGTGACTACAACCCTTTTACTTCTAAGAAAATAAACCTAAAGCATGATTGATTCTAAAGAATTTTCGTTTTTTGAAAACCAAAACAGCTTTGATTTTAAAGGTTTTTTAATCAAAATAGGAGGCTATTGGAAATGGTTTGTTTTCGGGTTGCTGTTTAGTTTGTTTGTTGCCTATCAGTTCAATATTAGAAAGCAGAAGGTTTATTCTTTAGAAACTACAATTGCTATTAAAGAGCAAGACAATCCGTTATTTACTTCCAATACAAGTTTGATTTTTAATTGGGGAGGAAGCTCCGATCAAGTACAAAATATTGCAACTACTATCAAATCGAGATCACACAACGAAAGTGTTGTAAATAAACTCGATTTTTATATTGATTACTTAAAACAACAAAATTACTTTCTTCAAGATGTGTATGGAAGTACACCGTTTTTGGTAACTATAGATAAATCCAAAAATCAGCTTCTCAATACTCCGGTTAAGATTAAGTTTCTTTCTACCACCGAATATGAATTGACTGTTGAAGCCAACTCCAATTCAATTGAAGTAATTAATTATTTAGAAAATTCTAAAAATGTAGTATCTGTAGTTGATTCTAAAATTGTAAAACGATATAAAGTTGGTCAAAGAGTCAATCTTCCATTCTTAAATTGGGTTTTAGAAATTAAAGGAACCCCAGGTAATTATGTAGGTAGCGATTATATTGTTTCGTTCAATTCTTTTGATGAGGTTGTTTCAAAATATAAAAATATCAAAGTTACAATTGATGAAAAGGCGCCTTCAATTATTAAGTTGTCTTTAGAAGGAACCAACAAAGCACGAATTGTTGATTATCTTAATGAAACTGTTAAAACTCTTATTAAAAGACAGTTAGATAGTAAAAATCTTTTTGCAGAAAACACTATTAAGTACATTGATACCACCTTGCAATTAATGGAAGGTGATCTTAAAAAAGCCAATTTAGATTTAAAAGAATTCAGTAAGAATAAAAATATTGCTCAAATTGAAGCGGGTGGAGAGGCTTTCCAAACTCAGATAATTGATTTAGATAAAACTAATGGCGAGGTAAAACGAAAATTAAATTATTACGCAACTCTTAGTAATTATCTAAGAAAAAGCACCGATTTTTCTAAGCTTCCTGCACCCTCTGTTGCGGGAATTGAAGATCCTAATATTTTATTGAATGTTACCAAATTGGTGGAGCTATCGGTTCGTAGATCAGAAATGGTCTATTCGGTAAAAAGCGATGTGATGTTCAATAATATCGATAATGAAATTGCTTCGGTTAAAAAAGTACTGATTGAAAACATAGCTTCTGCAAAAGCCGCAATTCAGGTAGATGCTTCTCAGGTACAAAGCAAAATCAATGAAGTGGAAGGTAAAATCATGACCCTTCCAGAAGAAAAGCAAGAATATTTAAAAATCATGCGAAAGTATGATTTAAGTAATGGTATTTATGAAACGTATCTATCTAAAAGAAGCGAAGCTCAAATAGTAAAAGCAGCTAATTTATCGGATATTCAATTTATAGATCCAGCTAAAGATATTGGCGAAGGATTAATAGGTCCTAGAACAAGTGTAAACTATGTGATTGCAATTTTTATTGGATTGTTTGGACCGTTATTGATAATTTTCTTGTTGTTTTTTATTAATAATTCCATTCAAAATACCGAAGATGTTTCTCGACTTACCAAGCTTCCGTTGTTGGGGGTAGTTGGAGTAAAAAATACAGCAAGCAATCTTTCTGTTTTTGAAAAACCAAAGTCAGCTTTATCGGAATCCTTTAGAGCTATTCGTTCGTCACTACAGTTTTTGTATAAAAAACAATCGGTTACAGGAACCAAAACTTTAATGCTTACCTCTTCGGTGAGTGGTGAGGGTAAAACATTTTGCTGTATTAATATCGCTACAGTTTTTGCTTTAAGCGAAAAGAAAACAGTAATTGTAGGATTGGATTTAAGAAAACCAAAAATATTTGAAGATTTTAATTTAGATAATAAAACCGGAATTGTAGATTATTTAATTGGAAGCAAAACACTTGATCAAGTAACGCAGCCAACTATTATTCCGTATCTAGATGTAATTACTTCAGGGCCTATTCCGCCAAATCCTTCGGAGTTGATTATGGGTGAAACCATGAAGGAATTTATGGATGAATTGAAGAAAAAATACGATTATATTATTCTGGATACCCCTCCAGTAGGATTGGTTACCGATGCGGTTGAATTATCAATGTATGCTGATGTTACACTGTATGTTATGCGTCAAAATTTCACCAAAAAAGAAATGGTGACTTTATTGAACAATAGAGTAAAACGTGAGGAATTAGTTAATGTGAGCATCATTCTTAATGGTTTCCAAAATAAAGCAAAATACGGTTATGGTCATGCTTATGGTTATGGATATGGTGCTTACGCAAATGGATACCATGAAGAAGAGGAGTCAAGTAATAGTTTGGTTAAATTATTTAAAAAATTAGGGAATTTATTTTCTAAAAACACCGATTAAAATGAAAATACTCATCACAGGAGGTGCCGGATTTATTGGATCTAATTTATGTGAATATTTTTTAGATAAAGGAGCGACTGTAGTTTGTTTAGATAATTTTTCTACTGGACACAAGCACAACATTGAACCTTTTTTATCAAATCCAAATTTTACTTTAATTGAAGGAGATATCCGAAATATAACCGATTGCAATACTGCTGTTAAAGGAGTAGATTATGTGTTGCATGAAGCCGCCTTAGGTTCGGTACCAAGATCAATAAGTGATCCTATTACTACCAATGAAGTCAATATTTCGGGGTTTTTAAATATGCTAACCGCCGCTAGAGATGCAGGTGTAAAGCGTTTTATTTATGCCGCAAGTTCTTCAACATATGGAGATTCTGAATCGCTTCCCAAGGTTGAAGATGTAATTGGAAAGCCTTTATCTCCTTATGCTATTACGAAATATGTAAATGAATTGTATGCAGATATTTTTAGTAGAACCTACTGTCTAGAAACTATCGGATTGCGTTATTTTAATGTATTTGGAAGAAAACAAGATCCAAACGGAGCGTATGCAGCGGTAATTCCAAAATTTGTAATGCAATTCATGAAAGGGGAAAGTCCGGTGATTAATGGAGACGGAATGTTTTCAAGGGATTTTACCTATATTGATAATGTGATTCAAATGAATGAGTTGGCTATGACTACTCAAAATCCGTTAGCAATAAATACGGTTTATAATACGGCTTATGGCGATCGAACGACTTTAAATGACATGGTATTTTATTTGAAAAAATATCTTTCAGAAATGAATTCATCCATTGCAGACATAAATTGTATATATGGACCCAATCGAGCCGGTGATATTCCGCATTCATTGGCAAGTATTGAAAAAGCAAAAAAACTATTAAACTATAATCCCAAGTTTTCTTTTCAAGAAGGATTGAAAGAAGCCGTTAGCTGGTATTGGGAAAATTTAAAATAAATTAGAATGAAAATTACAAGCATTTGTTGTATCGGAGCAGGTTATGTTGGAGGGCCAACTATGGCAGTTATTGCTCAAAAGTGTCCAAATATTAAAGTTACTGTTGTAGATTTAAACGAACAACGTATAGCAAAATGGAATGATGAAGATGTGAATAACATTCCGGTATACGAACCAGGATTGAGTGCTATTGTTGGTCAATCTAGAGGTAAAAATTTATTCTTTTCTACAAAAGTAGATGAGGCAATTGCTGAAGCCCAATTGATTTTTATTTCCGTAAATACGCCAACTAAAACCTACGGTTCAGGTAAAGGAATGGCAGCCGACCTAAAATACATCGAACTTTGTGCAAGACAAATTGCTCGTGTATCTAAAGAAAATAAAATAGTTGTAGAAAAATCAACGCTTCCGGTGCGAACTGCAGAAGCAATAAAAAATATTTTAGATAACACTGGTAACGGTGTTCAATTTCAAATTTTATCCAATCCAGAATTCCTTGCAGAAGGTACAGCTGTAGAAGATTTGTTAAGTCCAGATAGAGTATTAATTGGTGGTGACACCACACCTGAAGGACAAGAAGCTATTCAAGCTTTAGTAGATGTTTATGCAAATTGGGTGCCTAAAGAACGCATTTTAACGACAAATATTTGGTCTTCCGAATTGTCTAAGCTTACCGCAAATGCCTTTTTAGCTCAACGTGTTTCTTCTATTAATGCACTTTCTGAACTTTGTGAAAAAACAGGTGCCGATGTAAATGAAGTAGCAAAAGCAATTGGTATGGATAGCCGAATCGGACCTAAATTTTTAAAAGCTTCTGTAGGATTTGGAGGTTCGTGTTTTCAAAAGGATATTCTAAATTTGGTGTACATCGCAAAATCCTTTGGTTTGAATGAAGTTGCCGATTATTGGGAACAAGTAATCATTATGAACGACCACCAAAAAAGAAGATTCTCAAAAAATATTGTAAGTACACTTTACAATACGATCTCGGGTAAAAAAATAGCCTTCTTAGGTTGGGCATTTAAAAAAGACACCAATGATACTAGAGAATCGGCTGCAATATATGTGGCAGATGATTTAATAAATGAACAAGCTTCAATAGCAGTTTATGATCCTAAAGTAAGTCACGAACAAGTTCTTTTTGATTTAAATTATTTAGAATCGAGAACAGAAACTCAAAATGCAAAATACATTTCATCTAATGAAAATCCGTATGATGCTTGCAAAGAGGCTCATGCCATTGCGGTGTTGACAGAGTGGGATGAATTTAAAGAGTACGATTGGCAAAGAATTTATGATAGCATGCTTAAACCTGCTTTTGTTTTTGATGGCAGAAATGTATTGGATGGTGCTAAATTGCGTAAAATAGGGTTCCATTATCAAGGGATAGGCTCTTAATTAAAGTTGTAATGCAAATTAAAATTGGAATAATCGGTTTGGGATATGTGGGTTTGCCTTTGGCGAGACTCTTTGCTACGAAATATCCTGTTATAGGTTTTGATATTCAGCAACAAAGGGTGAACGAACTCAACTCGGGATTGGATGTTACACTGGAAGTAGAAAAAGATATTCTTCAATCGGTTTTAGTAACTTCTTCAAATGAAAAAACCGGTCTATTTTGTACTACACAAATACAAGAATTAGCCGATTGCAATTATTATATTGTTACCGTTCCAACTCCGGTTGATCGCAACAATAGACCCGATTTAACTGCTTTATACAAGTCTAGTGAAACGGTTGGTAAGGTCTTGAAAAAAGGAGATATTGTAATATATGAATCTACAGTTTACCCAGGTTTAACCGAAGAAGAATGTGTTCCTGTTTTAGAAAAAGTAAGCGGTTTAAAATTCAATACTGATTTTTTTGCAGGGTATTCTCCCGAAAGAATTAATCCTGGCGATAAAGAACATACCGTAGATAAAATATTAAAAATAACGGCAGGTTCAACTCCAGAAACCGGAATTAAAGTAAACGAATTATACAAGTCGGTGATTACCGCCGGAACCCATTTAGCTCCTTCCATTAAAGTTGCAGAAGCGGCTAAGGTTATTGAGAATTCCCAACGCGATATCAATATTGCATTTGTGAATGAATTGGCTAAAATTTTCAATATTTTAGAAATAGATACGCAAGCAGTTTTGGAAGCGGCGGGCACCAAATGGAATTTTTTAAATTTCAAACCCGGATTAGTTGGCGGACATTGCATTGGAGTAGACCCCTATTATTTAGCACAAAAAGCTCAAGAAGCAGGATATCATCCAGAGATTATTCTAGCAGGTCGCAGACTTAATGACAGTATGGGCGAGTATGTAGCTTCTAGAATTGTAAAATTGATGATTAAAAAGGAAATTCCGGTAAACAATTCTAAATTGTTAATGCTCGGAATTACTTTTAAAGAAAATTGCCCTGATGTACGTAACACCAAAATTGTAGAAGTAGTTCGATGCTTAAAAGAATACGGCATTGAAGTAATAATCTATGATCCATGGGCTAATCCAGATGAAGTTGCACACGAATATAAATTGGCAACAATCAATAAATTACCAAATGATCAATTTGATGTGGTAGTTTTAGGAGTTGCTCACCAAGAGTTTTTAGCATTAGATTTAGAGTCGTTAAAGAAGCCGAATTCTGTGGTATATGATGTGAAAGGAGTTCTAAAAGGTCATGTTGACGGCAAATTATAATAGAAAGTAAATAAAAATGAAAAAGATATTAATTACAGGTGGAGCTGGATTTATAGGATCTCATGTTGTGAGAAGAATGGTAACAAAATACCCTAATTATCACATCTTTAATTTGGATGCATTAACCTATGCAGGAAATTTAGAAAACATTGCAGACATACAAGATGCTTCCAATTATACTTTTATTAAAGGAGATATTGTTGATGCTGATTTTATTTCAAATTTATTTCAAACCCACCAATTTGATGGGGTACTTCATTTAGCAGCCGAATCGCATGTGGATCGTTCCATTACCGATCCGTTGAGTTTTGTAAGAACCAATGTTATTGGAACTATGAATTTGTTAAATGCGGCCAAATCCATTTGGATGAACAATTGGGAAGGGAAACGCTTTTATCACATCTCTACCGATGAGGTTTATGGTTCTTTATGAGCCACCGGATTGTTTACCGAGACTACTACTTACGATCCAAATTCTCCCTACTCAGCATCCAAAGCAAGCTCTGATCATTTTGTTCGAGCCTATGGTGAAACTTATGGCTTGCCTTATGTGATTACCAATTGTTCTAATAATTATGGGCCGAATCATTTTCCTGAGAAATTAATTCCATTATTCATCAATAACATAATCAATAATAAAGCATTGCCTGTATATGGTGACGGAAATTATACTAGAGATTGGTTGTTTGTTGAAGATCATGCTGTAGCAATTGATTTGGTTTTCCATGAAGGAAAAAATCACGAAACCTATAATATTGGAGGCTTTAACGAATGGAAAAACATTGATTTGGTTAAATTACTTTGCCAACAAATGGATAAAAAATTAGGTCGTTCTGAAGGAGAATCGGCAAAACTAATTACCTATGTTAAAGACAGACCAGGTCACGATTTGCGATACGCGATTGATGCAACAAAAATAAATAAAGAGTTGGGTTGGAAACCATCGGTTACCTTTGAACAAGGTTTAGAGCTGACTATCGATTGGTATTTGGCGAACGAAGAATGGCTAAAAAATGTGACTTCGGGGGCTTATGCTCATTACTACGAAAAACAATATCAATAGGTTAGAATATAATTTTAAAAGTCGGATTTAGCTCCGACTTTTTTTATGTCTGTTTTTTTACGAGTAATTATTTATTTGGAAACTAAAAATAAAGTGAGTACTTTTGTTACTCACCTAATCTAAAATTGCCAATGTTAGATACCCTTATTACTTCTAAAACCCGTATTCGGATATTGGTAAAATTTTTTATTAATGCAGCCAATAATGGTCATTTGAGGGGTTTGGCAGATGAAATGAACGAATCTACTAATGCGATTCGTAAAGAACTAAATAACCTATCGGAAGCGGGTTATTTAGAAAAAAAAGCTGATCAAAATCGAGTGACCTATAAAGCAAATAAAAAACATCCTTTCTTTTCAACCCTTCAAAAAATTGTTTTTCAGCACATAGGATTAGACGCTATTATTGAAATGATATTAGCACGAATGGGAGCTGTAGAGCAAATTGTAGTTTTGGGTGATTATGCAAAAGGTATTGATTCGGGTTTGATTGAAGTGCTTGTTGTAGGTAAAGAATTAAATCAAGAATACATAGATCAATTGGCAGTAAAAATTGAGCAAGAAATAAGCAGAAAGGTTCAATTTACCACGCAGCAAAATTATTTTTCACCACAAGATCAGGTTAAAAGCTTAATTATATACGAAGAAATTCAAAATAATAAAATTAATACACCACAACTATGAGTGATTCCAAACAAGTATGGACTGAGGAAATCAAATCCCAAAGTTCTATTTTTTCTGTAAACTATAAAGAGGTATGGCATTACAGAGATTTATTATTGATGCTTGTAAAAAAAGATTATGTAACCTTTTACAAGCAAACAATATTGGGGCCAATTTGGTTTTTTATTCAACCAATATTAACAACCTTAATTTATGTTTTGATCTTCGGTAAGATTGCAAAACTATCTACAGATGGGGCGCCTCAAATTGCCTTTTATTTATCGGGAGTAACGATTTGGAATTATTTCTCAGAATCACTTACCAAAACTTCAACTGTTTTTAGAGACAATGCAGCGGTATTAGGTAAAGTATATTTTCCTAGGTTGATTATGCCATTGTCAATTGTGGTTTCTGGGTTGATGAAATTTGCCATTCAATTTGCTTTGTTTATTGCAGTGGTAATGTATTATACTTTTGCAAAAAACACCTTGCATCCCAATATTTGGATATTAGCTACCCCTTTTTTAGTGCTATTAATGGCCGCTTTTTCATTAGGATTGGGAATGATTTTTTCTTCTCTTACAACAAAATATAAAGACTTAGTTTTCTTGTTAACTTTTGGAATTCAGTTATTTATGTTTGCAACACCGGTGGTTTACCCTGTTACTTCAATTCCAGCAGACCGTCAATGGATCGTAAATTTAAATCCACTTACCGGAATTTTTGAATGTTTTCGATATGGATTTTTAGGAACTGGCAGTTTTACTCCAGAAACTTTGATTATGAGTACCGGAATTATCGCTTTGATTTTAGTATTGGGTGTTTTAATTTTTAATAAAGTAGAGAAAAGCTTCATGGATACCGTGTAGTAAGAAGTTAGAAGTAGGAAGAAAGAAAAAAATAGTTTATAGACAATGAAGCATTTAGCCATAAAAGCCGAAAATATTTCCAAACAATACCGACTTGGTGAAGTGGGTACAGGAACTTTGAGTCATGACTTGAATCGTTTTTGGCATAAAGTACGAGGCAAAGAGGATCCGTATTTGCGTGTAGGTGAAGTAAATGACAGAGCTAATAAAGGCGAAAGTGATTATGTATGGTCGTTACGAGATATTAATTTTGAAATAGAACAAGGTCAGGCAGTTGGAATAATTGGAAGAAATGGCGCAGGAAAAAGCACCTTGTTAAAATTATTGAGTAAAGTAACCAAACCAACCACGGGAAGCTTTAAAGTAAATGGTCGAATAGCTTCTTTATTAGAAGTGGGTACGGGTTTTAATCCCGACATGACAGGTCGAGAAAATATATATTTAAACGGTGCGATTTTAGGAATGCGTCGTGCCGAAATCACGCGTAAACTAGATGAAATCATTGCTTTTAGCGGAGTTGAGCGGTATATTGACACTCCGGTTAAGCGCTATTCTTCGGGGATGTATGTGCGTTTGGCATTTGCGGTAGCAGCACATTTAGAAAGTGAGATTTTAATTGTAGATGAGGTACTTGCGGTGGGTGATGCTGAATTTCAAAAGAAATGTTTGGGTAAAATGGGGGAGGTGAGCAAAGGCGAAGGGAGAACCGTTTTATTCGTGAGTCACAATATGGGAGCGATAACCAATTTATGTAGCACCTCCATTTTATTGGATAAAGGACAACTCATTGCTCAAGGGAAAAGTGTGGATATTATCAATAAAAGCATCCAAAATAATTTTATCAGAAATCAAACTAGCAGTGAGAAAATCAAAATAATATTACAAGATACCACTATTACTAACATTGCTTTTAACGATCAAATTAATAAGCATGTTGAAGTAAGACAGGGTGAAAAATTGGTTTTTAGTTTTGAAGTAGATAAAATTGAAAATCAAAGCAATAGTTTGTTTTTCAATGTTGAGTTTAAAACTTTTGATGGTATTTCAGTTGGTTCATTTGGGAATGAGTTTCAGGAATTCGACATTAAAATAAATCAAGGTAAATGTAGAGTGGAAGTAGATTTGGGAGAAATTGGTTGGAAGCAAGGTGATTATTTTATGAATTTATATTTTCAAACAGGAAAAGGAGGTTATACTAGTAAATACGAAGTGGATGCTATTTCCTTATCAGTAGTTGAAAACATAATCAAAAGTAACTTGTGGACCCAATACATTACCCAACCCCAACATGGAAATATTCCAATAAAGTGGGATTCGATTAAGGTGTTAGAGAGTAAATAGCATAGAATGAGTAGTATCAAAATATCCATTATTATTCCAATATATAATGTTGAGAAATATCTTCAAAAATGTTTGGAGAGTATACTTAATCAGGAATATAAAAATATTGAGGTACTCCTTGTAAATGATGGTTCTACCGATAGTTCAGGAGAAATTATTTCAAAATATGCTGCTGTAGATTCTAGAATTAAAGTAATAAATCAAGATAACGGCGGACTAAGTGTAGCAAGAAATAGCGGAATAAAAGAAGCAACTGGAGATTATATTTGGTTTGTGGATGGTGATGATTGGATCGCTGAGGGAGCTATAAATTATTTGGTTGAAAAAATACAAGAAGAAGAATACGATTTGATTTCTTTCTCTTATGTTGAATATCAAGAAGAGCAAAATGTTTTTTCGAAATCAAAGAATGTTCAATTAATTGTAGCTGAATCGGGTATCGATTTTATTGCCCAATCCAATCATTTTTTCACTGGAGCTTGGTGTTATCTATATAAGAGCGCATTTATTCTTTCAAATGAATTAGTGTTTAAACCCAATCAGATTCATGAAGATGATTATTTTAATTTAGAGTGTTTTGGTAGAGTAGGTAAAATTTGTAAACTGCCTCAAGCACTTTATTATTACAGAATACGATCCAATAGTTTAACGACTGCTGTTTCATCAAGTGCATTAAAAAATAGAATCAATTCGTATTTAGCGTTAATTGATTTATGTAATAGGATTTCCGATTTAGAGGTCCAATTTTTGAAGAAAAAATCGCAAGATTACAAATACATAACTGTGAAATTGTTGGATCACTATTGCGGAGTTGAGGTGTCAAGAAGTGAAAAAATTGAATTAATTAATAAAGTAAAAAAAGAAATTCATTCTGTTGTTATTACTTCAAAAGATAGGAAAGCTTCTAAAATCTGGACGCTTAAAATGAATGCATTTAATTGCAGTTCTTTATTGTTTTTCATAGTTGAAGAATTGAGTAAAGTTTATTATTCGATAATCAAAAAATAGGAGTAAATGAAAGTTAGTATTATCGTTCCGGTTTATAATCTTGAAAAATACCTAGTTAGGTGTTTGGATAGTTTATTGGATCAAGATTTGAACGAATCCGAATACGAAATCATTTGCATCAACGATGGTTCGACTGATAGTTCTGGAGATTTAATTTCTGATTATAAAAATAAATATGCGAACATTAATTATTTAAATCAAGAAAATAAAGGAGTATCGGCTGCTAGAAATGCAGGAATGAAAGTAGCAAGAGGCGAATATATATTATTTGTAGATGGTGACGATAGCTTGTATCCAAATGTGTTACAGGCGCTATATGAAAATGCCGATTCAAATAAATTGGATTTACTGTATTTACATATTGATTATTATAATGAAGCAGGAGATCAAACAGGATCTTTTAGTATGGAGGATTCAGTACCCGAAATAAAAGAGGGCTTACACCACCAGCGAAGAGGGTTTGTTTTTGGATTGTATCATAAAACCTGTATTCAAACTATTTCATTTGTTGAAGGAATTCCTATTGGTGAAGACGCCCTTTTTAATATTATGGTGCATGCAAAGGCAAAGTGTTGTAGTTATTTGGCATTGCCGGCATATAAATATCTTGTAAGAGAGGGTTCTGCACTTAATTCAGATGTTCGACAATCACTTCATGCATTTAAAGGCTATTTAAAAACCATTACTATTTTGTTAGATTATGTTGCTTCAAATGAAACTAGTTATGATGCCAATTGGAAAAAGTATTTTGACCGACCCTTGTATAAAGTTTTAGAAATGGCACTGCAAACGAATATTATTCCTACTTTGTCAATTTCAAGGTATACTACCTTATTGAAGTTTGTAAAAGAAAAAAAGTTAGGTTATTTAAATAAGCAGTTAAGGCAAGCAGTTCCTTATTTTGGAAAACCAGCTCCAATTTTTATAGGGTATTATGGAATTAAAAGGGGGTATAATAAAATATTAAATCGAAGCCAAAAATAGAATGTCCTTAAAAAAACAAGCTTTATCGGGAGTCTTATGGTCATCATTACAGATGTTCAGTACGCAAGGTATTAGTTTTGTGGTATCAATAATTTTAGCACGCTTATTATTGCCTGCTGAGTTTGGTTTGATCGCTATGTTAGGGATATTTATGGGATTGGGGACTGCTTTAATTAATAGCGGACTTACTCAATCATTAATTCGAACTCAAGAGGCTGATGAAGAAGATTTTTCAACTGTTTTTTACTTTAATCTTATTGGTAGTATTCTTATTTATGGAATTGTCTTTATGTGCGCTCCATTTATTGCCATATTTTATAAGCAGCAATTGTTATCTTCAATTATAAGAGTTTATAGTTTGACCTTTATTATTAATGCCTTTTCTGCAATTCAAACTACTCGATTAAATAAAAAGATGGATTTTAAAACTCAAATGAAAGTTTCTGTACCATCCTTAATTATTGGAAGTTCTGTGGGGATTGCAATGGCCTTTTATGGATTTGGTGTTTGGAGTTTAGTTTGGAGTTCAGTTATACAAGCACTTGCTTCAACAATTCAGTTGTGGATTTGGTCAAAATGGAAACCCATTTTGGCATTCAATTTAGAGAAATTTAAACACCATTTTCATTATGGTGTAAAACTAACATTATCAGGTATTTTAGATATAATTTTTACAAATGCCTATACAATTATTATTGGAAAATTTTTTGCTCCTGCACAAGTTGGTTTTTATAATAGGGCCGATACCCTTCAAATGCTTCCTGTTGGAAGTGCGAGTTCTATAATCACTAAAGTTTCGTTTCCATTATTCTCTTCAATTCAAAATGATAATCCTCGGCTTAAAAGTGTTTACAAGCGTATTATGCAAATGGTAATTTTTTTGGTTGCCCCAATACTCATATTAATGGCAGTGCTTGCTGAACCATTATTTAGATTTTTGTTTACTGAAAAATGGTTGCCTGCTGTACCTTATTTTCAAATTTTATGTATAAATGGAATACTTTATCCAATTCATTCCTATAATTTACAAATTTTGAACGTGAAAGGACGAAGCGATTTATTTTTGAAATTAGAGATTTTTAAGAAAATACTTGTTGTATTGGTTTTGCTAATCTCATTTCAGTATGGTATTTATGGCTTGTTATATGGAAGTGTGCTATCTTCGGTACTTTGTTTATTTATTAATACTCATTACAGTGGAAAATTTATTAGTTATCCAGCAACAGAACAAATTCTAGATTTACTTCCAATTTTTATATTAAGCGCATTTATAGGTGTTATTATTTTTGCTTGTGATCAATTTCTTTCATTATATATAAGTAACAATGACTTTGTTAGACTATTATTTGGAGGAACTATTGGGGTACTATTGTATTCAATTCTTTCCTATTTATTTAAATTAGAATCATTTTTTGAAATCATTAAAATTATTAAAAGACAATGATAAATGTAACCAAAACCTTTTTTCCTCCCTTAGAGGAATATCAAACTCAATTGCTCCGAATTTGGAAAAACCAATGGTTAACCAATAGAGGAGAATTGGTTCTGGAGTTGGAAGAAAAACTAAAAGAGTACCTTTCGGTTAACAATATCATTATCATGAATAATGGCACCATTCCTTTGCAGATTGCACTAAAAAACTTAGGGAAAAATGGAGAAATAATTACTACTCCTTTTAGCTATGTTGCAACAACTGCAGCCATTGTGTGGGAAAACTGTACTCCCGTATTTGTTGATATACATCCAGAATATTTCACCATAGATGAAACCAAAATTGAAGCAACAATTACAGAAAAAACAACTGCAATATTAGCAACTCATGTATTTGGAAATCCATGTAATGTTGAAGTGATTGAACAAATTGCTGCCAAACACAATTTAAAAGTAATTTATGATGCGGCACATGCATTTGGTGTAACCTATAAAGGCAAATCAATTTTTGATTATGGTGATGTAAGTACCTGTAGTTTTCATGCTACTAAATTATTTCATACAGGAGAGGGAGGAGCTATTTTCTGTAAAGATACCGAACTAAGAGAAAAATTATTTTATAGTCATAACTTTGGGCATAATGGACCTCTTGATTTTCATGGAGTTGGTATTAATGGCAAAATAACAGAATTACAAGCCGCTATGGGATTGGCTGTTTTACCACATATGTCCTCTATTTTAGAAGGCAGAAAAAAAGCGATAGATTATTATGATTCCCATTTGGATTTCTCTAAATTGCAAAAAATTAAAATAAGAGAAAATACTAATTGGAACTATAGTTATTACCCCGTACTTTTTGAAACAGAGGCTGCTTTACTAGAAGCTCAAAATAGGTTAAATGCCGCTAAAATCTTTCCAAGACGCTATTTTTATCCATCATTAAATAATTTAAAATATGTGATTAAAAATGAAATGGAAGTATCAGAATGTGTAGCATCTACAATTTTATGTTTACCTTTATCTAATTCTACTTCTGTAGAAGAACTAAAAAATATATGTTTAATAATTAATAATTAATAATATGGAAATTTCAACATTTTTAAAACATTTTGCTGATATGCTTGATGATACTGATGCAAGATTAATTCACGCTGAAACTGTATTTAGAGATTTAGATGAATGGGATTCGTTAACTGCATTGTCATTAATTGCAATGGTTGATGAAGAATATTCAATTAAATTAACTGGAGAGGATATTAAAAATTCTAAAAACTTACAAGATGTTTTCACAGTTATTAGTTCTAAATAATTATATACTTTAATGTTAAATAAATTAATTGAACCATATAATTATTATGATGATAATCATTTTGCTTTAGAAATCGAAAAAATTTTTAAAGAAAAATGGTTGTTTTCATGTTTGTTATATGAAGTTCAAAATAAAAATGACTATTTTGTTTTAGATATTGGAATAAATTCGGTTATTATTTATAATAATGGTAAAGAAA
This sequence comes from Bacteroidota bacterium, assembly GCA_046073825.1. Taxonomy (GTDB): domain Bacteria; phylum Bacteroidota; class Bacteroidia; order AKYH767-A; family OLB10; genus CAINEC01. Next base: position 15,110 of record JBJTMY010000008.1, read on the forward strand.
TATTAGCATTTCAAAATTTATGTCCTCATCGATTTAATAGAATATTTATTAATAATAAAGGAAATTCTGTTTTAAAATGTCAATTTCATTCATGGAGTTTTGATAAATGTGGAGTGATAAAAAACAAAAATATTGCTGAAACTGATGAACTCCGCAAAAAATATTCATTAAAGCAATATCCGATTGAAATTATAGGTCAATTCATTTTTTTTAATTTTAATGAAAAGCCTATTCTTACTTTTAAAGAACAAATTCAAGGCATTGAAGAAGACTTACTAATTATTTCTGGTATTTTAAGCTCTAAAATTCATGAAGAAAATAATATTCATAAAGTAAATTGGAAATTTATTTGTGAAAATGTAGTAGATAAAACACATTGTTTATCACTTCATAAAGATACTTTGGTGAAAATAGGTTATTGTATTGAAATGGAAGAGGATTTATTTCAAGACGAGAACTCCTCAAAAATAACTTTGCCACCTGTTATAAATGAAGCTAGAATAAAAAGAGATAGATTTTTGAATAAGTATTTGCCTCGAAAGTTACAAAATAATAATTATCAACATTTATTGCATTTTCCGAACTTAACAATTGGAATTTATGAAGGGTTAAATATTACTATTGGTAATATATTGCCTTTGAAATCCTCAAAAACAAACTATAGATTAATTTACTATAATTCCAAAATTGAAAAATTAAACGACACTTCAATTAATTTATTAAATGCTATGTCAGATGAAGTTGTAAATTTTGGATCTAAAGTTTTCGATGAAGATAAAGTAATTTTAGAACAAGTACAAAAAGGTGTGCGTGAGGCAAATCATAGTGGCTATGTTTATGATAATGAATTAAGAATTAAGTGGTTTTATGAAGTTTATAATAAGATAATTAATAATGGCAAATTTTAAAATAGACAACATTCAGATGATTGGTTTGTCTGCTGCAGTTCCCAAAACAAAGAAAATTAACTCTGAAAATATTTTATATACAAAAGAAGAGATAGAAAAATTTACTCAAGCAACTGGAGTTTCTGAGTTTAGAATAGCTGATAAATTCACAACAACTTCTGATTTAGGATTTGTTGCAGCATCAAATTTAATTAATGAAATGAAAATTGATAAAAATGAAATTGATGTTTTGATTTTTGTTTCACAAACACCTGATTATTTAAATGTCCCTAATACTGCACCTATATTGCAAAATAAACTAGGTATTCCAAGTTCTTGCATTGCATTTGATATTCCCCTTGGTTGTTCTGGTTTTGTATATGGATTAAGCGTATTGGCTACTTTTTTACAAAATTCAACTTTAAAAAAAGGATTGTTAATATGCGGAGATACACCAAGCAAAACAATAAATATTGAGGATAAAAGTTCTGCTATGTTATTTGGAGATGCAGCTTCTGCAGTAATTCTTGAAAGAACAGTAGATGATGTTTCAATGAGCTTTAATTTAGGGACTGATGGCTCTGGTTATAAAGCAATTATTATAAATGAAGGAGGTTTTAGAAATCCTTTTAATGCAGATTCGTTAAAAGTTATTAATTATGGTGAAGGGATAAAACGGAATGGTTGTGAACTAGTATTAGAAGGAATGGATGTTTTTGGATTTGGAATAAGTCAAGCTCCAAAAACTGTAAATGAATTATTCGAATTTGCCAATATATCAAAAGAAAATGTTGATTTTGCATTTTTTCATCAAGCAAATTTTAAGATGAATGAAATGATTAGAAAAAAACTAAAACTTGAAGTTGAAAAAGTACCTTACTCATTAAAAAAATACGGAAATACTAGTTCCGCCTCAATACCATTAACTATGGTTACAGAACTAAAAAATCAATTAGAGAAAGAAAAATTTAATATATTGTTATGTGGTTTTGGTGTAGGTTTATCTTGGGGGACTTGTTTTTTAGAAACTAATAAAATAACAGTATTAGATTTAATTGAGCTTTAATATGATAAATATCCCATTTAATTTAGAAAATAAAAATATATTAATAACAGGTGCTTCATCAGGTATTGGAAAAGCAACTGCAATATTGTGTTCACAAATGGGCGCTAAATTGATAATTACTGGAAGAGATGAAATAAAATTGAATCGGGTATTTATTGAATTATATGGTTCTGGTCATAAAAAAATAGTTTCTGATTTTGACGAAGATGGGGCTATTGAATTGTTAGTTTCTTTATTAGAAAAATTAGATGGAATAGTTCATTCTGCGGGTATATCAGAAAATTTACCTTTTTCATATACTAATAGAGAAAAACTTTCTAAAATAATGAAAATTAATTTTGAAGCACCTTTTATTTTGACTCAATTACTAGTACGTAAGAAATTAATCCAAAAAGAAGCTTCAATTGTATTCGTATCATCAATAAGTGGATTTTCAACTGTTGCAAGAGGAGGCGCTGCATATAGCGCTTCTAAAGGGGCAATTTCTGCATCTATTAGGGTAATGGCACTTGAATTAGCAACAAAAAAAATTCGTGTTAATGCTGTATGCCCAGGTATGGTGAAAACTGATATGAATTTTAAAAATGATAATATAATAGAAAATCAATTGATTGATGATGAAATAAAAAATTATCCTCTAGGTTATGGAAGTCCTGAGCAAATTGCATCTTCAATTTGTTTTTTATTATGTGAAGGAAGTTCTTGGATCACAGGCACTAATTTAATTATTGATGGTGGAGCATCTATACAATAATAAAATCCAATGAAAGCTAATATTAAAGCAATATCTTATTATTTGCCTTTTTTTTCATTATCAAATGAAAAGATAAATAAGGATTTTCCTGAATGGGGTATAGAAAAAATAAGTTCTAAGACAGGTATTTATGAACGTCATATTAGTATGCCTGAAGAATTTTCATCGGATATGGCTATAAAAGCTGCAGAGAAATTATTTTTGGAACATTCTATAGATAGAAAAAGCATTGACTTTTTACTTTTTTGTACTCAAAGTCCGGATTATTTTTTACCTACTACCGCTTGCATTCTTCAAGATAAATTAGGTTTAAATACTTCTTGCGGTGCGCTAGATTTTAATTTAGGTTGCTCAGGATTTGTTTATGGATTAAGTTTAGCAAAAGGTTTAATTGCTGGAGGGATGGCAAAAAATGTACTACTAATTACCTCAGAAACGTATTCTAAATTTATCCACCCAAAAGACAAAAGTAATAAAACCATTTTTGGAGATGCGGCGGCGGCTACTTTAATTTCTAATGACCCGGGTATTTGTACTATTGGAGATTTTATTTTTGGTACTGATGGGCGTGGGGCAGAAAATTTAATTGTTAAAAATAGAGGAATGCGAAACTTGTATCAAAAAGGTGTAGATAGTGTTGATGAATTTGGAAATATTCAGAATGATGATAATTTATTTATGAACGGAACCGAAATTTTCAATTTTACAAGTGAATCAATTCCTATATTGACTCAAGCCATTTTGGAAAAGTCAAATTTATCAATAGAAAAGGTAGATTTATTTATTTTTCATCAAGCAAATCTTTATATTCTAAATCATTTGCGCAAAAAACTCAAAATTAGTGAGGAAAAGTTTTATATATCCATGAAACATTGCGGTAATACAGTTTCTTCAACTATACCCATTGCCTTGTATGAAGCTCATAAGCAAAATAAGTTTAATTCAATAAAAAATGTTGTCATTGAAGGATTTGGAGTTGGTTACTCTTGGGCAGCATGCAATTTAATTATAGCCTAATATGAAAAATTTAATTATCATTGGTGCAAGAGGTTTTGGTAGAGAATTGTCAGATTTTGCTAAAGATTGTGAAGGATATGGCAAAGAATTTTTATTAAAAGGGTTTTTAGATGATAATGAAATTGCCTTAGATGGATTTCAAAATTATCCTAATATTTTAGGATCAGTAGAAGATTATGTTGTCCAAGAAAATGATGTCTTTATTTGCGGATTAGGGTCCTTGAAGTGGTCGGAATATTATACAAAAATAATAATTTCAAAAGGTGGAATATTTATAAATTTAATTCATCAAGAAGCAGTAATTAGAAGTAATGTTGTTCTTGGAATAGGAAATGTAATAGGAAAAGGCACATTAATTAGTACAGATGTTAAAATTGGTAATTTTACTCAAATAATGACCTATTGTATTTTAGGTCATGATGTAATTGTAGGTGAAAATTGTAGAATAGGCGATTACAGTTTTCTAGGTGGATTCACACAAGTAGAAGATAACGTTTTTATAGCAGTTAGAGCAACCGTTTTAGATAGAATAAAAATTAAAACTTGGTCAACTATTGGAGCTGGTAGTGTAGTAATTAAAAATGTTGCACAAAACACTACTGTTTTTGGTAATCCTGCAAAAAAAATTGAATTTTAAATGGAAAAAAAATTAATGGTTTCCGTAGATATGATTACTTATAATCATGAAGAATACATTACACAAGCTATTCAAGGAGTTTTGATGCAAGAAACCACTTTTGAATTTGAACTAATCATTGCAGATGATTGTTCACCTGACGGTACTGAAAAAATAATAAATGAGATTATTTCAACTCATCCAAAAGGTAATTTAATTAAATACTTTAGACAACAACAAAATATAGGTATGCAGGCTAATGGTTTGTTTGCCGTTAAACAATGTAAAGGAAAATATATTGCCATTTGCGAAGGTGATGACTATTGGACAGACCCTTATAAATTGCAAAAACAAGTAGATTTTTTAGAGTATAATGAAGAATTTTCTGTTTGTGGGACATATTGCGAAGTTTTACATAATAATGGTAAAATTACAAGTATAGTTGGAGGTTTAAGAAAGTTTGATTATTATGATATAATCAAAGAAAATCAAGTGCCAACTCTTACAATTTTATTTAGGAATGGACTTATAGATTATCAATCTTTACCAAAGTTTTCAATAGGTGACATACCATTACTATTTGAATTAACAAGAACAGGTATGAAAGGTGCAAAATTGCCATTTGTTTCTGGAGTATATAGATACCACGGTCAAGGAATTTATAGTGGAAATTCAAGATATCATAATACTAAAGAACAATTAAAAATTAAATATTTTTATTCAACTGAATTTGATGATAAAAAATATAAAAAATATTTCCGAAAATATTTAATAAAATTGTGTAATCAAGAATTTAAATATTTAATAAAATTTAATGTTAAATTATTTAAAATTAAAATTATGATACTGGTAATCAAATATTTAATTAAAGTGCGATAATTATTAAAAGTTAATTTTTTTGGCAATTAAATATTAAATCAAATGAAAATATTATATTGTGTTGGCTCTTTGATAAAACCAGGTGGTGCTGAAAGGGTTCTTATTACCAAAGCAAATTATTTAGCAGATGTTTATGGTTACGAGGTAACAATATTAATTGCTTCTCAAAAAAATCAACCTTCTTTTTATCCTATTTCTGAAAAAGTTAATTGCTATGATATGGAAATTGAAAATCATATTCCTTTAAATAGTATTCCTTTTATTACTTTTTATAAAAATATTAAAAAATTAAAAAACATTTATGCTGCTAAAATTAATTTGCTGAATCCGGATGTAATTGTTGTAATAGAAAGAGGTTATGAGGACTTTATTATACCTTCTGTCAAAACTAATGCTAGAAAAGTAAGGGAATCACACTCATCGCATCAAGCCGTTTCCTTAATTGATACTTATATAGTAATGTATAAATTTTATTTACAAAATTCTTTAAATAACTTTTTGAAGATTTATCCAT
>JBJTMY010000009.1:0-5084 GCA_046073825.1 Bacteroidota bacterium
TCTTATTTCAGTTATTACGACAAAGACTACAAAACAAGAAAAATATTTAACCACTCCATAGTAATCAGTGAACTAGGTGTTACTGGTCAGGTTAAAATTTTTAAATGGATTGGCATAGGTGCAGGAATTGGCTATCGCTATCTTGTTGTTGACAATCCTGAAATTGAAACAAAAGTAAGTTCCCCTATGTATTCCATTCGAATAAAAATTTTTCCTGGAGCGATTATTAAAACATTCTTCCCTAACCTAAGTGGAGAATGGTAATTTACCACTCTTACAATTATTATCTTTGAACAATGAAAAATTTAAGCTTTGACGATATTTATATGGACTTAGCAGTGAACCTTTCTCGCAAATCTCATTGCGTAAAAGCGAAGGTTGGTGCTGTTATTTCTAAAGACACGCGTATTGTTTCACTTGGGTATAATGGTCCTCCTGCTGGAACCCATAACTGTGATCAGGAATGGCCCGAAGTCGGGTGTGCTCGTGATCGTAAGGGCGGATGTTCATTGGCCTTGCATGCAGAAGCGAATGCAATTTTATATGCCTCCAAGAATCAAATTACTATGGAAGGCGCGACGCTTTATGTTACACTATCTCCTTGCCTTGCCTGTGCTAAAATCATTTATACCACTGGAATTAAGAAAGTTATTTTTCTTGATTCTTATGCCGCGTTTAAAGGGATTGAAATAGAAGAAGGAGTAGAATTTCTTACCAAATTTGGTGTATCGGTAGAACATTATAAAAAAGCGGTATAATGAGTGAACAAAAAAACTCCAGATCTTGGATGCCGTTTGTTTTCGGTATTGCCCTAGCGTTAGGAATTTACATTGGAGATAGACTTAATTCAAAACATGAATTGAATGGTGCTAACAAAATGGATGAAGTACTGAATTATATTCAATCAAATTATGTGGATACACTAAATTTAGATGAAACTCAAGACAAAGCCATTGAATCGTTACTGCATCAACTTGATCCACACTCTACCTATATTCCGGCCTCCGATTTAAAAGAAGTAAATGAAGATTTGGATGGCAACTTTGAAGGCATAGGTGTCGAATTCAGAATTTTAAATGATACAGTAGTTGTATTAAATGTAATTGATAATGGCCCGAGCGAAAAAGCCGGATTACACGATGGCGATCGCATCGTAAAAGTAAATTCAAAGAATATTGCAGGAATAAAAATCACTAATAAAGAGGTGATGAAATTATTGAAGGGTGAAGGAGGAACAAAAGTCAATGTGACGGTGTTCCGAAAAGCCGTCGGAAAATCATTAACTTATGATATTACAAGAGGTGAAATTCCAATCTATAGTATTACCACTTCTTACATGTACAATGCTAACATTGGTTATATTTTAATTGATCGTTTTGCTGCAACTACTCATGATGAGTTTGTTGCTGCGGCAGAGAAGTTAAAAAGAGCCGGCATGAAAAAACTAATTATTGATGTGAGAAATAATCCTGGGGGATATTTAGAAACTGCTGTAGATGTTATTGATGAAATGATTGCTGGTGAAAAGCTGGTGGTTTATACTCAAGGCAACAATCGTAAAAGACAAAAATACACCACTTCGAAAAATGGATTGTTAGAAGATGTAGAAATTGCTGTATTAATTAACGAATCCTCTGCCTCCGCCGCTGAAATTTTAGCTGGTGCATTGCAAGATTGGGATAGAGCGATGATTATTGGGCGCAGAAGTTTTGGAAAAGGTCTTGTGCAAGAACAAACTCCTATCAGCGATGGTTCTGCCATTCGTTTGACTGTTGCACGGTATTATATTCCGTCGGGAAGATGTATTCAAAAATCGTATGCTAATGGTAATGATAAATATGCAGAAGATATATTAGACCGTGAATATAGTGGTGAGCTATTTTCGAAAGATAGCATCAAATTAGATAAAAGTAAGGAGTACAAAACAGCAGGAGGAAAAATTGTTTATGGTGGAGGAGGAATCACTCCTGATTATTTTGTCCCTCTCGACACGTCGCATTCGAGCAACTATTTAAGTAAACTGTATTCACTTAATTCGTTTAGTGAATTCTGTTATGACTATGCAGATAATAATATTGCAAGTTTAAAGTCTTATAAAAATGCGAATGATTTTGCCGCTAATTATGTTGTGAATGATAATTTACTAAATGGTTTCACAAAATTTGCTACCAGTCATGGAGTTCCTTTTGATCAATATGGATTTGACAAAAGTAAACAAGAAATAAAAAATCAACTGAAATCATTTATGGCACGTATTGCCTGGAATGATGAAGGCCTATATCGCTCTTTAAATGATAATGATCCTACCTTTAAAAAAGCAGTGGAATTATTACGATGAAATGGTTAAATAAAATTGGGCAGTCGCCATTGCTACTTACTTTCGTAATTGCACTAACACGTCTGCCCTTTTTGTTTTTTGGATTTGGATCAGAGGAAGACGCATGGGCATTACCGTTAGTAGCAGAAAGAATTGCTAAAACAGGCGTATATGAAGTGTCTAGATTACCAGGACATCCTTTTCAAGAGCTAATTTACACCTGCATCTGGAATACAGGGCCTGTAATGTATAATCTTGTTACCTTATTAATCAGCAGTATTGGGATTTACTTTTTTATCAAGCTACTTCAAGAATTTAAATTAGCATGGAAATGGGCAACATTAAGTCTTGCTTTTACACCCATTTTCTATATCAACTGCACCAATAACATGGATTATGTTTGGGCTTGTAGTTTTATTATTTTGTCTCTTTACTTTCTGATAAAAAATAATTTTTTAATTAGCGGTTTATTCCTCGCAACAGCTATTGGCTGTAGAATCACCTCAGGGGCTGCCGTTATACCCATGTTATTATTTTTGTTTTTAACTAATCGAGTTAATTTTATTAAAAACAGTGTTAAACTAGGAACAATAATATTGTTGTTTACCCTGTTCATTTTTATTCCCGTTTTTAAAGAATATGGATTTTCGTTTTTCACTTATTATGAACACTTCCCTATTCCCTCTTTTGCAAAAAACTTTTATAAAGGTAGTTTTGGTGCATTCGGTATAATTGGCTATTTAAGTGTTTTTGTTTTAGTAGTAAATGGTTTAATAGAATTTTATAGAAAACCTTCTTTATCAAAGTCGCCAATTTTTATTCTTGCAATGGCAGGAATAATATTATTCAAAATTGTCTTTATTAGTTTACCACTCAAATCGGCATTTATTATTCCTATTCTTCCGTATTTGTTTTTACTTACAGCCTTTTTATCAGAGGAGAAACTTCAGAAATACACAGCCTTATCTCTAATAATTTCTTGTTTTTTATTTGGAATCAATTTGTCGGACCCATTACGTGGATCAAAAGAAAGTTTCGCGAGTTATACGTTTACCATCAGCAATCAAAAAGTAGCCTTTGATATATTCTCAGGAATATTTACTGCAGATATAACAAAGCGAATTAACCGTACTTCATTTGCAGAAAAAACTATACAACAATCGCAAAAAACTACTAAACTCACCTATGTAATTGCTGGTTGGTATCTTTCTGACATCCTTGTTTTACAGAAAGGAAAAGAAAACAAATTGGTGAGCTATGGATATTATACCGATGAACAAACACTTGATTCTCTAAAACAGAAAAATATTCAAATTAAATATCTTCCACAGCAAGAAGAACTAAACGATTTACGATTTAAACATTCATTTACTAAATTATATGCTCAGCCTTTTTAGTTGGCAGCATCCAAACCAATTTCGTATTCCAATACTTTTTTTCTCCATGAATCGGGTATAGATACAGTGGTATTATTTAAATAATTATAACAAACTTGAACCGACATCCCCGAAGCACAAACGGTGATATTATTTCCATGTTCAACAGTTATGACATATTCTACCTCGTAACTTTTATTACCTAATTTACTTACCCGCGAATAAACAAAAACATGATCGTTCAATAGTATTGGTCGGTGATAATTAATCTCTGTTTTAGCTAATATTACACCTTGCTCATTCCAGTTTACTGTTTCATGAATAACTTCTTCAAAATAATGAATACGAGCCAATTCAAAGTAAGTAATATGATTCGCATTATTTACATGTCCCATGTGATCGATATCTTTAAAACGAATCTGTATTGATGATTTATGTTTGAATTTTGAAAGGTCCATTTTCATTAATTTTTATGAGTGTAAATTTAAGCCAAACCCATAAATGTTTATTATATTCGCTTAACAAAATTATTAGTTAATGAAGATTATCTACTCCCTGCTAATCGCTTCTCTGTTGTGCTTTCTTTTTGATTCTTGTAAATATAAGGTAGAAGGAGAAGGAGCTATTAATTTACATAATGTAACAATTAAAAGTTTCGACAAATTATATTTGGAAATTCCTGCTCACATTGTTGTAGAAGAAAGTGATTCCGCTATCTTTTCTATTGCTTGTCAGGATAATATTTTCAGCGAACTATATATTCATAATGTAGGTAAAAAACTATTCATTGAAACTGGGAAACAGTTTAATGTACAACGACCCATTGAAATTAAAATTACTACGCCAAAAATTGATTACATAGATATTTCTGGTCAAGGGCAAGTAGATTATAATCCTACTAAATACCAAAGTGAATTAAAAATTAATCTAACAGGTAGCGGAAAAGTTTATTCTAAAATTAATACGGGTTCAATCGATGTTACTATTAACGATAATGGAGATGCTATTTTATCTGGCAAATCTGATTTACTAAAAGGAACTCTTAATGGACCTGGCGATGTACATGCATATGAATTGGTTGCCGACAAATGCAAGTTTGAAATTAACGGGTCAGGCAATGTAAGATGTAGTCCTAGCACTTTATTAAAAGCAACTATAAATGGCAGCGGCGACATTTATTATAAGGGCACACCAGAAATCAAGTCTGAAATCACTGGCGCAGGTCAGATAAAACGAGAATCGAAATAGTGAAGCTACTTTTTCTTACTTCTAGATTTCCATTTCCTCTTGAAAAGGGTGACAAACTAAGGGCCTATTATTTTATTAAGCACCTAAGCGCACATCATGAAATCTATTTGTTTGCTATAAATGAGCAAATGCCCGATACAAAA
>JBJTMY010000010.1:0-5544 GCA_046073825.1 Bacteroidota bacterium
TACAAAAAGGAATACCACTTCACAAAGACTCTAAAGATTGTATATTTTGTATGCAAACCCTTCCATTAGAGAGAATTTCCAATTTAAACTCTTTTTATTCTTTAAAACTAAAAGAAATACAAGAAACGATAGAACTAACAACTAATTTAATTGAAGCGGAATATAAAACTGTAGATGTAAAGTTTCCTGACAAAAAAGATATTGCTGAAATATTTCAATCGGAATATGAACTTGCTTTACAAGAGTATGAAATAAAAAAAGCCCAATATAAATCTAAACTTAAGATTATTGAAGCTGATTTAATAAAGAAAGGTTCAAATATTTTTAATCCAATTACCTCAACAAAAGTAGAAATCATTCAACTAAACAAGAATTTTGAAGTAATTGAAACAATTATCAAGAAGCATAATGAATGGCTATGTCAATTTTCCGAGAGAAAAAAATCAGCTGTTTCTAAAATTTTAAATCATTACGTTGCTGAATATCTTACAACAGAAGAATATAATAAAAAAGAACTTGCGAAGGTTAATGCAGATGAGCAAATCCAGAAAATTGTAGATAAAATAAAAGCTAACGACAAGTTAATAATTGTATATAAATCTCAACTTAGCGACAAGGTAAAAGGACAAGTTGAGATCAACGATATATTAAAAATACTATTAAACAGAGATGACATAAAAATTGTAATAAAAGACGAAAAATTTAGATTGGAAAGGTCTAGTCATCCAGCAGAACATTTAAGTGAAGGAGAAAAATCTGCAATTGCTTTGGCATATTTTTTAACAGAATTAAAATCACTTCGAGATGGTGCCCCATCAAAACTTACTAACACGATTATATTTATTGATGATCCTATCTCAAGTTTAGATAACAATCACGTTTTCCAAGTACGATCATTATTAAAAGACTTTCTCAAGCTAGAAGATTTTGCGCAACTTTTTGTTTCAACTCATAATTTTGATTTTTTTTCAATGCTTAAGGATTCTGATGAATTATTTAAACCTTATAATAACAAATCTGAATTTTACTATATAAAACGCAAGGATTCTGGAGAGTCAAATTTGGAGCATTTACCTGATTCTTTTCGAAAATACAATTCTGAATATGTTGCACTATTTCATATTTTAAACGACTTCAACAAACTTGAAGACAAATCACAATTTTCATATACCCTTCTTTTGCCAAATGCATTGAGAAGGTTTTTAGAGCTTTATACCGCAACAAGATACCCTTCATTTATTTCTATAGATCACAGAATTAAAAAAGTTTTCACACCAGATGACGGAGCTTTTCATAATATAAAATTATTGCATTGGTTTTCTCACCAAAATCAATTAGAAAAAGTTCAACAACATGACGACAAATTATTACAAATTGAAGAAGCAATAAAAGACTTAATGGAATATATTGAAAAAAAGGATGAATTACATTGGAAAGGTTTAAATGGAAACTAGTAAGCTATAGATTTCCCAAAAAATCCAAACCTCAGCTTATGTTAACTAGCACATTTGATCCATTTCGATGCTCAAGCACATAATCAGTAATCTTTAGCAATAATCTTTTATTGACTTGATATGTTCCATTTTCATCTATAAAATCAATTGGCTTTTCTTCTCTCAATAAATACATTTCACCCTCAAACTCTAATTCAAAATTATAATAACAAAAGTTGGGATTGACATTAAAGGGATATTCTAAAGGCCCAGAGCTTTTTTTAATTATAAATGCTCGATAGTTACTATCAGCGGGCTTGGGAATATCAATCATTTTACGATTCTCAAGTTCTAATTCGATGTCTCTGTAAAATCTACTAAAAAAATTATTTGAAGAAGCACTTTCCATACCACTACACTTATTAATAATGACTTTTGCTATGCTTGTAACTTCTTTAGCACTTATAATTTCAAAATTTGTATTACTAATTTCATTCCAATATGTTAATACCATTAATGATCCTAAACATAATGTATCAGAAGTATACCATCTGAAAAAAAAGGGCGGAGATTTCAATATTAAAAAAATCTCACGACATGTCGGAGGTTTACATTCCAAATGCTTTTTTTTGATATAATTATCTATTATACCATTTAATGAAACATGAGTTCCTATTTCCAATACATTTTTAGGATCTCCAATTTCTTGGATATACCTTTTTACATATAGATCAAACAATTCCTTACATGTAAAATATTGTATTTCATTTATGTCAGAAAAATCCATTAATTCACAAGTCGTTTTTTATTTTTCTAATTACTCGATTTTGGCCAACAATTATTCCGAGCATTATAAGGAAGACAAATGGCTCAATTATACAAAAAATCCAAATATTGATTTCTTTATACGTCATTCCTGATAATTTTGCCCAGTAAGTTAATATATCTACACACAAGTCAAATAATCGATTAAAAAATACATTTGTATTTACCATGTTAGTTTAATTAAAACTGATGAGAATTGTTAATGCGACTAAAACAACTACTACTAAATAGGCGAAAAAGGTAAAATCCCGATTGTCACTACTTGATTTTTTATTTTCATCGACACTTTCAAAATATATTTTATTCTCATTTGGATTAAATATTAAATATATTATACCCCAAACCATTAAAATAAATATTACAAGAATTAATACAAATGAAGTATTCGACATAATATTCAAAAACAAATATTCAATTCAAGTTCAGCTCTTTTTTTCAACTCTAATAACTTGTTGTAATCTCTCCTATTCTCAGATATAAGTTGGGCTAATTCATTAGCTAATTCCTTTTTCTGATCATCTTTTTCTCTATCTGGATGAATTCTTTTTTTAAGCTGATCATATAAAATCCCGGCTAAACCGATACTATTAAAAACATTATCAAAATCGAGTTTCACCGTTTCTTTTTTAACTTCTTCTCGATAACTCAACTTTTGTGCTTGATTTGAAAAAAAGCGAAATGACAAAAAAAAATGTTTCAATTTAACCCCTATTACTTTGAACATATAAAATATTTACAAGTATCCAACTACATCAATGTACTTTTTGAGTTCCCACTTTAAACCAATATTTCCTACATCAGAATGTAATTCTAGAGTGTCGAATCCCAAGGATACTAAGTTTCTAACTAAAGCAGAATTTACTAAAACCACTTTACCCATTTCTTCCATCTCAGACCTATTAAGATTTCTCCCTGTAAGTGCTTTTATCCGAAATCCGCCAGCAGCCCACTTTGAAAAAGCATGAGTGTATCTAGAATCTCCTACAGATATTTTAGCTTCAAATAAAGTGGGCACTATCCCTGCAATATAAGCCGCTCTACTTGATTTATTAAAATCACGAATTAAATGCTCTCGGTCTTTCCTATTCTCAAACCAAGATGTAAAAACTTGTTTAATTTGCTCCCACATATCTTACGATTATTAATTACCTGTCAATTCCCAGATCATATTATTCATATCTTGAAAATTCAACAATACACTTTTTGAAATTGAATTATTTATAATTTCAAAATACACTAACATTCGTTTACCTAAAACTGAAGGCTCAACTTCCCATTTATAGCTCTCAATATTGTTTGCTTTAACTAAATGATTAATTAATTTCCCTTTTAAATAGACTTCATATTGGTTATTTGCATCTTTTTTTGAGAGTACTGCAATACTCTGAAGTCCTTCAATAAATATTTCAATTTTCAAATCTGAGGAAACAGCAATTCTGTCATAATTTATGGAATTATCAATCCTCCATTTATTTATTTTTATTATCTGATTTTGCGCTATAATTTGAAAATTGCACAAAAAAGAAATCACTGAAACCAAAACAATATTTCGCATCAATTTACTGTTTAAATTCATGACTATTGAAAGGAATTACTTTTTAAAAACATTGTAAACTTGATTATTGAGGTAATCATTTATACAATTAAAAAACAAATAAATCCTTCATTGGCACTTCCAATTTTTTAGTTATTACATACATCTGATAAATGCTTGTATTAATTTTCCCTAACTCGATGCGACTTATCTGAGTGTAGTCAATACCAGATTCATGAGCAAATTTTTCCATTGTAAGACCTTTGTTCTCGCGCGCTTCTCGGATTTTAGTCCCAACATGTTTACAAACTTCCTCTTTAGTTAACTCCATTTTAACAAATATGCGATAAGCACCAAATTCCCACAATGGCAGATTTGCCATATTGATTTAACGGTATGAGTAATATGAAATGATTGAATTTTGCTTTCTGTTTCCATATAAATAAAAAAGCCCCTTAGATTTCTCTAAGAGGCTATATTTAAATTGTTAACCTACCTTAAAATGGCGGTAGGGATACCATTTGCTCCCAATGCAATAAATTATTTTATTTAAGTTATCTTTTACGATAGCGTCGATATACACCTTAGTCCCTTTGGGAAGATTACCGATTTCACGAACCACTTCAGCTCGTATCGGTGTGTACAATTCAAGGATGATTCCCTTGGGTGTAATTACTAACAGCACATTGGGATGGAGAAACCCTACTTTCTGTTTCTTCATATCCTCAATTCAAGTACCAGTTAGTACTTCCGCCCGTTAGCCCAGATTGCAACTGATGCGTGAAATCAAATGCGTTAATGCTTCGTTCTAGGAAGCTATCCACGTAACTTGACTTGTTCGCACCCGTAAACAGATTGTACATCCTCCAAAGGTTAATATCCCCGTTCTCATTACAGCAGAAGCTGTTGTCTTGGAAGTAATCCTTGGCAACAGAACCTAGCTGTGTATCGGTGAACAAGAGAGGAGGTATTTCTTTCTTAACCTCATTGGGCAGGTAATTATACAAGCGTGCACGTCCTAACACCTGAGCAAATTGTGCCTCAGTCAAATTGTGTTCCGTTAAACGCTGCATCGCTCTTAGGTGAAGTTCTGGGTTGTACAGGTGAACCATATTCATTATGGCATCCATTAGCTCTCCTTGGCTTCTAACCACCAATTTAACCTGCGCACCGTCTGACCAAACACAAAGGTTACTGCACACCTTGACTGAGAAACCAATGAAGATTTTGAAATGCTCCGAAGATCCTTTCTTATTATTTAGCTTATCATCCCCGTAGCACTTCACCCCACCTATGGTTAGACTTAGTGTTTGCCCATCAATGGTAAGTTGGATGCTGGGTATCTCGAAAACAAACATTGCCCTCTCGTAATAGATGGTTCTTTCGTGGTCTTCTAACTGGTTAGCTGGCTTGTATCGTGCTTCTGGTGTTCTTCCCTTAATGGGATGCGAAACACGTATGCTAGGAGAGAGAATATCTTCCCCTTTGAAGCAATGGTTAATCACATCGTAGGTGGTCTGAATGAAATCCCCGTGACTAATCAAAGGTTCATTGTCCTTACTAAACACGGGAATAATGTGAAATCTCTGTATGTCCTGTAGATTAACTTCTATGGTATTCGCACCGATAAAAGCTGAACTACTAGATACTATCTCTTGCTTCTCTATTTCAATATAAGAAGCGTATTCTTCCACCTCCACGGGTGGATTAACTGTTAGTTGGTTGTTCATTTGGAATGGGGTTTAAGTTGCC
>JBJTMY010000011.1:0-3102 GCA_046073825.1 Bacteroidota bacterium
GCACGAGGAATATCTACCGACTTTGATAACCATAATGGCTTACCATTATCCACCGATTCAGCAAGTGCTAGTTTATCTAAATCACGTTGAATTAATTCACTTAATTTAATCAGAATCGCAGAACGTTTTTCTTTGGTCATATCTCTCCAAAGTGGAAAAGCCCTTTTAGCAGCATCTACTGCCAGCTCCACATCACGTTCATCACTATCCGGAATTAAGCTATAAACGTTTCCTGTTGATGGATTATAATTATCAATATAAGAATCAGAAACAGGCGCTACTAATTGGCCGTTTATCAGATTTAAAATTTTCTCCATGACTTTTTATTGTTTCACAAAATTAATCTTTCTCTACTTAATATTATCCTTATTTACGACCACAAATTGACCAGTCGTAAAATCTTTTGCATTTATCTTGATAAAATAAACACCACTACTCAGTGATGAAGTACTTAGGTTTACCTCTTTGGCTTCAAAGTAATTTTCCGTAAGCAGCATTTTTCCATTCATGTCGATAAGCTGTAAAGTGAAATTATTTTGTAGCTGATTAAAGTTTATGTTGATGTAATCAGTAGCAGGATTTGGTATTATAGAAAAATACAAATGAGCTATATTCTCTTGCTTTTGCGATAAGGCGATACTATTAGCCGTGATAATATCTGCATTAGGATTAATTATGATTGTATCAACTTTAAAAGGAATGGTGATTGAATAATTCTGATAATTAAAATAATTATTCAAAGTAATCAGCGTATCGTTGTTTGCACCTATTAGCTGAATTGGTACTGGAAGTTTGAAAAAACTAACGCTTGAATCTGAAGTTGTTTGAGAACAATTTAATGAAACATTATTCGCTAACTGACTCCATATAATTTTATAAGTCGGATAGCCTTGTCCTTGATACCATGCATTAAAATATTCATCAAGACTACGTCCGCAAACATTCTCGAAATGAAATTTTAACTTCGCTGTTGTTGCATTTTTAAATTCAAGTGAAGGGTCATTCAAATAATTTCGAATAGCAGTAAAGAAATCCTGATCGCCCAATATAAATCGCAGTTGATGTAAAATCATTGCACCTTTATTATAGGTTAAACGACTATTAAAAATCCTTCCAACAGAAGTAGTATCATCACATTTTACACTACCCCATTTCAAACTGGTAATTGAATTAATTTTTGATACTTTAAATTGCTGCCAATAATTAGCAGGATAGTAATGTTCATAGGTAAGTCCTGAGAGATAAGTTGCAAAGCCTTCATTGAGCCAGATATCTTCCCAGCTATTACAAGTAATTTTATCTCCGAACCAATGGTGTGCGAGTTCATGCGCCATCAGTTCATGCCCGAAATTATTAATAAAAGAAATCGTTTGGTGTTCCATTCCTCCACCCCATCCAAACTGTGCCTGACCGTATTTCTCTTCATAAAAAGGATATACTCCAAACAAAGAATCATACAATTGCATGGTAGGAATCAAATCTAATAATTGAGTAGAAGCTGATACAGAATCTTCGGGATACACGAAATTCTGAACTATCGTATTTGAATTATTAAACGCAACATTAAAATCTATTTGAGCATAATTTGTAACAGCAAAAGCAATAAGATAAGTTGTAATCGGAAAATTATGTTTCCAATGAAATGTTTTATTGTTTCCATTTACCTCTTGATTCACCAGTAAACCATTACTAACGGCGACCCTATCCGAAGGAACTTCTATAAAGACATCGATAGAATCTGCTTTGTCATTTAACGTATTTTTACAAGGCCACCAATCAGCTGCTCCATACGGCTGTGAGAGTGTCCACACGATTGGAGCACCCTGATGATTTCCTTGCTTGAAAGAACCAAATCCACTACTAGAAGGAATACCATGATAGTAAATCGTGATAGCATCATTTTGTTGAACAGCTGTTGAAGGAATTAGTATTTGATTATTTTGATGAAAAAAAGAAATTGATTGCTGATGAAAAATAATACTATCGCAAATCAAGGAATTACTTAAATCAAAAAACAATGTATCAAGCGTTGAACTTACCTTTTTGAAATTGATCTGTACATGTCCGCTAATATAATTCTGTGATGGATCAACCAACCAATAACAGTTATAATAGGTAACATCTATATTATCTGAATTAGCATTTGCTGATTGAACAATTTTAGATGAAACGAATTTACCCGCCTCTGATTTTGCAACCGATTCTATTTCTAAATCCTGAGAAAAACCAACATTTATAAACACGAACGTCATTATAAAACAAAAAAACAGCTGTTTAATGATATTCATTTTTATTGATTTGTCTGCGGATAAGTAAGTATTTTCAAAATTAAGGAATTGAGAGGTAAATAGTGACAATTTCAGTGTACTAATTACCAATAATCATCCATTAAACTTAAAATGATTTCTTTGAAATTGTTCTTTCTTTTGTCTTGACACAAAATGAAAGAACCAAAGAAAAAGTCAAGGCTGCACTTTATTCTTTTGCTTTGCAAATTTTTTCCTTGATAAAATTGCTACAAATTCAGTGATTTCCTCACTAGTTCGGAACTTCTAAATTTGTTTTACGCAATTTTACCATCGTCAAAAACCGAATAAACTGAGGCCGTTTAATTAATTGAAGATTATTTTAAAATTTTCTCTAAATATTATTTCTCATCAATGACTATCCACCGGCACAGGGGCGTTCTTTTTCGATTTCTGCAACCAGATTAGCGGAATACTAACCACTAAGAAAATCCCTGTTGCCCAAAAGGCATCAAGATACGTAAGCAAATACGTATTCTTAATAACCATTCCTTCCATCGCTTTAGCTGCCATATTCTGCGCTTGCTCAAAAGAAAATCCTTTAGCAGTAAATCCTGCAACCAACTCATTCCAGCGTGCTACAAACTTCGGATTATATAAATCCATATTACTAATTAAATGATCCCGATGATAGCCTTTACGAATATGGATTAAAGTGGTGATTAATGCAATTCCGAAAGAACCACCTAATTGACGCATCATATTATTTAAACCTGTACCCTGATGAAAATCTTTTGGTGCTAATGAACCCAAAGCTAGCATCGTTAGCGGAACAAACAAAAAGCTCATTCCAATC
>JBJTMY010000012.1:0-3913 GCA_046073825.1 Bacteroidota bacterium
GAATAAGATGTTAATTATCGCAGCCATTAGAGTGGGTATTCCTTATTCGCTTTTTAATTTGATTCAATTGTATACTCCATTTTCAGATAATGACTGGGCTGATTTTTTAGATATTTCAACGAAGTCATTAATGCGCTATAAAACAGCCAATAATCATCATTTTAAATCAATTCATTCGGAAAAGATAATTGAAATGGCTGAAGTCACTAAAGTGGGTTTAGATGTCTTTGGTGATATGGATAAATTAAAGCTTTGGCTTAATACACCATCTTTTGCGCTAGGAAAATTAAAACCAATTGAATTATTAAAAGATTCGTATGGTAAGGAGCTTGTTATTAGTGAACTTATCAGAATCAATCACGGCATCTTAGTTTAAATGGAATTATTTCGTTTATGTCGTGAGAAGTACCTTAAACCTTTATCAGGTAAAGGATCTGCTATTAAAGGAGCTCGATGGAATTCAGTCGGCGTTGAATTAATTTATACGGCCAGTAATCGCTCATTGGCAATGGCAGAAGTAGCGGTTCATTTTACTTTAGCCACATTGCCCGATGATTATTTGATGGTGACGATTTTTGTTCCCGACGATATTAAAATTAAACCACTTTCCGAATCGATATTACCTAATAATTTGCAAGATTTTCCTCATCCACCTACGACTCAAAAATTTGGTGATGATTTCGTCATTGACAATAAATACTGCCTTTTAAAAGTTCCTTCGGTAGTCACACAAGGAGATTTCAATTTATTAATCAATCCGAAGCATAAAGATTTTTCAAGAATTAAAATAGTAGAGTCGCTTAAATTTCCTTTTGATCATAGGATTTTAAAATAGTCTGTGTTGTTGAAAATACTCATTTTGTAAAGTATTAATATTTCAATAACATTATAACAGATTTTTTAGAAAGTGTTATAGCCTTATTTATAAGTTAGTATCAATTTCATTAAAACCAAATTCCTTAAAATACATATAAAATATTTTAGAAGATTTTCATTACATTTGATTTATTGCATGTGTAATGAACGATATTATTAACTACTATAATGAATTAGCCGAATCCTACGATGATAATCGTTTTTCAAATTCTTATGGCAAATACATCGATAAGCAAGAGCGGAAAATTTTATCAATTATATTAAAGGATGAAAATGAAATTATATTGGATTTAGCATGCGGCACTGGACGATTGTCAAATTTTGCGAATATTGGAATTGACGCAAGTGATAAGATGATTGATGTTGCTAAGTTAAAATACCCTTTGAAAAAGTTTTTGGTTGGGGAGGCAAACAAAATTGATTTAGAAGATAATTCTATTGATACCATAATTTGTTTTCATCTATTTATGCATCTTGATAAAAATATGATGGATGAAATATTGAATGAGTGTTTCAGGGTTTTGAAAAATAATGGTCGATTGATATTTGATATCCCATCGAAAAAACGAAGAAAACTCATTGGTTATAAATCAAACTCATGGCATGGGGCTTACTCATTGACAATTAAAGACGTCAAATCTTGGGACAACTATAAAGTAAAAATGGTTTATGGATATTTATTTTTTCCTATTCATCGACTACCTCCTCAATTAAGAGGAATATTTTCCTATTTTGATTATGTGTTAGCACAATCCATTTTTAAGGAGTATAGTTCTTACCTTATTTTAGAATGTACTAAATCAGACAATGGATGATGATCAATCTAGTTAAATTGTTTATTAAAATTCATTCAAAGAAATTGGATGATTTATTACATGGGAATCACAAACGATTTTCTATACTAAATACTAATTTTAATGACTTTAAATATGAATTAGTAGTTGAGCAGGAAATTATGCCAAGTCCAACTTTTGAAAGCAAGGTTTTTAATTTAGCTACGGCATCAAATTTAATCAGTAAACATTTAATTTTACCAGGACAAATATTTTCGTTTTGGAAGATAGTTGGAAATCCTAATAAGATATTTAAAAAGGGTAGGACCATTCAGAATGGAAAGATTAAAGAAGATGTTGGAGGTGGGATTTGTCAGGTTTCAGGAGTTGTTTATTATTTATGTTTGATTTCGGGTTTGGAAGTTACTGAGCGATATAATCACTCCGTTGATTTATACAATGACGAAACTCGATTTGCACCATTAGGCACCGATGCAACAGTAGTTTATGGATATAAAGATTTGCGATTTAAAAACAATTTAAATACTCCCATTAAAATAGATATAATAGTGGAAGGAAATAAAATTACTGGTAGATTATTGAGTCAAAAAAAATTAGTAGTGAATGAATTAAATTATGAAATTCAAGACCTGGGTGAAAAGTTACATGTTATCGTTTTAGATAAATTCGGAACAAAAATTAATTCTTCTTCTTATTTAAAACTGGTGGAAGGTTAAATTAAAATATTAAAATAATGAGAAAAAATTTATACTCAATTGTTATAATTTCAATATTAAGTTATCAATCATTCGGTCAAGTTAAGGAGCTTGAAAATTTCAGGAAAGAGATGGTCACCTTGGTAAATTACGACAATGGCAAACCTGGTTCATTACCTAAATCACCGGAAAATACGAAATCCTTAACGATGAATTACGAAACGGCCTTTCTTGATTTTATCATGAAAAAGGAAAGTAAAAACTTAGACAGTTTGAAAGCTAATAGTATTGATAATCGTACGAGTTATATAATTGGCAACAACAATTATTTTTTTAGCAATCTTAGAAAAAATAGGTATATTAAATCGTTAGATAACAATGTAAATTATGGTATTACTTTTTATGGAATATATGATTATAAATTACCCGATTTCGTTTCGATTTTCATTCAGCCTTTTATTTTAGATGATTCTGAATATGTTGTTTATTATCGTAAGCTTAATGGAAAGGGTGTTTACTATGTAAAGGATGTTAAAAGCAATTTGATTGTCTTTCAGAGTGAAGGACTTACTTCGAATGCAGTTATTCTTAAAATGGAAAGAATAGACAATAAGCACGTATTAATTTTAGAAGATATGGGTGACAATGGTGAACGTGCTATGGTCGTAAATACAGAGCAAAAAGTGTGGAAGCCAATTGATGGTTTTAACGGCAAATCGTTTTTAGTTCAATCGGATTTTACGAAATTATCAGAAGTGAAAATGCGTAAATACTTCTGGTTTGCTGAAACAAAAACCATCAATTCGCTTTATGCAGAATCATTTCTCGATAAATACGAAATCAATTTTAATGCAGAATCAAAAACAATTTCTTACTTGCGTTATAATAAAATTACAAGCGAAGAAATAACTATATCTGCCAAATGGAATAATGGTTGCTTTAATATCGATGACTATTTTATTGGACAAGATGTAGAACATGATGAACTTCCTAAATCCGAATATTAGAAAATGATAGTTCTTTTAATTTTAATCTTAATAATTTTAAGTGCTTGGATTATTCGCAAAATGAATAAAAAAGAAAAACGTGATTGGAAGGAATATATTCCTTACTACAAACGAAAAATTGATTTAGCTGAGCAAGAAGCGGATGAGATTCTTCAAAAGAAATTTCTCTTTAGAGGAGATGGCTATTGCTATCAACTATGGGAGTTACAACAAAAAATTTTAAAAGAAAAGTATAAGATTAATTGGAAGTCGCCAGCAGATTTAAACGAACATATCTTATACGATTAACATTACTTCACAAAAAAACCACCTACTTTTCAGTAAGTGGTTTTTGCTTTATACTAATAACTCTTAGTGTTCGTGATCATGGTCGTGCATACCTGGAGTATGTGCATGCCCGTGTGATAATTCTTCTTCTGTTGCTTCACGTACTTCCACAACTTGTCCGTTAAACTGCAAGGTATGCCCTGCTAAAGGATGGTTAAAGTCAAGCAATACTGTTTCGTCATCAATAGAAAGAACTTTAGCTGCTAATTGATTG
>JBJTMY010000013.1:0-2575 GCA_046073825.1 Bacteroidota bacterium
TCGAGTCCCAGCGGGATCACCAGTGAAACAAAAGCGAGGTAATCACCTCGCTTTTGTTTTTCCTCCTTATCCTTAAATTTATTAAAAGGGAATCGTTTTTAAATTCATTCAAACCAAATTCAAAACGATAAATTCTTGAATTTTTCTTTCATAAAAAAAGCGAGAATAATATCTCGCTTTACTTATAATTAAACTTTCCTTTTAATAACTATCAATCCAAGCTTTAGCATCTAAAATTGATTCAATATAAGTGGTACGATGATCAGCATTTTGACCAGCATTAATTGCTACAGCATCTGTCTTACCCAGTGTTGTCATGTAATTTACAGCTAATGATGCTATATACTCTGGCACTGCTTCATCATGCATTCCATAATAGGCTCTTAGTGGAGTTGGACTTAACCACTTATAAGCTTCAGATTCACCTAACACCCGCCAAAAAGGAGCATTGACAGTTTGTCCTTCTGCAAAAAATTGTGGTGTAAATACAGAATCTAATGCATGAGGAACATCTCTATAAAATTCGTCAAAGGTCTTTTCAAAATTGTAAAACTTTCTTGCATCATCTAGATATTGTGGTTGAATATAACGAGTAGTAAGGCCACTAATTTTATTGTATTTTTCAATGCTAAACAACATATTACACAATCCAGCAGGAAAATAAGGAGCATCAAATGAACGAGGATTAAACACTCCTCGTGTAATAAAAAACAAAGGGTCAACTGGAGCTGCGGCAGTGAATGCTGCACGAACCGGAATATTTTCACGTTCCAACCTTCTTAAAAATGTCATAGTATTATAGGCACCTTGAGACCATCCATTAACAAAAAACTTAGTCATTGCAATATTCTCTTTGGCTAGCACTTGAAGGGATGCTTTATACATATCAAGACATGCTTGCTCTGTACTTTTTTGAACAAAATATGTATTTGATTCGGTAGTACCAGGACGAATACCAAAATAATCAGCACCAATTAAAACATAACCTTGAGAAGCAAACTGAGCAATCATATATTGGGTCTCGTACGAAGAATCAGGGATTGACGGCACCCAATAACGACTAAACACTGTTCCATGTTGATAAGAAATCATTGGTAAACTGGCTGTATCTACATCAGGAATTGCAATTAATCCAGTTCCTATTGTTGGTTTATTTAATTCTGGTATTACTGATTGATACGTTACTTTATAAAGTTTAACTGGGTATTTAGGAACTGCGAAACGAGGAGAATAGGAGGCTGCATTTTGAGAAGGATCCATAAAATAAGATAACCCAACAGTCGTTAGAAAATTCATTTCTGTTGTACTCACCGTTTTTATGTATTCATAACTAATCAATGTACCTGGTGTACTGCTAGTTTGATTGGCAAGGTCATCTTTTTGGCATGAAGTGAATAGTCCAAGAAATGCCATAATCATTAGCAGAAAAGACAATTGAACTAATTTAAATAAATGTTTCATTGTTATAAAAAATATTGTTGTTTAGAATGCAATGATAACTAAAACTGAATAATTGTCAAAGCAAATATTTAAAGGTCAATTCCGTTCAAGTAAGACAACCGCCCTTCTTTCGATCGACTTAGTAAATTACTTTTCAAATCAGGAAGCAGTTTATCCATGCGAGAAAATGCGAAGCACTTCTTTCCTAAATCTTTGAGGGAAGTGCCGAAATGATACAGTATTTTATCATCAATAATTAAAAAACGATCGTGACTTAGCTTATTCGATTTTAGCACAATTTCAGAATATTGCAAATTACATTTTATCAAATCGCTTTTCAAACACATCGTGAGTCGTGTATGAATTTCACATGCTACATTTTTATTTCGCTTAGTTAGCAATAGTAAAGTTGTTTCATCCACATAATTATCAATCACTATTATTGATTTTTTAGCTTTACGAATTAATCCACTAATAAACACATGGGCATCGAACAATTGTCCGTCGAAAAAAATCCCTTGTGTAACATACCTACTACGGTCTAATGAGTTAAACACATCGGCCACTTTTAATTCTGTCTGTTTTTGTTTTGCTTCGATGGCTTCAATTTTAATTAACAAGCTTTTTATCAATTCTGAAGAATTTCTGTTTGCCACAAATGCTTTCATTATTCTAACATTGGTCAATAGCATCGCTTTGTTTTTCATCAGTGCTGTTAACATTGCTACCCCTTGTTCTGTGAAAGCAATTGGAAGTTCTTTTCTTATTTCCTGAAATTCGATTTTTTTTCTAAGTTGCAGCCACTCTAGCGTGGTCATTCGAAAGCAGAACAAAGAAGGAAATTGCGTTTTGTTCTTTTTCACAATTTGAAGAATACTATTTAATTCGATTTTAAAAAGTTCAGCGAGATCGGTATCAATGATTACTTTTTTGTCTCGAATTTGATAAATTTTACTTTCAATTTTTGACTTACTCATAATATTTCATAATTGAAAGTATATAACGTATCAATTTCCAACGTTTGCATGAAAAAACGAATCGACATTTCAGTTAAAATGAATGTGCGAAATTACAAACAGGAATTTTTATATTGCATCAATAAACGTTTGTAATCATTTATAATCGCTTACCATAT
>JBJTMY010000014.1:0-8347 GCA_046073825.1 Bacteroidota bacterium
CTAATTTTGTGAAATTATAACACATTGATAATGTGTATTTAAAGAATTTTCATGCACCCGTAGTTCAATTGGATAGAATGACAGATTCCGATTCTGTTGGTTGTGGGTTCGATTCCCGCCGGGTGCACCAGTAAGCAAAAAATTAAATGGGCGAAGCCAAGTAATAAAGCTTTTGCGAATGATGCTTGCATCTTTGATCATTAAAGTAATTATTATTTACTTTCGCTAATTAATAATTATTATAAATGAAAAACATTTTTGCTTCACTAAGTCTACTGTTCATTTTTATTTACTCATCAAGTTGTAATCATAAAGCCAAATCATATCAAATTAACAATCAACTTTCATTTGATTGTCCAGTTAAAATTGATACGGCTCCAGAACTTTTTAATGTATTAAAGTCCATTAATAAGAATGTGATTTATTTTGGAATTATTAATAACAATGATAATCGTTATTTGATTTCAGTAGCAAAATACAAAGCAGACGAACCTACTACTATCGACACTGCTTTTTTTGATTATACTGCCAATGAAGTTCCAGAAAATAATATAGGCGATTATCAAATTTTAAGTGCAGGGAAATATGAAAAAGATAATCACACTTATTATCGTAAGATAAGTTGCAGCAACGGCACAATAGTAAATGTGATGTTTTATTTGATGAAAGAAAATAAAAGCAACTATCTATTCGAATTCAAAATAACGGGACCACTTGATGAAAAAGATTACATGATTGATGTTTTAGAAAAGACGGTAAGTAGTGTGGAGTTTGAATAAACTACTTCTTCCTCTCCTCTTTCCACATCTCCGCTACTAACGTTAATTCATTGTACCAATCTTCGCCGTACTTGCGCGTGAGCGACTCTTTCAAAAATTGAAAGACTGGCACTTTTAAACTCTTACCTAACTTGCAAGCAGGAGCACAAACACTCCAACGATCGTAGTTTAAGGCTTCGTAGTTTTTGAGCTTCTTGATTCTTACTGGATACAAATGACAAGAGATGGGTTTCTTCCAAGGTATTTGTCCGTCGTAATACGCTTTCTCAAATGCACATTTGGCAATGCCCTCTTCAAAAATGGTAAAAGCACATTCTTCATTTTCGTTTATTAAGGGCGTGACCCATTCTCCCTCATCGTCCTTCACATATAAGCCTTGCTCCTCTAAACTTTTTAATGCTCGCTCTTGTAATAATGGTTTTACAATGGGATAGTATTTATCAATTTCCTTTAACTCCGATTTATCCAACGGTGCACCATAATCGCCAGCAATGCAGCACTCCCCTTTGCACTTTTTCAAATCGCAAACAAAATGTTCCTCTAATAGCTCTGTTGAGATGAGCGTTTTACCAATTTCAATCATATCCGTAAAATTAGATAATCCTTGAGTATTTTCGGGATACAATCAATAAAATCTATCTTTGTAAAAAATTGCTGTATGTTAAAAGCTAAACCTGCCTCCGAAAGTCTTGCCATCCAAACGGAAATTGTACTTCCCAACGATACCAATGTGCTTGGTAATTTAATGGGAGGTCGTTTGTTACATTGGCTCGATATCACGGCAGCTATTGCTGCACATCGTCATTGTAGTCGTATTGTAGTAACAGCCTCTGTAAATAATGTTTCTTTTAATCAGCCGATAAAACTTGGCGACATTGTTACTTTACAGGCAAAAGTATCGCGTGCTTTTAATTCTTCTATGGAAGTTTTTATTGATGTATGGGTAGAAGATAATATGCGCAATAAAAAAGTGAAATGCAACGAAGCAATCTACACTTTTGTGGCTGTTGATCAATTAGGAAATCCAATTCATGTTCCTGAATTAATACCAGAAACAGACGAAGAAAAACAACGTTATGCAGGCGCTTTAAGAAGAAGACAACTTGCGTTGATTTTATCTGGAAAGATGAAACCAGAGGAAGCAAATGAGTTAAAAGCTTTATTTGTTTAGTAATCGGTTAGCCGCAACCGTTATATCCTCTATTTTAATTTTATTCATGCAATCGAAGTGACCCTTCGGGCATTTAGCAAAACCTATTTTTGAGCAAGGGCGACAGTTGACCTCTTTCGCTTCAACGATAATACTGTTGGAATAATTATCAGGCATAAATGGGGTCATGCCAAAAGCAGGAACTGTATTTCCCCAGAGTGAAATAATATTTCGATGGAATGCAGCAGCAATATGCATCATTCCGGTATCGTTAGTAATTACCATTTTAGCTTGCGACACAATGGCTGCTGATTGCAACAAACTATATTTTCCACAAGCATTATAAACAACATCTCCACAGCCCTTTTCAATTTCTGAAGCAACAACAGCATCATTTTTATCTCCAACAATCACTACAGGAAAATTCAACTCCTTAATAACCTCTATCCACTTAGCAGTCGGAAATCTTTTGGTAGCGTGATTAGCACCTATCACCGCCACCCAATATCCATTTTGAAATAATGCTGGTAAAATTGCTTGATTAGATTGAATAGTATCATCCAAATAAAAATTCAAACCTTCTCCATCGTTGACAACTCCTAAATGTTCAATTGTTTTTAAATAACGATTGACAATATGAATGGCAGGCAAACGATTAATTTTTAAATTAACCAGTAACCATTTTTCAAAGTTTAATTTATTAAAGGTAGAAGACTTTACTTTCAGCGCTTGTTTGATTCTCCATGTCCGTAGGTTAGCATGTAAGTCGATAATTTCATCAAACTGCTCCATCTTCAGTTGTGGTAATACATCTTTTAATGATCCATCGGTCGTCCAAACTTTATCGATAAACGGATTATTGGCAACTACAGATAGAAAGGATTGCTTGGTTAAAAAATGGACTTCTGAATTGGGCACTTGCTGCTTTAGCATTCGCACAACAGGAGATGTTAAAACAATATCTCCGATAGAACTAAAACGAATGACTAAGAATTTTGGCAAGGCTGACTATTTTACACAAAGATAAATTTTATCTCTTAAAATCGATTTTCGGTAGTATAGGAAAATGCAGTAATTTTACCTCATGCAATTAGTAGATACCCATTTACATCTGTATGCTGAGGAATTTCAGGAGGACAGGAAGCAGGTGATTGATGCAGCCATACAAAATGGTGTGACAAAAATGTTATTGCCTAACATTGACAGCAGCACTATTCATTCTATGATGCAATTATATCACGATTACCCAGATAATTGTTTTCCAATGATGGGATTACATCCTTGTTATGTGAATGACTCTTACGAGAAAGAATTAAAGCAGGTAGAAACAGAATTAAAGTCGGGGAAGTATTACGGAGTTGGCGAAATTGGCATGGATAAATACTGGGATTTAACTCATATTGAAGAACAAACAAAAGCACTTACCAAGCAATTAATGTGGGCGTATGAAATGGAACTTCCAGTTGCTTTACATACACGCAATTGTACGAAAGATGTAATTGATATTATACAATCGCTAAACATCAAAGGACTAAAAGGAATTTTTCATTGCTTCGGTGGCACGCTCGATGAGGCGAAAGAAATCATTGATCTGGGTTTACTATTGGGCATTGGCGGTGTAGTTACTTTTAAAAACAGCGGCCTCGATGAAATTATTCGTGAGGTAGATTTAAAACATCTAGTTTTAGAGACAGATGGACCTTACCTTGCTCCAGCTCCTTTTCGAGGAAAAAGAAATCAGCCTGCTTATTTAATTCATATTGCAGAAAAAATTGCGGATATAAAACAATGCGGTTTAAATGAAGTTGCTAATGTTACTACCGCAAACGCATTAACCCTATTTGAATTATGAAAAAAATACTAGTCATATATACTGGTGGTACTATTGGAATGATAAAGGATAATTCTAATTCGCTTAAGCCCGTTAACTTCGGGAAAATTACGGAACGCGTACCAGAATTAAAGCATATCAATTGTTCCATATCTCATTATACCTTTAAGAAGCTAATAGACAGCAGTAATGTAACGCCTGAATTCTATATCGAATTAGCAGAAACCATCGAGAAGAATTATAAATCATATGACGGATTTATTATTTTACATGGAACGGATACGATGGCCTATTCTGCCTCTGCATTAAGTTTTATGCTAGAGAATTTAAACAAGCCTATTATTTTTACTGGGTCACAACTACCGTTAGGGGCTATACGAACAGATGCGAAACATAATCTAATTACATCAGTAGAAATTGCTGCAGGAGAAGTAGTAATTCCTGAAGTTTGTATTTATTTTAACGATCAACTTTTCAGAGGGAACCGTGCAGAAAAATTTTCGAGTTCTCAGTTTGATGCGTTTCAGTCGTTGAATTTTCCTGCATTAGTTAATGCTGGAACTAGTTTGCAATACAACGATAAATTCATCATTAAAAAAACAAGTAAAAAACTTGTCGTTCATAAAGCGCTCAATGCTAACATCGGTTTAGTTAGAATATTTCCGGGTATAACTGGCAATTGGTTAAATCATATTTTTAGTGTTGAAGGATTAAAAGCGGTAGTATTAGAAACTTACGGAAGTGGCAATGCACCTACTGCTGACTCTTTTTTAAAGACCTTGAAAAGTGCTATTGATAAAGGCATCATCATTTTAAATGTTTCGCAATGTGCAGGAGGGAAAGTGGAACAAGGGAAATATGAAACAAGTAAGAAATTAAAAGAGATGGGAGTAGTTAGTGGTAGTGATATCACAACGGAAGCTGCACTTACAAAATTGATGTATTTATTTGGAAGATACCCGAATCAGAAAAAGAAAATTGAAGCCGAGCTTGTTAAGAATTTAAGAGGAGAAATGAGTAATAAATAATTACGATTTTTATTTTAAAAATGAGCAAAAGCTGGTCTTTACTTTTTAGAGTTTCTCTTTTTTGTTTACTGTTTATCACTTCATGTAAACTTCGTAGTGAGTTACCTGAGATAGTTGCAGAAGAAATAAAAATTCCTTCCATAGAATCCTCTACCATTCAAATTCCTGTTGAAATTGATATTGAACCTATCATATCGTATGCGAATGCAAAGACTGTTAAAACCATTCGCAACCCTGAATATCCTGCATTCTCTTCCTTTGAAGGAGTAGAAGGACCAAGGGCGAATTACGATGTATTAATTGGAAATTTATCTGGGAATATGTCGGGCAATGCTTTTAATATAAGCACAACGGCTGCTTATGGAATTGCTGGAGATTACTGCTCAGAAATTGTTTGGGGAAAATGCATTCATCCTCGTATTCCCTTTTCATGCGGAACAGGTAGTGAAGCAAAACGAAAAGTAAAAATTAGTTTTTCAACGAAACTAGATATTACTTCTAATTACGGATTAAAAACACAGACAGTTGTTTCCGAAGTAAAGCCATTAGACCCTTGTGAAATGACTTTTTTAAAAATCGATATGACTAATAAAGTGATGGAAGCCATGCGACCTTCGCTGAATGATTGCGCAAAACTAATCGACGAGCAATCGAAGTCAACGAGCTTTAAGTCGATAGCACAAGCAGCATGGAATGAGCTATGGACACCTATTGAGATAGAAGGATATGGCTTCTTAAATATACAACCCAAGGCCATCAACGTTAGTCCGCTAACAGGAACTGGCCGTTTGTTAAAATTCAATATTGGACTTACGGCAACTCCCAATTTTACCCTATCGAAAGACACATTAATTAAAACCCCTTCGCTTCCAAAGTTGCAAAACAGTATTGCTAATCAATCGTTATTTGTATTCAACCTTCCAATTTTAAGTAACTATAATGAACTTAGTAATACACTTTCAAAAAACTTAAAAGAAAAAACATTTTTGTCGGATGATGGAAAGCAAAGTATTTTAATACATGAAATAAGCATAAATGGCAAGGGAAATTCGACTGTTCTCTTAACAATGAACTGCGATTTAAAAACAGGGATTAAAAAATTCAAAAATGCAACGCTTTACTTTACCATGAAGCCGGTATATGATAATAAAACTCAGGTTCTTGAATTTCGAGACGTAAAATTAGCATCAGATAAAAAGCATATTTTACTTCAAGCGGGTACAGAACTATTTCAAAAAACAATTGCACAAAAAATTCAAGCGTTTAGCAAGACTGATTTAAAGCCGATATTAGATTCGAACAAAAAAATCATTTCTCAGCAACTACATAAGCAACGTGATAATAATGCAATCCTTAATGGACAAGTCAATGCTTTTACAATTACCGGGATTTATCCAACAGAAGCAAATCTGATTATACATACGCAGGCAATTGGACAACTTAGTCTTAAAATGAGTAATTATAAAATTGAATGATCTAATTTCCGTTATTACTGATGATATAATTTGTATTTTTGCACTCCTAACGGAGACGTGTCCGAGTGGTTGAAGGAGCACGCCTGGAAAGTGTGTATACCCCAAAAGGGTATCGCGAGTTCGAATCTCGCCGTCTCCGCTAATTCACTTGCATTTTTGAAAAAAATATTTTCACATGAGAAGCATACAAGTTTACTTGTAAATGCTGAACAAGTGAAAATGATTAGTGCGATGCACTGCAAGAGAATTAAGCTTCTCCCCCATTACGAGATGTGCGTAGCAAATCTCGCCGTCTCCGCTAAATAAGCATAACTAGTTTTCTATTTTTTATGAATTAATGAGCCAAATTTATTTGTGCGATTTAAGTATTAATGTATTTTATACTTTTGACTACAATTGTAGACTTTACAAATGAAACAAATACTAATTGGACTGATTCTTTTATTTACAGGATTAGTAACAAATGCAATCACCCCTTCCGACTCCACGAATAAGCATATTCCCTTTAAACAATGGGAAACACAATACCAATTAAAAAACGGAATGCGTTTGGAGTATGAACGACCAAGAACACTGGACTTTGTGGCAAAAGTGCCAAAGGATATGTGGGGATTTTGCAAATACTCCTTCAATAAAAAAAGCATTCCTGGAATTCTTACCATAGCTTTGACTTCTGCGATTTTAATTAATAATGATCAGGCGATTACCGATGGCACAAAAAGCTTTTGTGATCACATTCATCTTGCAAGAAGTAGTTCGTATAACAATGTTTTTGCTCCTAAACTACAAGGGCAACATGTAAACATCATTAGCATCCCCCAAAATTTAAATACAGCCTTGTACACCTTAGGCCAGGGCTACCCAGCCTTATTATTAGGTGGTGGTATTTTTTATTATGGTCTTCGTCATCATGATATTCGTGCAGTAAGTACCGCGTCTCAACTAACCGAATCGTTTATTGCCATGGGCATCGCAACGCAGGTGGTAAAAAGAATTACTGGAAGGGAAACTCCTATTCGCTCAACACAAGCTGGAGGCAAATGGACCCCTTTTCCACCATTTATGGATTATCAAAAGCAAACTCCAAAATACGATGCTTTCCCTTCGGGGCATTTAGCAACGGTAATATGCGCAGTAACTGTATTGGCCGAAAACTATCCAGAGAAAAAATGGATTAAACCTGTTGGCTATACATTAGGAGCGTTGGTTGCATTTTCGATGTTAAACAATGGTGTGCATTGGGCTGGTGATTACCCTTTGGCATTTGGTATTGGCTATGGATTTGGGAAAGTAGTGGCGGCATCCTCCAGAAAAATTGAAGGGAGAAAAGCAAAAAAATCGCTGATCTTCTCTCATTAATTTTGCTTTTTTAATAATATATTTTCATATTTCAATAGTAGATCAGGATCGCTATTAATACCTTTTTCAAAAGCCCATGAAACTAAATCGATGGAAGATTGACAGCCAATAATTTTATAAATTTCAGAACGATGAAAACTAGTTGTTCTTTCAGAAAGAAATAATATTTCGGCAATATCTCTGTTTTTTAATCCATGAGCCATTAAAAACACAATTTCCTTATAATTTTTTCGCGCTAATAACTTTCGATAATTATCGTCGCTACTTAGCGACTTAAACAATTTAATACGTGCATGAACTAACTCACTGTTCTGTCTTGAATAATAGCGAATACCATTCAATACTTTATTAATGGCACGCGCCAACTCCATTTGATTTACGAGCTTATCTAAATATCCATCAACACCAAGATTATAGGCCTTTAAAATATATTCTTCATCTTTAAAATGAGTGAGTACAATAATCTTAGTATCTGGATAATGTTGTTTTACGCCTTTTATTAATTCAATTCCATTTTGCGGATGCAAATCAATTTCAGTGATGACAATATCAATTTTAAATTTAGATAGCTTCTCACAGGCATCAATAAAATTTGTAGAATGGTGGACTTGTACATTTTCCCAGATGTCCATTATTGCCGACGAAACACCGCGACGATAAAAAGGATGATCATCGACTAATAAAATAGAAAATATAATTTCCTCAATAGGCATTTAAGCAATTTA
>JBJTMY010000015.1:0-2938 GCA_046073825.1 Bacteroidota bacterium
TTACGCAACAATTTATTGATGAAACCAAAGCCAATTTCAAACACGAAATTGAAATCAATTTAGAAAAATGTTTTGCATCGGAAGAGCCGAAAGCTAATACTGACGAGGAGTTGGCGGATATTTTTGCAGAGTACAAACCGATTGCTCCAATCGTAAATCGTAATTCTGAAATCGTAATTCAAAAGGAAATGAGATTGGTTGATGCAATTTCAGAAGGCTTGAAACAAAGCATGCAAAAGCATTCCAACCTGATTGTGATGGGACAAGATGTAGCAGAGTATGGCGGTGTCTTTAAAATAACTGAAGGTTTTGTGAATGAATTTGGTAAAGAAAGAGTTCGCAACACAACGCTTTGCGAAAGTGCAATTATTGGAATTTCGCTGGGCTTAAGTTTGGAAAAATATAAAGCCGTAATGGAAATGCAATTCGCAGATTTCGTTACAGAAGGCTTTAATCAAATAGTAAACAACCTAGCAAAGATTCATTATCGTTGGGGACAAAATGCTGATGTGGTGGTGCGTATGCCTACAGGCGCAGGCGTTGGTGCAGGCCCATTTCATAGCCAAAGTAACGAGGCATGGTTTACCAAAGTGCCGGGTTTGAAAGTGGTTTATCCATCTACGCCAGCAGATGCAAAAGGTTTGTTAATTGCTGCAATCAATGACCCAAATCCTGTGATGTTTTTTGAACACAAAGCATTGTACAGAAGTGTTAGTGGAATGGTGCCGACTGATTATTATGAAATTGAAATTGGCAAAGCCAATGTAGTGGAGGAAGGAAATGATGTTTCTATTATTACTTATGGTGCTGGGGTGCATTGGGCGTTGGAAATCAGTAAGCAGTTATCTGATGTAAGTATTCAGATTTTGGATTTGAGAACACTTGCACCGCTTGACTATGAAGCGATTGCAGCCACGGTGAAAAAAACGGGCAAGGTTTTAATCTTGCATGAAGACACTTTGATTGGTGGTATTGGTGGAGAAATTTCTGCATGGATAAATGAGCATTGCTTTGAAAGCCTTGATGCACCTGTGATACGTTGTGCTTCTTTAGATACACCAGTTCCGTTTGCCATTCCGCTTGAAAATAATTTCTTGGCAAAAGCAAGGCTGAAAGAGAGTTTGGAGAAGTTGGTAAATTACTAAGAAAGACTATGTTATAGTATTTTGCAATATCATAATTAAAAGAAAAATATCATGAATGAAATTGTGTGCCCTAACTGCAGTAAAGTTTTTAAAGTAGATGAAGCTGGTTTTGCAGATATTCTTAAACAAGTTAGAGATAACAAATTCGAAGAAGAGCTTCAGCAAAGATTAAATTTAGCAGAAAAGGATAAGCAGAATGCAGTTCAATTAGCTGAAGCAAATATTAAAAATACTTTACAAACTGAATTAGCTAATATGGAAAAGCAATTAGTTCAGCTAAAAGCTGATTCTGAAAGCAAATCCATCATTCAGCTAGCAGAAAAAGATGCTTTGCTTTTTGAATTAAAAGCTAAACTTGAAAATGTTGAAAATCAAAATAAGATTTCAATGGTTGAAGCCATCAAAAAAATTGAACAAGAAAATGAAAGGAAAGAAAAACAGTTGATTGAGCAGAAGGCTAACAACGAAAAGATTGCAGCTCAACAAATGGCTGAAAAAGATACCATATTGATTGAGCTGAAAAGCAGACTTGAAAATACCGAAATTCAAAAGAAGCTTGCTGTAAATGAAGCTATTCAAAATCTTGAAAAGGAGAGGGATTTATTAAAAAATTCATTATCAAATAAGGAAACTGAAAAGCAATTACTTGAAAGTTCATTAAATGAAAAATTTGTCGCTGAATTAAAAACAAAGGACAATATCATTCAAATGAAAGATGATGAAATAGCACTTCGGAAAGATATGAAGCTCAAGCTTTCAACTAAAATGCTTGGCGAAACACTTGAACAGCATTGTGAAATAGAATTTAATAAACTACGAGCAACTGCATTTCAAAAAGCATATTTTGAAAAGGATAACGATTCAAGATTGGGTAGCAAGGGAGATTATATTTATAAGGAGATGGACGACATGGGGAATGAAATTATTTCAATAATGTTTGAAATGAAAAATGAAGGAGAAGATACCGAAAAGAAAAAGCGAAATGATGATTTTTTAAAAGAACTTGATAAGGATAGAACAGAAAAAAAATGTGAATATGCTGTATTAGTATCGCTTTTAGAATCGGATAGTGAATTGTATAATGCTGGAATTGTTGATGTATCATACAAATATGAAAAAATGTATGTAATACGTCCGCAATTTTTTATTCCTATTATTACATTGTTGCGAAATGCTGCCATGAACTCAATGAAAGCTAAAGCAGAATTAGCTATTGTAAAAAGTCAGAACATTGATATTACGAATTTCGAAGAAAATATTAATACATTCAAAATTGGATTCGCTAAAAATTATGAGTTAGCTAGCCGACAATTTAAAACAGCTATTGATGAAATTGATAAAACAATGGACCATCTTCAAAAAACAAAAGATGCATTACTTTCATCAGTTAATAATTTGCGATTAGCAAATAATAAGGCTGAAGATTTAACAATTAAAAGATTAACACATGGCAATCCGACCATGAAATCAAAATTTGAAGAATTAAAAAAGCCGAATGAATAAAGTGTTAGGCTTGCTTGGATAGAAAACAAATAGTTTATTCTTCTTCGTCTTCTGCTGAAACTTTTTTAGTGGCTGGTTTTTTAGTGGTTGCTTTTGGGGTTTCTTCTTCCTCTTCCTGATCTTCAACTGGTTTAGCTACGGTTTTTTTAACCGAAGCACTATTCGATTTTGTTGCAACTTTTTTTGTTGGTGTAGGTTTTTTGGTAGAAGTCGGTTTAGCAACTGGCTCATCATCATCGTCATCACCACTACCACTAGTTTTCACAGCTTTTTTAGCAGTTGGTTTATTT
>JBJTMY010000016.1:0-8219 GCA_046073825.1 Bacteroidota bacterium
CTAAAAATACTTCTAAGTCGCAAGGAGCTGTTAAATCAAATTGACGGTACCAGTAGTCTAATTGGTAAGTAGTTCCTGCTGTCATATTAAAACAACCTGACCACAACCAATCATCGTCTGCTGATCCACTTCCAGCCTTACGAAGCGCTTGTGTTCCTGAGTAAACTAATGTGGTAACTGGAGCCCACGTTACACCATCACCATTGCCATCATAAACTCCCCAAGCTGATAAATCATCAGCAGGTTCAAAATCCATAACGTAAGCAGATGATAAGTTCACTGGAGTGAAATTGTCAACTGTTACAGAATAAGAATCGTTTCCTGTGTTTGCATCTCCTGCTAAAGCTGTAGTACATAAAACTGTTGAACTTACTCCAGTAGAAAGGTTTGCAGTTGCAGTAAAAGTATAATCATAATTGCTGTTTGGTGCAATTGGACCAGGAGCAACTTCATTTACTGCTGTACCACCATTTACTGTGAATGATACTGGGATGTTAGAAATAGAAGATCCACCAAAGTTCTTGATCGTGATGGTAACAGGAGTGTTAGATGCTAATGAACATCCAGAGCTTAAGCTAGAAGCTGTAACACCTGCATCTGTTGCAGCTGGTTCAAAAATAGTAACATCGTCAAACATCCACCACCAATCATAGTCTCCAGTCCATTTGAAACGAACATAAACAGTTGCTTGATTAGCAGCAACTGAAGAGATGTCCACTTGTGCATAGTGAGGGTTTCCTGAGGTTTGATTTTGTGTTAATCCCGTTTCTGCACTGTAAAAATCTGTAAAGTTAACACCGTCTGTACTTACTGAAACAGTTGCTGTAGAAGCAGCATACTGTACAAAGTACTCATTCAATGATAAAAATACAGTAGAGTGTCCAGAACAGTTAATCGCGTCAGTTACCATATCGCAATCTTCTGGACCATTTGTACTTCCATTGTCACTATCAAAAATCACATATCCATTGGCAGCTGTTGTTCCAGCAGATAATAATGAATCAGGTGTCGTTTGAGAACCTGTTGTTGTCCAAGTGAAAACTTCACCTAAACCAGCATTGTCAGTGATTGTCCAAGTTGCAGGAATTCCACCAGCGAAATCTTGCGAATAAATAATCGAAGCATTTGATGGTACTCCTGGGCCTTTTGCATTGGTGTGGTTGACTAACGAACGATTAGCTCCAGTAGTAACCGCTTTCGTTTTTGTGCCTGTCATTTTAGTTTCCGACGACTGTCCGTTCGCCATTACACTAAATGCACAAGCAAAAAGGAATAGTAGATTTTTTTTCATTCTTTTTTGTTGTTAGGTTATTTAGCTGCCGAAGTTAATTAAAAACGGAATTGCTAAATAAAATGCCCTCAATTTTTTTAATAGAAATTTGTTAAAAACACGAAGTAGGTTGCTTAGGTGGAATATGAATTCCATTTGAGTATATTGTTGAAGGTAATTTTATTATTACTGAACAAGGATTTTAGTGTGCTAAACAGTTGATAATTAATTGTGGTTCTAAACATTTTTGATATATATTTGTTCAAACTTTTTTTTGGCTATGTTTCAATTCACGGAGTACTTTGTTAGGCAATCCATCTTCACGGGGATTTCCTTGTTGCTAATTTCCACTTTCTTATTTTTTTTTGATAGCGGAGAACAAATTCATGATGTTGCTATTTCGCTCTTTCTTGCCGCCGCATTGCTTTGGATATCTTTCGGTGTTAAATTCAAAAAACAATTATATCATATTGATGAACCTCTAGGTGATGAAGCGGAAGAAAATAAGTATAGGATATTTAAAATTACAGATTTGTTCATGTCTTCTGTTTTAGTAATGCTTATCAGTTTGACGTTGGCTAAACCTTTGGGTTTTTCGATTTATGTTCTTTTGGGTGTACTTGGACTCCTGTTTTTTACCCGAATTTATCAAATAGTGATAATATCTGATTATTTGAAAAAAGCGAATCGTAATTGATTTTAGTCTTATCATCCTTCCTTGTGATTTTTTTGTATTTTCATCAACCAAATCACATAAAATGGAAATCAAAAAACAATCTGCAAGTAATTCATTTCTGATTTTAATATCAGTATTCTTCTTTTGGGGCTTTGTGGCCGCAAGCAACGATATTTTAATCCCTGTCTTTAAAGAGAAATTAAATCTTGAACAATGGCAAAGTCAAATGATTTCATTTGCATTTTATGTGGCTTATACGATTGGTTCCCTTATCTATTATTTTATTTCCAAAGCTACGGGCGGCGATTTACTCAATCGTCTTGGATATAAAAATGGAATTGCCCTTGGCTTGACCATTTCAGCTGTCGGTTCTTTACTGTTTTATCCTGCTGCTGAGCAAGCGTCTTTCGGATTGATGATTTCAGGTTTGTTCATCGTGGCTCTCGGGTTCTCTCTTCAACAAACAGCCGCTAATCCATTGGCTATTACCATCGGTGATCCTAAAAAAGGTTCTCAGCGCTTAAGCCTCGCAGGAGGAATCAATAACGTGGGTACAACCATCGGTCCTATCATTGTTTCCTTCGCAATTTTTGGTGCTATTAAAGAAGGTGCAAAATTGGATTCATTAGCGTCCGTAAAAATTCCTTATTTAATTCTAGGTGCTGCATTTTTAATTGTTGCGCTCTTGTTTAAATTTTCTAGTTTGCCAAATCAAATTCATCATGATGATGCGGATGAAAAATCCAATGATGTTCATTCGAAATCTGCACTTGCTTATCCTCAACTTTGGATGGGGATGATTGCGATTTTCTTGTATGTAGGTGTTGAGGTTTCTACAGCGTCTAATTTACCAGAATATATGCGTGTTTATTTAAATATTTCTACACATGAAATTGCACCGTATGTTTCACTTTTTTGGGCAAGCTTAATGATTGGTCGATGGTCAGGTGCAGTTGGAGCGA
This sequence comes from Bacteroidota bacterium, assembly GCA_046073825.1. Classification (GTDB taxonomy): domain Bacteria; phylum Bacteroidota; class Bacteroidia; order AKYH767-A; family OLB10; genus CAINEC01. The sequence goes on from JBJTMY010000016.1 coordinate 2,909, forward strand.
TGGACGTAACTTCAGATATGAAAAATATTTTAAAATGGTTGTTGCCTTATTTTGCCTTTGGGATTTTCTTAATGGTAAATGTTATTGCGAATCATGATGTGTCTATGTTCTTTATATATGCCATAGTAATTGTTGTTCTTATTTTAGCCGATTATTTAAGTGCAGGTAATCCCGCTAGACAGCTCATGATTTTTTCTGCATTCGGAATATTTGCTTTGCTTGTAGGGATGTTTACCTCAGGCCTAACAAGTGTTTTTGCTTTTATTGCTGTTGGATTATTCTGTTCTACGTTATGGCCATGTATTTTTACGCTTGCTATCGCAGGATTAGGAAAGAAAACGAACGAGGGGTCTGGCTTCTTAATTATGATGATTATGGGTGGAGGTTTCGTGAGTCTTTTGCAGGGTTATTTGGCGGGCGAACATTTATTGGGGATTCGTTATAGTTACTTTGTGGGCGTCGCTTGTTTTGCATATCTGGCTTATTATGGATGGAAAGCAAAATCAATTTTAGCAGCGCAGGGAATTAATTATGATCAACAATCAAAAGCTACGCATTAATTTTTTGAAAAATTATAAAATGAAAAATTTCCGTTACTTATTATTTTTTGTAATGCTTTTGTCTTTTAAGATGGGTGTTGCACAAGATGTAATTCCTTTAATTCCTAAGCCTGATTCAATAATTTATAAGAGTGGTTTCTTTAAGCTGACCAATAACTTTAAGATGGTTGCCAATAAGCAGGATTTTGAGGTGGCAAAGTTGTGGCTTAAAGAGAGCGCAGGTGTGAATGTAATTCGTTCGCGCCATTCATCTGATAAAGGCAGTGAAATGGTTTTGAAAATTAATGATCAAGATCTTTCAGAAGGGTATAGGCTCACCGTTAGTTCTACTAAAATTGAATTGGTGTGTGGGAAGGCAGGTGTAATTCGCGGACTAGCAACAATGAATCAATTAGTATGGTACGCATCCACACATCAAAATAATTTACCTTGTTTAACTATTATCGATCGTCCGGTATTTGGTTATAGAGGTGTTCATCTCGATGTGTCTCGTCACTTTTATAATGTTGATTTCGTGAAGAAGTACATTGATTTAATTGCCATGTATAAAATGAATACGTTTCATTGGCATTTAACAGATGATCAGGGCTGGAGAATTGAAATCAAAAAGTATCCTAAACTCACTGCTGTTGGCTCCAAACGGACAGGAAGTATGATTGGTCCTTATCGAGATCATCAATTCGATTCTATTCCGTATGAAGGATTTTATACACAAAAGGAAATTAAAGAGGTAGTTAAGTATGCTGCTGCTCGTGGAATTACTATTATACCAGAAATTGAAATGCCTGGCCATTCAACCGCCGCTATTGCTGCTTATCCAGAGTTTTCTTGTAAAGGAGGCCCGTTTGAAGTAGCAAAAGGATGGGGTGGGTTTGATGATGTTTTTTGTGCGAAAGAATCTACCTTTCATTTTTTGGAAGGAGTTCTTGATGAAGTAGTAAAATTATTTCCTTCTTCGTATATCCATGTTGGTGGCGATGAATGTCCGAAAGAACGATGGAAGTCTTGCCCTACTTGTCAAGCAACAATGAAAGCCAATAATTTAAAAGATGAATTTGAACTTCAAAGTTATTTTATTCAACGTGTCGAAAAAATATTGAATGCTAAAGGAAAAAAATTAATCGGTTGGGATGAAATTTTAGAAGGTGGGTTAGCAAAGAATGCTACAGTAATGAGCTGGAGAGGAACGGAGGGCGGTATTGCAGCAGCAACGACAAACCACTATGCGATCATGTGCCCTGGCTCGCATTGTTATTTCGACCATTATCAAGGTGATAAAAATTTGGAACCATTGGCTATCGGTGGTTTTACTCCATTGGAAAAGGTTTATGCCTATCAACCAATTCCTGATTCATTAACAATTGATCAACGTAAATTTATTTTAGGTGCGCAAGCTAATCTTTGGACAGAATACATGTATGATTCAAAGCAGGTGGAGTACATGCTTTTTCCTCGATTAGAAGCTTTGAGTGAAGTGCTATGGACGGATTCTTTAAAACGCAATTATTCTTTGTTTGAAACGAATGTTATCCAACATCAATCGCTACTAAAAAATTGGAATGTTAATTTTTCTAAAAGTTATTTGCGTCCAACAGTTACTATTAATCCTACCGATCATCTTGGTGTCTTATCCGTTGACGTAAAGTCTAAATACAACCAAACAATTGATGTTGCTTGGAACACCGTTAATACTCCTTCTAATCCCGCCTTTTTACAACGTCCTTTTCCTATTCAAATTGCCGAATCAGGAGTGTTGTCAATTAGAAGTATCAGTAATCAGGATACGGTGGTGATTAAGAAGAACATGTCTATTTGTCCTTCAAGTGGTGCTAACGTTACTTTGTTAACTCCAACAAAAGGGAATTATGCAAATCCTCCAGCAACTTTAACCGATGGAGTAGTTGGTGAGTTTCCGTGGACAAGCAAGCATTGGTTGGGATGGTTAGGTAAAGATGCATTACTAAACGTAAACTTGAAAGATACTTTTTTAGTTGATAGTGTGGTGGTGGTCTATTTAAATGATAAAGGAAGCTGGATTCATCCACCTGCTTCTATGGTCATTCAAAATGATTCATTAAATCCTGTATCCCTTATTAATTATGATAATGCTATTGGTACAATCGTATACACCACTCCTTTTGTAGCAAATTCAGTGGATGTGTGCGTGAAGTCAATTGGTAAAGTGCCTGAAGGATTTCCAGGTGCAGGATCGAATAGTTGGTTGTTTATTAGCGAAGTGATGGTTTATGGTAAAAAGAAAAATGAGAGGTAAGTTTCGTATTCTCCTATGTTTCTTCTTTACTGCGATTTGTTTTTCATCTGTTGCTCAGCAAATTTCAAGACGTGTTTTGAGTGATTGGACATTTTCAATAAATACAGAAAATATAATTCATTCCGCTACTGTTCCTGGTGATATTCAAAGTGATTTGATTAAGGAGAATAAACTCGCCAATCCTTACTATGAAAATATTGATACTGCATTATCAAAACTTGAAAAATCCACTATCATTTATGAATGTGATTTTAATTGTGCCGATGTTGAACTCAATAAAAATGCAGTCATTCGTTTTAATGGATTAGATACCTACGCACAGGTTTTCTTAAATGATTCATTACTTTTCTTTAGTGATAATATGTTTTTATCGCACGATGTTTCAGTTGGAAATATTCTGCAATCAAAAAATCATCTTGAGATTCGTTTCTTATCCATTGATTCTATTGAGCTATCAAAAATAAAAGCGCTGAATTATCAGTTGCCAGAAGGGAATCGGGTATTTACTCGCAAAGCCCAGTATCAATATGGTTGGGATTTCGCACCGAAGATTAAAACGATTGGAATCTGGAAACCTATAGAATTATTCTTTTTTAAAAATGTTTTTCTTCAAAATTTATCCGTCAGCAATAGGCCTGTCAATAGCAGTGATTACGAGACAACTTCGTTGGTAGATTTCTATGCTGAAAAAGATACTTTAATTCAGTGCACTTATTATTTATCTCAATTTAATAAACCGATTGTAAATCAATTTGAAATCAAGCCCGTTTATCATAACATCATTCAATGCGATACTTTATTAAAGCTTGTAAAAGGATATAACAGCATTAGAATAAATAACATCATAAAAAATCCTGGATTGTGGAGCATGGAAAAAGATGCTGATAAGAATTATTATTTCCTTACATTCAATTTTAGTGGTCAACATTTAACTAAAAGAATTGCTTTCAGAGATATAAAATTAGATCAAACCAAAGACGCAAATGGCTCTTCATTCAAGTTTATTATAAATGGAAAACCAACTTTTATGAAAGGAGTGAATATCGTTCCTGCTGGAATGTTTCCAGCTTCAACACCAGATTCCGTTTATGCCAATCTTGTTAAGATGGCTCACGATGCTAACATGAATATGATTCGTGTATGGGGTGGAGGATATTATTTGCCAGATATATTTTACAATTATTGTGATGAGTATGGAATTTTAGTATGGCAGGACTTTATGTTTGCTTGTGCAATGTATCCCGGTGATGATAATTTTTTAGCCTCTGTAAAATCAGAAATTACACAGGAAGTAAAACGTTTAAGTAGTCATCCATGCATTGCTTTGTTTTGTGGTAATAATGAAATTTCAGAAGGCTGGAATAATTGGGGTTGGCAAAATCAGCTGCACTATTCAGCACAAGATTCGGCACATGTGCAATCAGATTATATGAACTTATTTGAAAAATTAATTCCATCTATCATCGATTCTATTGCGCCATATTCTATCTATTGGCCTTCATCACCTAAGAATGGTTGGGGACGAAAATCAAGTTTAAAAGAAGGTGATTGTCATTATTGGGGAGTTTGGTGGGGCTTTGAACCATTTTCAAATTATCATAATCGCATTCCTCGCTTTATGAGTGAATATGGTTTTCAGGGATATCCTTCCAATCAGCTTTTATTGAAGTATGCCGGTTCAATTGATTCTTCGGATATGCGTATGCGTTACCATCAAAAGCACCCTCGTGGATTTGAAACAATTGCTACCTATTTAAGTCGCGATTATCCTATAGTAAAAACAGATTCTTCTTATGCTTATTTATCGCAATTGATGCAGGCGGAGGAAATATCTCGTACCGCAATGATTCATCGTTCAAGTTATCCTTATTGTTCGGGAACTTTGTTCTGGCAATTGAATGATGCATGGCCCTCTATTTCGTGGAGTAGTATCGATTATTCATTGCAACCTAAAATGCTATATTCATCCATAGCAAAAGCATACGAAGAGGTAGCTATGTTTGTCGATACGAATAATCATCAATGGGATTTGAAAATTGTGAATAGTACATCATCGGCAATTAAAGCCAAATTACAAATTGTTCAAGCTTCAACAAACACCATTGATAAGCCATGGTTTTACGAACAAAATTCAATTACTTTAAATCCTGATTCTGTTCAGAAGTATGGCATTCTTCAAATGGTATCAGACAAAAATCCGAATATCATTTATCAAGTACGATTATATGCTGAGGATGGTGGTTTAATTACTTCTTGTTGGCATTTCAATACGATGCCCAATAAATTGCCATTGGTAAATCCTGGTATTAAAATTAAACGATCCAATGCAAGTACAATAGAAATTACCAATGAGCATTTTGTTTACGGACTTCGAGTAACGGATAAAAATGGAGTTGTTTGTCAAGAGGTAAATGGTGTTCACTTATTGCCCAATTCTAAACTTTCGATTCCTTATACGGGCGATATTAATTCACTCTCT
>JBJTMY010000017.1:0-3684 GCA_046073825.1 Bacteroidota bacterium
GGAATATCTTTCAAATAAAACGAAGTATGATCCGATGGACCAACACCTGATTCAGTTGTTTTTGTTTTTAAACTATCTACCTTAATATAGTTCATCGTAATCTTCCATGCATCAGAAGTCCCTACACCATTAATTAAAACAGTAGGCTCTTCTTTTTTCAAACGACCAACCATATCCATATTCAACATATAGTTCATCTTGCTTAAAGCGAGTGTAGGATTCTTTACAAAATAACCAGAGCCTAATAAACCTTTCTCCTCTCCCGAATAAGCCATGATTAAATAATTATTTCCTTTTGGCCCGTTTGATTTTAAGTAGCGCGCTAATTCAATTAAAGCTGCTGTACCACTTGCATTATCATCTGCACCGTTATGAACTGCTGGCTCTCCTCGGTACAGCGACTCATGTCCGCCCATACCTAAGTGATCATAGTGTGCACCAATAACAACTGTGTAGTCTGCTTTATTATCAATGAATCCGATAATATTATGTCCGCCGACTTCCTCTTTGTGAAGTTTAGTAGTTAGACTTACATTACAACTTCCATTTTTTAGTTGCGTAGCTAATGCACCTTTTACAAAAGCAACCGGAATACTACTCACGGTGATGCGTTTACTAAAATCAATTTCTGGATCTTGCTCATCTTTACTGCTATTGATAAAGATAACTCCAGTAGCGCCGTACTTAATTGCATTGTCAATGCGTGTGCGTATATCGGCATCGTCGCTGTACTTGCTATGCGGACCAGCATGATCAGGAGTGCCGTATTCCATTACGAGAATAAATGGTAAGCGATCGGTTGCTTGTAACTCTGAATAATCGTTATAATTATTTTTAGGGGAAATAATTCCGTAATTAAAGTATTTCGTTATTCCGCTAAGTGAAGTATCGTTCGAATAAGGAAGTAAAAAGAAATCATCATTTGCTTTCGCCGATTGATTATTTATCGTTAGCGAACAAGATGCATCCATACTTACCGACTTCACAAATTTGAATTCCTGTAAGTAACCATTCGTTCCTTTTTCTTTCAAACCAATTTCTTTAAACTGTTTGCTGATGTAGGTATATGCCAACACTTCTCCTTTCGTTCCTGGCTCACGGCCGCCGTACTCATCCGAAGCAAGCGTAGAAATATGCTTTTTCAGATTAGGAATTACTTTCGCATCGTTCAGCTGTGCATAGCCGTTAGTAAGCGTTAATGTTGCAAAAGCAATCAGTAATAAAATATTTTTCTTCATACCATTTAGTTTAAACAAAAAGACCGGAATTACCCGGCCTTTCTTTATTACGACATCCAACTCTTCACATCATCTAAAGAAGGAAGAGAAGATTCAATTTTTAATTTCTTACGCATCCCGCCTAAATCGTTAAACAACTTATTAGGGTTCATTGTTTTTAATTGCTGACTGGTTGTTATTCCCATCTTCATCAACACTTCGTCCCAAGGGGAAGGAACACCATCTAACACTGCTTCTTCTTTCACAATGCCAGCCCCTGCTAATTCAGGACGCATCTGAGGGAAGAACAATACATCTTGAATAGACGGAGAGTTCGTCATAATCATTGATAAACGATCAATACCAATTCCTAATCCTGAAGTAGGAGGCATACCGAATTCAATAGCACGTAGGAAATCTTCATCCAACATCATTGCTTCTTCATCGCCACGCTTACCTAATTCTAATTGCTCTTCAAAACGTTTGCGCTGATCAATCGGATCATTTAACTCAGAGTAAGCATTGCAAATTTCTTTACCATTACAAATCGCTTCAAATCGCTCTACTAATCCTTCTTTACTGCGGTGCTTCTTTGCCAGCGGACTCATCTCTACTGGGTAATCTGTAATGAAAGTAGGCTGTATTAATTTCGGCTCACAAAATTCTCCGAATAGCTCATCAATAATTTTCCCTCTCCCTAACGATTCATCAACATCAACTCCTAACTTCTTTGCCGCTTCACGCATCTCCGCTTCGTTCATTTCAGAAATATCAACGCCAGTAAAATGTTGAATCGCTTCATACATCGTGAAACGTTTCCAAGGACGAGCGAAGTTAATCATGTGCTCACCAACTTGTACTTCTGTTTTACCGTGTAAGTCTAAGGCAATTTTTTCTACCATCGCTTCCACCGTTTCCATCATCCAGTTATAATCTTTATACGCAACATACAATTCCATTTGCGTAAACTCCGGATTATGAAAACGCGACATTCCTTCGTTGCGGAAATCTTTTGCAAATTCAAATACGCCATCATAACCACCAACTATCAATCGTTTCAAGTGAAGCTCATTTGCAATACGTAAATACAATGTCATGTCGAGCGTGTTATGATGTGTCTTAAACGGACGAGCAGCAGCACCCCCATACAATGGTTGTAGAATAGGCGTTTCAACTTCTAAATATCCTTTCTCATTCAAGAACGAACGCATACTATTCACAAGCTTCGAGCGCTTCACAAATGTTTCGCGTACATGAGGATTTACAATTAAATCAACATAACGTTGACGATAACGTTGCTCTGGATCACTGAATGCATCGAATACTTCCCCATCTTTTTCCTTCACCGTAGGCAATGGATGTAACGATTTTGAAAGGATAGTAAACTCCGATACGTGAATAGAAAGTTCTCCCATTTGCGTACGGAAAGCATATCCTTTCGCACCAATGATATCGCCCGTATCAATTAATTTTTTGAAAACAGTATTGTATAAAGTTTTGTCTTCACCGGGACAAATTTCATCACGTTTAAAGTAAAGCTGAATTCTTCCTTGCGCATCTTGCAATTCGGCAAACGAAGCATTTCCCATAATACGGCGCGACATAATACGGCCCGCTACTACCACTTCTTTAAATGCATCCGGATTGGTATCAAAGCCGTCATGAATTTGCGTTGAATAACAATTCACGGGATACAATGCAGCTGGGTAAGGATTAATACCCATGCTTAATAATTCTTCGAGACTCTTACGACGAAAAATCTCTTGTTCTGATAAATGTTGCGACATATTTCTTTTCCTTCACAAAGTAGGTTGCAAAGGTAAGTGTTTTACCCTATTTTTTAGAATGCCACCAAAGGAATAAACGTAATTTTTCTGTTATACTTCCTTACGAAGTCGTGCTACCGGAATATTGAGCTGTTCGCGGTATTTAGCCACCGTGCGGCGTGCGATATTATAGCCTTTGCTATTTAGTAATTCCGCCAGTTTCTCGTCGGGCAATGGCTTGCGTTTATCTTCTCCACCAATAGCATCTTCGAGAATTTTTTTAATCTCACGGCTCGATGCTTCTTCGCCTGATTCCGTTTGTAAACCTTCTGAGAAAAAGTATTTCAGTAAAAAAGTGCCGTACGGCGTTTCAACATATTTACTGTTAGCTACCCTTGAAACCGTTGAAATATCCATCTGCACCATTTCTGCAATATCTTTTAATATCATAGGCTTCAACTGACGTTCATCACCGCTTAAAAAATAGTCCTTTTGATGTTCCATGATAGCTTGCATGGTGGTGTAGAGTGTAATTTGTCGCTGACGAATAGCGTCGATAAACCAACGTGCAGAATCTATTTTTGATTTGATAAAAGTGATGGCTTCTTTGTTTACACTTTTTTTATCGCGCGAGTAAGCCTGTAGCATTTCTTGAAACGAACGACTCACACGTAAATCGGGTTCATTGCGCGCGTTTAAGG
>JBJTMY010000018.1:0-7091 GCA_046073825.1 Bacteroidota bacterium
ATTTCAGAGATATGAAGTAAGCCATCTTTACCTGGCATAAACTCAACGAATGCACCGAAAGTTGTTATTGTTTTTACCTTTCCTTCGTAAACTTCACCCACTTCTGGTTCAGCTACAATGCCTTTTACCCAGTTCAATGCAGCATCAATAGATTGTTTGTTTGGTGATGCAATCTCAACTACGCCTTCATTATTAACTTCTTCAATAGAAATCGTTGCACCTGTAACACGTTGAATTTCCTGAATGATTTTTCCACCTGGTCCAATGACAGCACCGATGTATTCTTTCGCAATTCTTAAAACCACAATTCTAGGAGCATGAGCTTTGTAATCTTCACGTGGCTGAGCTATAGTCTTCGACATTTCGTTCAATATATGTAAACGACCAGCTTTTGCTTGCTCTAGGGCTTGAATTAATATTTCATACGGTAAGCCATCTACTTTTAAATCCATCTGACAAGCACAAATACCTTTCTCTGTACCTGTTACTTTAAAGTCCATATCTCCTAAATGGTCTTCGTCACCAAGAATATCACTTAATACAGCGAAGTTTCCTTTACCATCTGTTATTAACCCCATAGCAATACCTGAAACAGCAGCTTTTAACTTTACGCCGGCATCAAATAATGCCAACGAACCTGCACATACGGTAGCCATTGACGATGATCCATTGGATTCAAGGATATCAGATACAACACGTACAGTGTATGGATTAATATCGTCTCCTGGCATCATTTGCTTTAATGAACGCATAGCAAGATTTCCATGTCCAACTTCACGGCGACTTTGTCCACGGTTTGGTTTAACCTCACCAGTACTGAATCCTGGGAAATTATAATGTAATAAAAACTTGTTCTTTCCTTGGTACATCGCCTGATCGATAATTTGTTCATCAAGCTTAGAACCTAAAGTAACCGTTGTTAACGATTGCGTTTCACCTCTTGTAAACACAGAAGATCCATGAGCAGAAGGTAAATAGTCAATTTCTGACCAAATTGGTCGAATGTCTGTTAATCCACGACCGTCTAAACGAATCTTTTCTTTAATAATCATATCACGAACCGCTTCTTTTTCTACATCGTGATAGTATGTTTTAATAAATCCAAGTTTAGCAGCTAACTCTTCTTCTGAGAACTGAGCACAGAATTCCACTAATACTTCTTTGAATGCCGCTTTACGGGCATGCTTATCTGGATTGCAACGGCGTGCAACGGCATATACTTTATCGTAAGTTTCTTTCCAAACTTTATCACGAAGCTCTTCATCATGTGTTTCATGAGAATAATCGCGTTTAGTAACACCTAGCATTTCGGCTAATTCAATCTGAGCCTGGCATTGACCTTTAATTGCTTCATGAGCGAATCCAATAGCTTCAGCCATTTCTTTTTCGCTGACTTCTTTCATTTCTCCTTCTACCATTAAGATGTCTTTGGCAGTACCAGCAACTATTAAGTCGATATCGGCTTTTTCCATTGCAGAAATAGGAGGGTTAATAACAAGTTGACCGTCGATACGGGCTACACGTACTTCCGAAATGGGTCCGTTGAAAGGAATATCGGAAACAGCGATAGCAGCTGATGCCGCTAATCCTGCTAAACAATCAGGTGATACTTCCATATCCGCAGAGATTAATGTAACCATCACTTGAGTATCAGCATGGTAATCATCTGGGAATAATGGGCGAAGTGCACGGTCAATTAAACGAGAAATTAAAATCTCGTTATCGTTTAATCGGCCTTCGCGGCGGAAAAACCCGCCTGGGAAACGACCCGCAGAAGCGAATTTTTCTTGATAAGCTACAGTTAATGGCATGAAATCCACACCAGGTTTTGCATCGGGACTTGATACGGCAGTAGCCAATAACATACAATCTCCCATTCTTAATACGATGGAACCGTCAGCTTGCTTAGCAAGTTTACCGGTTTCAATGGTGATTTCCCTTCCGTCCGCTAATTTGAAGGATTTTACGACAGCGTTTTGTGACATTTTTTGCAGCTTTTTTTTACAGCGTTTGACAGCTTTTGATTTTTAATAATATGAATTGTGTTGAAGTTAATAAAAACGAAAAAAGGCAAATTCAAATTGAATTGCCTCTCTTCGTTTATGATTGTGGCGTCATCGCCTTATTTACGAATTCCTAATTCAGCGATAATTGCACGGTAGCGGTTGATATCAGTTTTGTATAGATAGTCTAACAAACTACGACGCTTACCAACCAATCGAATTAAAGCACGTTGTGTAGAGAAATCCTTCTTGCTTTTCTTTAAGTGATCAGTCAAGTGATTGATTCTTTGTGAAAATAATGCAATTTGGCCTTCTGCCGAACCAGTGTTGGTTTCGCTTTTACCGTATTTTTTGAAAATTTCTTTTTTAGCTTCTGCTGTTAATAACATGATTCTTCTGTGATTTACTTTTAAGGATGACAAAGATATAAACCAATTTCAAATTAACCAATAAATACGCATCTATTTTTTAGTCAATAAGTATTGGCTTTTTTTTAATGGTGGAACGGCCAGTCCGGTGCTATTAATTTATTTAGTTGAAATAATTGATGAATTATATAATATATTGAATTATAGTCTTAAATAAAGATTAACTAAATAATTTAATTCGACAAAAGGTGTTTAGATATTAAAGATTTCATGGCTGACCAGTTCTACAATTTGCCATACATGGATGGAATATTTGGCTAAAATTTTTAAACGTAATGGCCTTGGTGTAGATTTCTGATGTGCTTTTATTCGGTATTCAACGTAAATAATGGCCATTTTTCCATCATATTGTTGAACAGAAAATTTAAAATCCTTCAAAATTAGGTTTCCATGCCTTATTTTGAATTCAGTTTCTAAAAATGTCCATCGTTCTTCATTATTACTAACCCCGTTAATGCATAAATTTTCACTCAAATAAGGATATAACGTTCGCCATGGGGCCTCAAGCATTCCAACTGAAAAACGGGTTAAGTTATCAAATAATAAGTTTAGATTACTATTAATATATTCCTCAAAATCAATTTGGTGTATAATGTAATTTGCTTTGATATTTTTTATTTGAACTATTTTTAAAATATCACTTAACAGCCGATAATAGCATTCATCTGAATATTCGAACTGGTGCTTGAATCGAATGTGGCTATGTTTTAATTGCCGTTTAAGAAGTAGAAAGTTTTCGTGATTTAGTTTACTTCCAATTAGTTCATTGTATAACCTCGGGTAGTCGAGGTATTCCCAAAGACTGATCTCAGGAGCAGAAACAAGTTTTTCTTCAATTTGATGGCTATACTTTGGATGGTATCGAAGGAATCGCTTGGCTGCACTGTTAATTTTGTAATTGGGGGAGGATAATTGAAATGACATGCTTTCGATTTAGAAAAGCGAAAGTAGAACCGTGTACCGCGATTAATCGGTAACAAACGGATGTAAGTGTTTAATGAAGTTGATTTCTATGATGTTTTGGATACATGATATCCTTTTCCAATCGAGTGTTTTTTATACCCGATTTTCGTTTCATCTTAACATTTCTGCAGGTCGGCTGGCAGGAGCTAAGCATTAGGATTAAAAGCAATGAAAGCAAGACGAATCGGCTCATCTGATTTATTTAATGAGCAACGAAATTTAATTGTTGTCTAGTGTGCGAAGTATCCCAAGATATGCGACATGCGGTCTTTCAATTCCGTTCTTGGAACAATCATATCGAGGAAACCATGTTCTAGTACGAATTCAGAAGTTTGGAAACCTTTAGGTAAATCTTTTCCGATTGTTTCTTTAACGACTCTCGGACCAGCGAAACCAATTAAAGCGCCCGGCTCTGCAATGTTTAAGTCTCCCAACATGGCAAAGGATGCAGTAACTCCACCCGTTGTAGGGTCGGTCAAAAATGAAATATATGGGAGTTTAGCGTCAGAAAGACGAGTAAGCTTTGCTGATGTTTTTGCCATTTGCATTAATGATAATGCAGCTTCCATCATACGGGCTCCACCAGACTTCGAAATCATTAAGAAGGGAGTTTTGTGTTCAATGGAATAATCAATAGCACGAGCAATTTTTTCACCCATTACAGATCCCATTGAACCACCAATAAATTTAAAATCCATACACGCAATAGTTAATGGATATCCACCACATTTTCCAGAAGCAGTACGAACCGCATCTTTTAATCCTGTTTTCTTTTGACTGTCAACTAAACGATCTGCATATTTTTTTGTGTCAGAAAAATTCAGTGGATCGGCAGAGGTCATATTGGCATTGAACTCCACAAATTCGTTGTTGTCGAATAACAATGAAAAATACTCTTCAGATCCAATTCGCTCATGATAAGCGCATTTGATACATACCCACTTATTATCCTGATGCTCCTGCGAAGGTTGAATATTCTTGCAGGCAGGACATTTATACCATAAACCTTCTGGCGTTTCTTTCTTTTCACTGGTAGAAGTGGTAATCCCTTCCTTAATTCGATTAAACCAACTCATTTTACGAGAGTATTAGATTGTTCTGATTAAGCTATTGTTATTTCGTTTGTCAGGTAAACATCCTGAATGGCGTTCAACATTTGAATTCCTTCGTGGAAAGGTTTTTGAAAAGCTTTTCTTCCAGAAATCAATCCTTGACCACCTGCACGTTTGTTAATTACAGCGGTTGTTACTGCTTCCGCCATATCTGAAGCGCCTTTACTTTCTCCTCCGGAGTTAATCAAACCCATGCGTCCCATATAGCAATTAGCTACTTGATAACGTGCTAAGTCAATCGGATGATTTGTGGTTAACTCATCATACACTTTCTTATGGGTCTTTCCAAAATTAACAGCGGTATATCCTCCATTATTAGTTGGAAGCTTTTGTTTGATAATATCTGCTTGAATTGTTACTCCTAAATGATTTGCTTGTCCCGTTAAATCTGCTGATGTATGGTAGTCAATTCCGTCTTTCTTGAATGCGTTATTACGCGTATAGCACCAAAGAATCGTGGCCATACCTAATTCGTGTGCACGCTCAAACGCCTGCGCAACTTCAACAATCTGTCGAGACGATTCTTCTGATCCAAAATAGATTGTAGCTCCAACTGCTGTTGCACCCATATTCCATGCTTCTTCAACAGATCCGAACATGATTTGATCGAATTTATTCGGGTAAGTCAAAAATTCGTTATGATTAATTTTTACAATGAAAGGGATTTTATGTGCATATTTTCTGGAAACAGAGGCTAATACACCATAAGTTGATGCTACGGCATTGCAACCTCCCTCTATGGCTAACTTAACGATGTTTTCAGGATCAAAAAACATTGGATTAGGAGCGAATGATGCACCGCCAGAATGTTCAATTCCCTGATCAACTGGCAAAATACTTAAATAACCAGTGCCAGCTAATCGACCATGATTATAAAGCGAGTGGATACTCTTTATTACTTGATTACTTCTATTACTTGGAATAAATATTCTATCTGTAAAGTCATTTCCTGGTAAATGAATCTGATCTTTGCTTATTGTCTTACAGCTGTGATTTAATAGGGAGTCAGCATCCTGACCTAATAATTCGGTGATTTTTTGCAACGACATATTGAATCTTTTATTAGAGATAAGTTGAATGGCAAAACTAACAAAAAATGGTGTATCACCAACCTTTAAATGAAGACCCATTATTAGCGAGGAAATCTAGCGCGCTAAGATTGGGTGAAAACGGATGTTTGTAAGAGAAAACCTGGTTGTAAGGTTTGAAAGTTTCTAGGTTTAAAATGCTTGGAGAATACCCATGATTGTCAGATAGTTTCCTGAAATCGTGAAGGTTGGATTGGGTAGGGATTTCGATGGAGAGGGTTACGGAAAGTTTAAGTTTTTTAAGGAGCAATCGAAGAAATTGATTATTTAAATCAAGCAGTGTCTCCGGCTGATTATCGAATATTGCCCAAATATCGTCTTTGATAAATTCGAAGAAAGGTGCAGTATTATAGGCTGCTTCCAAAGCTCCTTTATGAATCCGTATCCAAGGTTGGGCATAATCAATTTTAACTTCCGAAGTAGTATTGGAGGAATGCTTTGAATTAACTGGAATACTTAAACATTGAACCCCATTTGGCGACAAGATAAAACAACGATTTCTGGCAGTCTTTTTTTTCCATTTATCATGAAGGTCGATAATGACTTCATCTTGTTCGCTTATCAATTTCAGATATTCGACAGACGGCAAATAAGACGTACTAAATAAGGCTGACAAAATAGTTAATCGTTATTCCAGTGAATGACTTTAAACAATCGATTCCAACGAATTTTATTTAAAAAGTTTCCTTCACTATTTATGCTCATCCAAATGAACACCGCTTTACCTACTATATGGTCTTCTGGTACGAAGCCCCAAAATCTTGAATCCGCGGAATTATGACGGTTGTCTCCCATCATAAAATAATAATTCATCTTAAAAGTGTAGGAGGTCGCTACTTTTCCATTGATATAAATTTTACCATCTTTTTCTTCAACGGTGTTGTGTTCATAAGCAACAATTACACGTTGGTAAATAGTAATGTTATTTGTATCCAATTGAATGGATGCACCAGCTTTGGGAATATAAATAGGTCCGAAATTATCCGTGTTCCAAGGGTAAAACGAGTTGAAAGGGTAGATGTGTCCTTCAAAAAAACCTTTGGGTTGGATAATTGGCTCAACACTGCTTACTGATGAAATTTTCTTTAATTCAATTACCGCATTTTCTGTAAGTAAGGCTTGATATTCTCCATTTCCAATGGGTTGATATTCGTTAATTTCTAGTTTTTTCCAAGTGTCATCTACTAATCCATATCCAGTGGTTTTAATGAGATAGGTGTGCTGACTTCCTTTGGGAATCATATTTTTCACATGATTTAAGTATACGACACGATTAACTACTTGTAAAGTATCTCCAGGTAAGCCAACACAACGTTTGATATAATGCGTTTGCTTGTCGATAGGCCTTTCGTCTTCCATTGGATAGTTAAAAACTACAATATCGTTATGTTTCACTTCAGAGAAACCGGGAAGGCGATGATATCCCCATTTGATTGCTTCGGAATACGATTTACCACCAATTAAAGGCAATTCTTGATGAACAAAAGGAAAAGAGAG
>JBJTMY010000019.1:0-11377 GCA_046073825.1 Bacteroidota bacterium
AAAGTTATTTTGATGAAGTTGTTGCTGAGTATGTTGAACGCCGCGATTTAGTAGTAGCTGCCTTAAATTCGATGGAAGGTGTGCTGTGTCCTAAGCCAAGTGGTGCTTTTTATTGTATGGCGCAGTTGCCGGTTGATGATGCCGATAAGTTTTGCCAATGGTTATTAGAAGATTTTTCTCACGATGGTTCAACGGTGATGTTAGCTCCTGCCAGTGGGTTTTATTCTGACCCTGCACTCGGAAAGCATCAAGTACGAATCGCTTATGTGCTAAATAAGAATTCATTGCAAAAGGCCATGGAATGTTTGTCTGCGGCTTTAAAGCAATATCCAGGTAGAACAATATCCTAAGTCGCCCGACAAATGGCGGTTTAATGCGCAAATTCTTTTTAAAACTGATTTGTTAATATTTTCAATGTCGGCTGGTTTTTAAGATTACTTCAACTGATAGATTTGTATAATTAAGTAAATGCAAATCAATGTTGGTATTTGGGAATAGCGTAGTTGCGAATTGTTTATTAGTTTCTTTAGCAGTTGTTACAGTTATTCAGCTGTATTATATTCTATTTCAGTTTTCTGGAGTTGGGTTTAGAAAAAGAACTACTCTGATTTCAGACAAATTGGAGCCTGTATCTGTAATTATATGTGCTCGTAATGAGCTGAAAAACTTACGTCAGTTTTTACCTGGAATTTTAAGTCAGGATTACCCACAATTCCAGGTTGTAGTGGTGAATGATTGCAGTTGGGATGAGTCTTCCAAATATTTAGAAGAAATGGAAGATGCTCATTTTAATTTAAAGGTAATAACTATCAATGAGCAGGAGAAATACCAGCATGGAAAAAAATTCGCATTGACATTGGGAATTAAAGGAGCTGCTTTCGATCGTTTGATTTTTACTGACGCAGATTGTTACCCATCCTCTAATCAATGGTTAAAGCAAATGGTGGCTACTTTTTCAGTAGATAAGGAAATTGTAATTGGCTATGGTGCTTATCAAAAAAATAGTGGATTTTTAAATAAGTGGATACGATTTGATACTGCTCAAAACGGATTACTTTTTTTAAGTAGAGCCATGAAAGGGAAGGCATATATGGGAGTGGGACGAAATTTAGGATACTTAAAATCGTTGTTTTTTAGAAATAAAGGATTTGCTTCCCATAATCACTTATTATCAGGAGACGATGATTTATTTGTCAATGAAACAGCGACAACTAGAAATGTGGGCGTATGCCTATCAGAGCAAGCTTTTACAATATCAAAACCTAAAGAAACTTTTAAAGATTGGCTACGCCAAAAACGCAGGCACATGTCATCGGGGAAATATTATAAATCAGGAGATAAAAGCCTAATTGGAATATATTTTTTTACGCACACCTTATTCTTTTCAATATTTATTGTTTCTATTGTTTTGAAAACACATTGGGAGATTGCCGTTGCATTATTATCAACTAGGCTAATCGCTCAAATTATTGTATATTGGACAGGATTTAAAAAGCTTGGAGAAAAAGACCTAATCATCTTACTCCCTGTGTTCGACTTAATCGCTGCAATTATTTATCCGCTGTTAGCCATAACAAACCCTTTCATTAAAATACGAGTATGGAAATAACAGCATCACCCAAACCCTAACTATGGAAAAGCCAAAACCACAGCTTCAAATTACGGAGGAGGAAATTCAACACCTCTCGGATAAAGCAATAAAAGATTTTAAGTTGGTTCGAAAGGCCGTCGATGAAGGCGACCAAAAAGCCTATGCTGAATTAATGGCAAGATATAAGGATTCCATATATTATATGCTTTTAAAAATGGTAAATAATCGCGATGATGCGGAAGATTTAACCATTGAAGCTTTTGGAAAAGCATTCAGAAATATCAAGCAATACACCCCCGATTATGCATTCAGTACTTGGTTGTTTAAAATTGCAACAAATAACTGTATCGATTTTATCCGCAAAAAGCGGAAGATGCTTTTGAGTATTGATCGTGGATTTGAAAACGAAGATGGTCAAGAAATGTCATTTGAAATTAAGTCAGACGGACCGACACCAGACGATGTTTTAGTGAAAAAGCAAAAAGTCATGATGATGAAAGAGGTAGTTGATAAATTGAAGCCTCGTTATAAAAAGCTAGTAGAATTGCGATATTATCAAGAGTTATCGTATGAAGAAATTGCGGAAGAACTTGATTTGCCATTAGGAACCGTAAAGGCGCAATTGTTTAGAGCACGAGAGTTTCTGTATCAGATTATTAAAAGCACAGATTACACCGCACACGATTGAGTCAATTAATAATAGGTTTAAGGGGACGAAAGTCCCCTTTGTTTTTTCATTTACTTTTGTAGTATGAATGATGGTGTAAATAGTTTAGTTAAATACTTTCCTCAATTAACCGAATCGCAGTTGCAGCTTTTCTCTCAACATGAAATTCTATTTAAAGAATGGAACGAAAAGGTGAATCTTGTTTCTCGAAAGGATATAGAACATCTTGCTATAAAACATATTTTACATTCTTTATCAATTGCAAAATACATTCGTTTTGATGATGGAGCTCGTGTTTTAGATATAGGTACAGGAGGAGGCTTCCCAGGCATTCCTTTGGCAATATTTTATCCGAATGTGCAGTTTACATTGGTCGATTCAATTGAAAAAAAAATAAAGGTCGTGGAAGATATTGTGCAAAGGTTAAAATTGACAAACGTAAAGGTGATTAGGGCGCGCGTTGAAGATTTAAAACAAGATTTTGATTACGTAGTAAGTCGTGCGGTAGCCCCTATGCCTGAATTGGTACAATGGAGTAAAGCAAATTGTAAAATGGGGCAAGTAGGAAGTTTGCCAAATGGTTGGGTAGTATTAAAGGGGGGGGATTTAAAAGAAGAGTTGCAGCCGTATAAAAAAGTAGTCGAAGTCCAATCTATTTTCAAGTATTTTCCTATTGAATTCTTCGAAACCAAGTCGATTGTGTACATTCCACGGCAATCTATTTAACCAATTATTGCTGATTTTTAATTGTTTAGAGCCGAATTGAGAAGAAGAGAAAAATATTTACAAAAAATGAGAATCTGTTTTGAACCTTTAATAATTTTATTATCTTTGCCATCCCAATAAGAATAACAAAGTATTGTCATGAAAAGGACCTTTCAACCTTCTTTACGTAAGCGTAGAAATAAACATGGATTTAAAAAGCGTATGAGTACGGCAAATGGTCGTAGAGTATTAGCAGCTCGTCGTAAAAAAGGACGTCATAAATTGACGGTTTCTGACGAACGTTCATGGAGAAAATAATAATCGGTTATCTCAACTGATTTCAAACGGGCACCTTGTAAAAGGTGCCCGTTTTATTTTTCAACATCTACCATTCGATTTTTACTTTTGCTTACTTTCGCTCAACAATTAAATTATGCAGCTATCGGTCAATTTCAAATTATTTGAAGAAGCATCGGTAGCTATTTTTATATCCGTTCATCTAAATTCTTTCCAAAATGCCCCGCGACTATTCTATTAAATCGGTCTTAATTATTGGTAGTGGTCCAATTATCATTGGACAAGCTTGTGAATTTGATTACTCTGGGAGTCAAGCAGCCCGTTCGTTGAAAGAAGAGGGAATTGAAGTGGTTTTGATCAACTCCAATCCTGCTACTATTATGACGGATAAAGTGACTGCCGACCATATTTATTTAAAACCACTTAACCGTAAGTCAATAGCCGAAATTTTAACTAAGCATAAAATAGATGCTGTGTTACCTACAATGGGTGGTCAAACCGCTCTAAATCTTGCCATCGATTGTCAGAAGGCTGGTCTTTGGGAAAAACATAATGTGAAAATTATCGGAGTTGACATAGATGCAATTCATACAACCGAAGATCGCGAGTTGTTCCGTTTAAAAATGTTGGAGTTAGGCGCAGGTGTTTGTAAGGGCAGAACAGCAACCTCGTTTTTAGAAGGTAAAGAAATAGCGCAAGAAATAGGATTCCCATTGGTGATTCGACCTTCATTTACATTAGGAGGAACCGGGGGGGGATTTGTACATACACAAGAGGAATTTGATAATGCATTGAACTTTGGCTTACATGCATCTCCTGTTCATGAGGTATTAGTTGAACAGAGTATCATGGGCTGGAAAGAGTATGAGTTAGAACTTTTGCGTGATAATAATGGTAATGTAATTATTATTTGCTCGATTGAGAATTTCGATCCTATGGGCATTCATACGGGCGATTCAATTACCGTAGCTCCCGCAATGACATTGAGTGATCGTACTTACCAAAAAATGCGTGACCTTGCTATCAAATGTATGAATGGCATCGGACAGTTTGCTGGTGGTTGTAATATTCAGTTCTCAGTAAATCCAGACAACGAAGATGAAATCATTGTCATAGAAATTAATCCTCGTGTTTCTCGTTCATCAGCACTAGCATCAAAAGCAACAGGCTATCCAATTGCAAAAATTGCTGCTAAACTCGCTATCGGATATAATCTTGATGAATTAAAAAATCAAATTACAAAAAGTACTTCTGCATTTTTTGAACCTACTATCGATTATGTGATTGTAAAAGTACCACGTTGGAATTTTGATAAGTTCAAAGGTGCTGATCGTCATTTAGGACTTCAAATGAAATCGGTTGGTGAAGCAATGGGAATCGGACGTTCATTTCAAGAGGCCCTTCAAAAAGCTTGTCAGTCTTTAGAGATAAAACGCAATGGATTAGGTGCTGATGGTAAAGAACTAAAAAATCAAGAACAGATACTAGATAGTTTAAAGAATCCAGGTTGGAATCGTTTGTTTCATATTTATGATGCATTTAAATTAGGAATTCCGTTCAAGACAATTCAAAAATTAACAAAAATTGACGCTTGGTTTTTAAATCAAATTGAAGAACTTGTAGAGCTTGAAAAAGAAGTTCAAAGGTATTCATTGGATACAATTCCATTTGAATTAATGTTAGAGGCAAAGCAGAAAGGATATGCCGATCGACAAATTGCCCATTTACTACGTTGTTTGGAAAGTCAAGTTTATACTAAGCGTAAAGACTTAAACATAAATCGAGTTTATAAATTGGTTGATACTTGCGCTGCTGAATTTGCAGCGAGCACACCTTATTACTATTCTACATTTGAATCTGAAAACGAGTCTAATACCACCGAAAAAAAGAAAGTTATTATTCTAGGGTCTGGGCCTAATCGCATCGGACAAGGAATTGAATTTGATTATAGCTGTGTGCATGGAGTGTTGGCGGCTAAGGAATGTGGTTATGAAACAATCATGATTAATTGTAATCCGGAAACCGTTTCGACTGATTTTGATATTGCTGACAAATTATATTTTGAGCCGGTTTTCTGGGAGCATATCTATGATATCATTCAGCATGAAAAGCCAGAAGGAGTGATTGTGCAGTTAGGTGGCCAAACGGCTTTAAAGCTCGCAGAGAAATTAAACAAATACGGAATTAAAATTATCGGAACAAGTTATGAATCACTCGATTTAGCGGAAGACAGAGGACGATTCTCCACTTTATTACGTGATTTAAATATCCCTTATCCCAAATTTGGTGTTATTGAAGATGCAGATCAAGCAGTTGGAATTTCAAGAGAACTAGGTTTTCCTTTACTTGTACGTCCAAGTTATGTATTAGGAGGTCAGAGCATGAAGATTGTTATTAATGAGCAAGAATTGGAAACCCATGTGGTGAATATTTTAAAAGATATTCCAGATAATAAAGTTCTAGTAGATCATTTCCTTGAAAGAGCGATTGAAGCCGAGGCAGATGCTATTTGTGATGGGGAAGATGTTTATATTATCGGTATTATGGAGCACATTGAACCGGCTGGAATTCATAGCGGCGATAGTAATGCAGTATTACCTCCTTTCGATTTAAGTGAGGATGTAATTAAGCAGATTGAAGAACATACAAAGTCGATTGCAAAGGCTATGCAAGTGAAAGGTTTAATCAATATTCAATTTGCTATCAAAAATGAAATCGTTTATGTTATCGAAGCTAATCCAAGAGCATCGAGAACAGTTCCTTTTATTGCAAAAGCTTATGACGAACCTTACGTAAATTATGCTACGAAGGTAATGTTGGGAGCTAAAAAAGTGAAGGATATTTCATTTAATCCCAAGCAGGAAGGATATGCAATTAAAGTTCCCGTGTTTTCATTCGAGAAATTTAGAGATGTAAATAAAGAATTAGGGCCTGAAATGAAATCAACCGGGGAGGCAATTTATTTCATTGATGATTTACAAGATGAGTTTTTTCAAAAGGTGTATTCAGAAAGAAATCTTTATTTGTCGCGATAAATTTTAAAGGCTTGTTATGTCTGATTTTATTTTAGTATTGTTTGCAATTTTTATTGTTTTTGGTGTATTTCGACGCTATTTATTCTTTTTGGTAATGAATGCTGTATCGAAAAAATTGTTCAAGGAAATGCAAAAGCAACAAGGCCATCCTTATGCACATAACCGAAATCAAGAAGGGAAGGTGAAGGTGGATGTGTCGAGCAGGAAGCAATCAACGCGCATTCATCATGATAACGATGGTGAATACGTCGATTACGAAGAAATTAAAGATTGATTGAAGAAAATCATTAACAGAAATTAGTGATTATTTTTTGAGTATTTGCTTCCTAGTTTAGCAATTTCCGATTATTTTCGGAGGCAATTACATTTATTATGAAATCAATCGACTTTAATAAGGTTAAACCACATGCTATTGCTATTGTTGTTTTCCTTTTACTTACAGTAATCTATTTTCTTCCAACTCTTTCAGGGTCTTCTTTGTCTACACACGACGTTTCGCAGTGGATTGGTATGAGTAAAGAAATTTTAGATTATAAAGCTCAAACTGGGAAAGAAGCTTTATGGACCAATTCAATGTTTGGTGGAATGCCGTCTTATCAGATATCTGTTTTGTATCCGTCTAATTGGGTAAAATACATCAATGATTTCTTTTGGCTCGGATTGCCATCACCAGCTAATATTGTGTTTTTAGCATTATTAAGTTTTTACATATTAGCAATTACCTTGAAGGCTGATTTTCGTATAGCCATAGCGTTAGCCATTGCTTATGCCTTCTGTTCTTTCAACTTCGTCAGTTTGGTGGCGGGTCACAATACCAAGGTAGAGGCGATTGCTCTAATGCCGATGGTCATTGCAGGGGTGATGATGACCTATCGAGGTAAATGGTTGTCAGGTGGAGCCTTGACAGCCCTCGCACTGAGTTTAGAAATATATGCAAACCACTTGCAAATAACGTATTACTTAGCTATCGCAATAGTTTTGCTAGCAGGGTTTGAGTTTGTGAATGCAATTGCAAATAAAACATTAAAAAATTTTATCATTTCCTCAGCTATTCTCGGAGGTGTTGCTGCGATAGCGGTATTGCCTAATATTACGAATTTGATGGCGACAGCCGAATATGGGAAATATTCTACTCGCGGACCTTCTGAATTAACCGAGAAAAAATCGAGTACTGGATTAGATAAAGATTATGCGTTAGGGTGGAGTTATGGAAAAATGGAAACTTTTACTTTACTGGTTTCTAATTTCAATGGAGGTGCATCAGGCTACAAGTTAGATGAAAAATCAGCCACCTACGAAGCACTTAAAAATAATGCTAATGAAAATTCGGCAAGAGATTTCGTTAAGTCAGCACCGTTATATTGGGGTGATCAGCCAATGACGTCAGGACCCGTTTATAGCGGAGCGATACCAGTATTTTTGTTTGTGTTGGCTTTGTTTATGGTGGGTGGTTATATGCGATGGTGGATCATAATTGTTGCTTTGTTATCAATTATGTTATCTTGGGGAAGTCACTTTTTACCGCTGACAGATTTCTTTTTTGATCATGTTCCTGGCTATAATAAATTCCGCTCAGTTTCCATGACGTTAGTTTTAGTTTCATTGATAATCCCACTTGCCGGAATATTAGGATTAAACAAATTGACGGATACAAGTGGTAATGCAAAAGACAAACTAAAATTTTTATCATGGACGTTCTATGTTGTTGGTGGGTTGTGTTTGTTAATGTTTGTGCTGCCAAGTTTGTTTGGTAGTTTTAATGGACCTTCTGATGAACAACTTGGTCAATATCCTTGGTTATTGGATGCATTACGAAAAGATCGTGAATCATTATTGAGAATTGATGCATTTAAATCTTTATTCTTTATCAGTGCCGCTTTCTTTTTATTGTGGAGGATGTTGAATGGTAAAATGAAAAAGGAATTGGTGTTTATGGTTTTAGCAGGATTAATCGTGGTTGATCTTTGGTCGAATGATAAGCGTTATTTGAATGACGATAAATTTACAACTCAATCTGCAGTAACAAATCCGTTTCCTAAATCAGCAATTGACGAGCAAATACTTCAAGATAAATCGTACTACCGCGTTTATAATTTATCGGTTAGTCCGTTTAATGATGCAAGTACATCGTACTATCATAAATCAATTGGAGGTTATCATGGTGCTAAGCTGAAGCGATATCAAGAATTGATTGAGCGTCAGATATCAAAAGGTAATCAACGTGTATTAAATATGCTAAATGCAAAGTACATCATATTTGCCAATCAGCAAACTGGAGAACCAATGCTTCAGCAAAATCAAGAAGCATTAGGAAATGCATGGTTTGTACAAAATTGGAAGATTGTACCTAATGCAGATGCAGAGATGAAAGAAATGGACTCATTAGATTTCAGAACCACGGCTGTTATCGATCAGCGTTATGCCGCAAGCGTTAGTGGGTTAACGCAAAATGTTGTAGATTCTAATGCGACTATTTCACTTGCTGAGAATGGATATTCTCCAATGCAATTAACCTATAATTCGAACGCATCAGTTGACCATTTAGCGGTGTTTTCAGAGATTTATTATCCTGCCGGCTGGAATGCATATATAGATGGAAAGTTAACCAATCATATACGTTTGAATTATGTTTTACGAGGTTTGAAAATTCCTGCTGGTAAACATAAAATAGAATTTAAGTTTGAGCCTAAGGTATACGAGCAAGGAGAAAAAATGGCATTGGCAGGTTCAATGATGTTATTGGTACTAATTGGTGCTGCAGTAATTTTTGAGTTGAAGAAAAATTTATCAGACGCTAAATAGTAGCTTTGAAAAAGGTACTCATCATAACGTACTATTGGCCTCCCAGTGGAGGGGCCGGTGTTCAGCGCACTTTGCATTTTGCAAAGTATTTAAAGGAATTTAATTGTACTCCTTATGTGCTTACAGTTGATGATGCCTATGCAAGTTATCCAGTTAGAGACGAGTCGTTGAATAAACTAGTGTCAGATGAATTAACTATTTTTCGTACTAAATCTTTTGAAGCGCTTAATATTTTATCAGCGGTGGCAGGCAAAGATAAAGTGCCTTACGGAGGATTTACGAATGAAAAAAAATCTTCTTGGATTCAAAATATATTAAAATGGATTAGAGGCAACTTCTTTATTCCGGATGCTCGTATTGGATGGGTGAAGTATGCAACCAAAAGAGCTTCTGAAATTATTCGTGAACATCAGATTGATTGCATTTTGATTTCCTCTCCGCCGCATAGTTCGCAGTTAATCGGATTAAAATTAAAAAAAGATTTTCCTCATTTAAAATGGATTGCTGACTTAAGAGATCCTTGGACAGATATTTATTATTACAAAGAGTTATTACATACAAAATGGGCGAAAAGCAAAGATTTTAAATTAGAGAAAAACGTGCTTGAAAAAGCCGATGCAGTTGTTGTGGTTAGCAATTTTATCAAATATGCCTTCGCAGAAAAATCACTAAAGGTGAATGTCGATAAAATTCATGTTGTTCCGAATGGATATGACGAACATGACTTTCAAGGAAATGATACGAATAAAAATAGTTCGTACTATATTACCTATGTAGGTACTATGGCTGATTCCTACAAGGCTGATGTGTTTTTTGAAGCACTGAGTCGTTTAATACAGTCAGAGTCGTTGCAAAATATTGTATTTCGATTTGTTGGCAGTGCGCCATTATCCATAAAGTCGAAATTGAAAGAATTAAATATTACTGCTGAATTTATTGGACATGTATCTCACCAACAAGCAATAGCATTTATGCGGCAAACCGATTTATTATTACTAGTAATTCCTGATGCAAACGGAGCAGAAGGTATTTTAACTGGAAAGTTGTTTGAATATCTAGGGGCTAAAAAAAGAATAATTGGGATTGGGCCTGCTAACGGTGATGCAGCTACGATATTGAAAAACTGTCAATCAGGAGAAATGTTCGAAAGGTCAGATCGACTAAAGATCCAACAGTGGTTGAAGCAAGAAATTCAAAATGACAACCGTTCAATGATTAAAAATGATGAAGTGATAAAGTTTACACGAGCATCATTAACGAATCAACTTTCAAAAATTATTCATAATTTGTAACGTATGTGTGGCATAGCAGGATTTATTGATGATACATTAAATGGTTCACAACGGAACGAAACTTTAGAAAAAATGTTGATAGCCATTGCCCACCGCGGACCAGATGCACGCGGTGTTTGGTATCATGATGAATTAGCACTTGGCCATAATCGTCTTTCTATTTTAGACTTATCAGAAGATGGAAAGCAACCTATGCATTTTAATGATTACTCCATCATTTTTAACGGAGAGATTTATAATTACCTCGAAGTTCGAGAGGAGTTAAAGAAAAAAGGATACGAGTTTAAAACAGGCACCGACACAGAAGTAATTCTTGCTGCTTATCAAGAGTGGGGTGAGCGTTGTGTAGATTATTTTGTTGGAATGTGGGCATTTGCGCTTTGGAATAATAGCAACAAGAAATTATTTTGTTCTCGCGATCGATTCGGTATTAAGCCGTTTTATTACATCCATGTGGGAAATAAATTTTATTTCGCCTCTGAGATAAAAGCATTAAAGCAAACAATTGTTTTTAAAAATGAGTTGAATGAAGACCATGTTGCTATGGGACTTCAATTAGGTTGGAATCATTTACCAGCATCTACCTATTATAATTGCATTCAGTCGTTACCAGCAGGATGTAATTTAGTCTATGATCAAGGAAAGATTAAAGTTACAACTTGGTGGGATATCAATACTGTTCAATCGAATCATTCAAGCTATGAGGATAATGTTGAACAGATGCGTGAATTGTTATTCAACAGTATTCAGCTACACATGCGTAGCGATGTGGAAGTCGGATGTTGTTTAAGTGGTGGATTAGATAGTTCAACCATCGCATCAGTTGTTGGGACACTTTATCCTGATAAAACATTAAAAGCATTTAATGTATTTTACGAGGGCGAAGGAGCTGTTGATGAACGAAAATGGGTAAAAGAAGTAGTGAATAAATATCCATCCATTGAGCCTTATTATTTCTCTCCGTCTGATGATGACATTGCCAATGCAT
>JBJTMY010000020.1:0-16906 GCA_046073825.1 Bacteroidota bacterium
GAGCATAAAAATTATTACTGTATTCTTCTGTAAATCCACATGCCTCAAACTCACTCTTTCCTTCGGGATATTTTGCACTGGTTTGATGTGCGTTATCAATCATTTCATTTGAAATATGGTTGATAGTATAATAACCCGTCGCCTCAATGTTTTTTAACGTATGTGGCGCAGCTTCACGCGGGCGATTGACAAATCCTATCAAAGCAGGATCAGCACCTAAGTGAACGATATTAGAAAAGATAGCAAGGTTAGAAATTTCTGCTTCGTTTTTAGTTCCGATTAAACTGGCCGATTTAAATCCACTTAACGAATTAATCAAATTAGCTCGATAAAAACGATCATAGCTGTTGAGGTCATCAGGATGAATCAACATCGATTAAAGATTCGCTAAAGATCCTTTCAAATAATCAATCACCTTTACTTCCGTAGCATCAATATTTTTAATTTCTGATACGTACCAGCTGATCCAATCACCTAAGTGCAATAAATAAATACTGCGTTGTAATTGGGTCGTGCCTTTCGACGGTAACTCGATATAGTTAGGAGTGTATTTTAAGAAAACCTCCTTACTGATTTCCATTCTCTTTTGCGTACGCGAATAATCATCTTCACTTCTAAACATTAACACCACTACTTCAGGATGCGCTTCTGTCCAGCCTACTAATTCATTATGATTCATCTCGGGCAATACATGATGCCAACAAAGCATCTTGCTGTTTTCATTAATCTGCTGACGTAAACGAACGGCAACTCCTTCATATCTTGCTTCACAATAAATAACTGGCATCTTCCCTACCAACGACTCAGCAACTGCACGAGCCTTCGTTCGTATTGGCATTTGCTCTTTCTCTAATAAATCAACAGCATTTTGCAAATCCGCTTGATGTGCTTTTGAAATGAGTTGATGATATTCAAGAATATAAAACAACTGAGTAAACGAATATCCGAAACATGAACGAGGAGGGTTTCCCCCAGGAATCAATATCAAATCGCAATGATTTGCTTCTGCTATTTCTTGAATTTTTCCACCAGAAGTAACACAACAAATTTTTGCGTTTTGTTTCAAGGCTGCTTCCATAGCCTGCACCGTTTCTTCTGTATTTCCAGAATAAGAAGATATTATAACCAATGTGTTTTCGTTCACAAAAGCAGGTATGAAATAATCTTTGTTCACAACAACTGGAACTTTGATTTCCTTATCCACTATTTGTGAAAATACGGAACCGCCAATGCCAGATCCACCCAGCCCTGTAATTAATACTTGTTGAATTTTATTTGTTGCTGCGCTTAACTTTGCATTTTCGCCTATGGTAATTGCCTCGCGCATCTGCTGCGGAAAATTGGCAATTCGTTCGTTCATTAACATATAATCCTTTTTTACAGTCGACAAATATACGACAGCAAGATAGAAAATCATCATCTTTTTTTACTTAATTACGGCCCCTTTTCAAATGGCTATTATCGTAAAAGAATCCAAATAATGCCTCTTGTTTAAATCGCATTTTATTGCAAACTACGTAATCGTATTGCCATTTAGTGTCGATTTTTAATTCGAAGTGCTTGTAAATTTTAATGGCTAGGCAATTGTGTAAATCAAATAAAATCCCTTGTTCATTTAATTGATTTATATAAAATCGACTTTCGTTTGTCCATGTGACAATTTCTTTAAATACATTTTCATGAATAAGACATTGCGCTTGAAAGCCATATTGCCCAATGAGCGTGCAATTGTTTTCAAATCGCATTGCAACTTCTCGAATACTATTTGATTTGCAGGGAGGGTTGACAGTCAATCGCAGCGCACAAAAGGAAAGTGATACGTAGGAGAATTTTAAAATAGGCTTTGAATAGCCATAGGAATAGGTGATTTCCATTGGATTTAAAAAGCCTTCTTGCCACAATGAAGAATTGTTTTTTATCAAATATTTATTCAGATAACGCGTAGAAATATAAAGCGCGTTATTTTTTTGCCAATGATTTTCTAGATGCTTATTCCATTGGAAATTTACTTTCAAAAAATCTGTATTCGTTTTCCATATAGAGTCCGGAAAATATAAATAGGAAACCTCCGTATTCAGGTGGTGAACACACGATTTATTTCTTGTTGTCTTCCGATAATCGAAACACCCTCCTGTTTGCAAGGTAATAAAAGAAGTTTCTTGCTCACACCAGTTTTTCTGTGTTGAATAGGTTGCTGATATGTTTCCTTTGTATAAAAAAATAGAAGTGTCTTTATTGTTTTGTGCAATAGTACTAAGCGGAACAAATAAAAATAATAAGAGGTATTTCATCAAGCGTTTTTAGCAAATCTATTTTACCTAAAGCCCATGATTCGTTTACAAACGTTTAGGTATGAACAACCTTTTATTAATAATTCCATTCAAAAAAAGCCCCGAGAAAAATCTCAGGGCTACTCTCCAATTTATATTTCTTATTGCTTAACTATTTGTTTACTCTTACCTGTGCTAACATCGGTAATTATATACATTCCAGAAGGCAGATTATTTAAACTAATGGTATTGCTTCCAATGTTTGTTTGATTGGTTAAAACCATTTTACCATCTATCGTTAAAAGCGCAAAAGTGATTTCTTTTTTACAGTTGACGATTAATTTTTCCTCCACAAAATTTCCCAGTATGCTCCAATCGGATTCTACTTGGGAAACTGTGTTTATTCCTGTTGGAGTAGGAGGAACTCTTTTTAATAAGCACATGCCAATGTCTTCATTTACTGCCGATGAATAAACTACCGTCCCATTTAAAAAGTATCGTCCATCAGGAAGCAAAGAAATTCCCTCGCATTCATCATCCACACTACCAGCACCAATAGAAAGAGCATACGAACCACCGTTAGTAAATGATGCATCAATAACACCTCCAGCGTTTACGCGAGCAATATAAAAATTCAATCCTTGTCCGGTTATTGTTACTGATCCAGTAAACGTGATAGAGTTGGCGGTGTCTTTTTGTAATGCACTTAGTGTAGTTGCAGCTCCATTGATTAATACCTGATATCTTCCATTTCCTGCAAAAGTAGAATCGTAAGCTCCGTTGGGGTTCAAACGCACAATAGAAGCATAACTTGAAGTAACTCCTCCTACTACAATTTTATTCGAGTCGTCAAGCAACAAGTCGTACATATCAGAGCTTGAGCCCACAGCCGATAATGTAACTTTACCTGTTAAATTAAAGGAGGTATCATAGTTTCCTGTGCTATCAATTCTAAATACAAACATTTTACTTCCGGCAGTGCCACCAATTACAATTTTTCCATCAGGCTGAACACGCAACCCTCTTCCAAACTCCGCCGTTCCTGTTGGGTCAAACAGCTTTTTACCATCTGTATCAAACGACGGATCTAGCTGGCCGTTAGGCATGACTTTTACCACTGCAAAATCATTATTCAGTGGTGATCCTCCATTACGAGTTGCACCTACTGCATAAATATTACCTGCTGCATCAAAATCAAACGCATTCACAATGTCGGGATAACTATTCGTTCCGGTCATATCCACAAACAAAGAACCTGTATTATTAAAAGTTGGATCTATCATTCCTGATGAATCTAGTCGGCACATGAAAATATCTTGCGATCCTCCACCATTCCCTGAATTCACCGCTACAAATTTTCCATCCGGAGCTATTTTTAATTTTGGAGTCATTCCGCCAATAGATTGTTGGTTCCCCATTGCAACCTTCGTAATACCGTTTGTGCCGAAGCTGCTATCTATTATCCCTGATGGGAAAAAACGAGCAAAGCATAATTCGAAATAGGATGTAGCGGTGTTTTTACTTAATCCTACTATCACCATCTTATTATCCGCTTGAGCTACGCTGCCAAAGCTTCGATCGATATTATTAAAAAAGGTAAATGTCTTTTTTCCGTTAATCCCAAAGGTAGTATCAGGAACAATCGTTTGTGCGAAACTCAGTGCGCTTGCTGTTAGTGCAAGCCCAAGTGTAACAATCTTTTTCATTTTATGGTTTTTTATAGTTTAATAGTTCGTCAATTGTTTGAGTGGTAACAGGATGGTACCCTGCTCTGGCTTTGCTATAAATTTTCAGCGCCATTTCTTTTCCATCATTCGTCAGAATTAATGCTTCATAGAGCGGTTTAACAAATTTTCTTCTTCCAACGTGACATAAAAAGTTCTCTAGTGCCTTATAGCCTGCTTTGTATTTCGAGTGGATTACCAACAATAGCCAATCACATTTAATTTCGCTATTGTTCGATTCAGTAAAATGAAATGTTTTGTCAAGTGCTGTCATTTGTTCTACTGTAATTTCATTGGGCATCGAGCGAAGAAAACTAAGCCACTGATGAGTATTCCAATTTTTACTGTCCATCTCTTCTGGCTTTTTTGTACCATCAATAAAAGCCTTTGCGTCTTCTTCCGCTACCCTTAGTGCAGTTGACGTTACTACGGGACAGTTAGAAGGTAGTCCAGGACCATAAACCCAGGCATTGATGTTAATCTTTTCTGCTAATGCCTTATCATCTTTAATTAACTCCTTATTCAGATATTCTAAAAAGGTATCTGTTGTTATACTTTGAAAGGCATGCTCCGCAAAATATTTTTTTAGAAAATCATCCCAACGTTTTCTTCCAACAGCTTCTTCAATAGTTGTTAAAAAGAATCGGCCTTTTTCATAGGCAATATCGCTCATTCCATCATCTGGGTCTCTTCCTTTCAAATCAAGATATAAGTGAGAATCTTTATTGGTTGGCCCAAGTTCTTTAATGGTGTTTTCTAATTCGCCCTTGCTCAATACCGTTAGCATATCTGCATAATCTTTTCCATAAAGCTTTTCCATGATGCGCGTCTCGAAATAAACGGTAAACCCTTCATTCAACCAGAAGTCGTCCCAAGTAGCATTGGTTACGAGATTACCACTCCAGCTATGAGCTAATTCATGTGCAACCAGCGCTACCAACGAACGGTCTCCCGCTAAAATAGTTGGGGTAGCAAATGTTAATCTCGGATTTTCCATACCTCCAAAAGGGAAACTAGGCGGCAGCACCAATACATCATAACGCCCCCAAGCATAAGGCCCATATAGCTCTTCTGCCGCTGCGATCATTTTCGGCATGTCTTCAAATTCATACGCCGCTTTATCAATAGTTACTGGCTCTGCATAAACACCACTACGCTGATCATAAGAATGGAATTTTAAATTACCCACTGCTAATGCCATCAAATAAGAAGGCACCGCCTGCGGCATTTTAAAGGAATAGGTACCATTGTTATGCAAAGTGGTATCGTTCTCTGCGCTCATCACCGCCATTAAATTTGTTGGACAATGAATAGTTGCGGAGTAAGTAAATCGTATCCCTGGACTATCTTGCAAAGGAATCCAAGTACGGGCAAGCACTGCCTGACTTTGCGTAAATAAAAAGGGATAATCGCCTCCCGCAGTTTGCTCAGGGCTTAACCATTGCAATGCAGCTGCAGAGGGAGAGGTGTTATATTTAATTTTTACTTTTTTAGTTGTTGGCTTTATACTTATCGATAAGTCGCTCCCAATATAGGGTTGAGCGGCCCCTAACTGAAATTGAGCGGCTTCCCCATCCGTCCATACGGAGTCGATGGTTAAATCGCGAGCATCTAAATGAAGTTCACTTGCTTTTCCATTGGTTTCAATCGACAATTCCGCATACCCAGCAAGTTGTTTCTTTTCGAAATCGACTGATAAATCAAGGTTTAAGTGTTTTACGACCGCCTCTTCAGGCTTCGCATAAGAATGAAAATCGTGTGTGTGCATGGGGTTCTCTTGCTTTTTTGCTTTGGTTTTACAGGACGATAATAAAAGTAAGCCTGTCGCTATTAAGTACAGTGATGATTTTAACATTGGATTGTTTACAGGTAAAGCGTAAAACTAATTAGAAACAATGAGTATTGACTTATGTTCGTAAAAGAATTAATCAACATAATGGTCTTCAACAAAGCACAGGTCGTATTGCTTTTTAAGCGTTTATTTTTGGTAGCAGGCTGCGTGTTTTTTTTCATCGTTGGATTTGCTTTCACCACTGGTCCTTTTTACCTCTATTATTGGCTCGGCAAATCAAACAGTGAATATCATTTTGCTCCAAAGCATCTTATCATTTTAGGCGGTGCTGGATATCCAAGTGCTACTGCACTAATGAGAAGTTATTATGCTGCTGAATTATTTAAAAAAAATAGTTCTTGCGATATATATGTTTGTCAGCCTTCGTCAGATAATTTACCAATTACCGCCAGTGACGTTTATAAAATTTCAAAAGACTTAATTACAAGGGGGGTAGATAGTAGCAAAATTATTCTGGAATATGCTGGTAAAAACACCCGTGATGAAGCAATGTCTTTGCTATCCATGAATGCAAACCTTAAAAAGGAGGCCTGCGTGCTAGTAACAGGCCCTGAGCACATGAAAAGAGCAATAGCTACATTCCGCAAGTTAGGATTTGAAAATATTGGAGGTGAACCTACCTTCGATTTGTGTGGCCCTGCCAATTTATACTATAATGATAAAGATTTGGGAGGGCGAAAAAGTATTCCCTCTATTGGACAAGGCACGCAACTCCGTTACCAATTCTGGAACCATGTAGGATATCAAATTATTTGTTATCGCGAACTATTTGCCCTTGGCTGGTATTGGCTAAGAGGTTGGATTTAATTTAATCAATTCGTAAATTGCAGATAGGATATATTCCATTAACTTTGTCTCCGCAATGAAAAAAGCTTTACTGGTTTTTACCGTTTTATTTCTGTTGGTTCAAGCAGCTTGTGTGAACGATAAGTATATCCCAGAAGTGGTAAACAATCAATGCGACACCACCTATTATTCAAGGGTTATCAAGCCAATCATTATTACCAATTGTACTTTAAGTGGTTGCCATGATGGACATTCAAGCATTCCGAATTTTAATAACTACCAAGAGGTTAAAGTAGAGATTGAAGAGGAAGAAGACCATGAATCCGAGTTTTTATATCGTTTGAAAAAACCATTTGGTGCACCCGGTCATATGCCAGTTAATTCTGTGCTTTCTCCTAGTGAAATTCACCTTATTGAAAACTGGATAAATAGCGGCTATGCCGGCTGTTAGTAAGCGTATGAAAGGCTTGCGTATTACTCTGCTCTTTTTAATGTTTTGCTTACAGCATTGGTTTTGTTTTGCACAAGACGACATGCTGAAATTATTAAATCAGCAAGATACGGTTACGGGAAAGGAGTTTGTAAATCCGGCATTTAAAACCAGTAGAATAATCAACCTGCAAACAGCCGAAGTTTTAAAAAAGAAATTACTGGATGTAAAAATTTCTCATCGCTTCAGCGCCATTGGAACATCTAGTAATGTTTCTAGCTCTGTTCATAACCTTTGGGGATTTGATGAATCAAGCGACATTCGCATATCTTTCGATTATGGAATATTGACAAATTGGAATGTGGGCTTTGCGCGCTCTAAATACCTCGAAAACTGGGAACTAAATTCAAAATATAAATTTGCGAGTCAACGGCGAGATAATTCAACACCTCTTACCGCAACTGTGTTTTGTGTGGGAACTTATTCGAGTAAACAAAACTGGAGTTATACGTTTGATAATCCTTCAGAACAAGAAGAGTTTAAACGCCATTTTTCATTCGCAAGTCAGTTGATTTTATCGCGAAAAATGTCTGACCGCCTTTCCTTAGAAGTGTCTCCCATTTTCGTGCATAGAAACTTTGTTAATGCTACGGACAATAATAACTCGTTTGCAATTGGAGCCGGAGGAAGAGTTCGCATCACAAAGCGGATGTCGTTTGTAGCCGACTATGTTTACAACCTTGGAAAATATAGAGTCATCGGAAATAAAAATGGCGTCTATAACCCATTAGGATTGGGGTTAGAATTTGAAACAGGCGGACATGTCTTTTCATTGATGTTTTCTAATGCTCCTTCCATTACTGAAACGCAATTTATCACTGATACGAGAGATACCTGGACAACTGGTGGTACCCGACTTTGTTTTACAATTTCCAGAATTTTTGATTTTTCGAAAAAGAAACCTGAAGCCAAGTTGTAATTGATTTCTTATTGGTAGGTTTGCAATCTTAATCATTCATCAATGCCGCAAACAACTGTCACAAATACGTTGAGCCCAGAAGCTGTTCATAATGATACAGCGCAACTCGACACGATGGTTGCATCAGCACCCTTTCATTTCAATGATAGTCAGGATAGTTCAAGTAGTGCCATTGATAGTGTTGAGAATAAATCGCTAACAGGCCCAGGATTATTTAAAAACCACTTGTTGCAACCCGTTAATCCCAATGCCCGGCCCATTAATGATACGATTAGTGATTGGTTGACTGTTTCATTGGTGGTAATGGTCGTTTTCTTTACTTGGTTTCGATTGTTTTATTATAAAATATTTCGTCAACTCATAACCTCTTACTTTAACATGACGGCCAGCAACCAGATTGTGCGCGACGAAAGTTATTTGTTGCAGCGAGCCTCTTTGGTCATCAGTATTATCTCTTATCTATTGGGCGGCCTATTCTTGTATCAAATTAGTATTCTCTATGATTGGCAGATTTACTGGTTGCAAAAAGGGTTGGTGCGGTTTGTTTTGTTTTCCTTGATAATTGCGATTTCTTATTCGGTAAAAATGATTTTATTGCGCTTGCTAAGCGTTATTTTTAATCAGGAAAAAGCAGCTGGAGCCTACATCTTTAATTTGTTTTTGATGATTATGATGGCAGGGCTTGTCCTTTTTCCTACGAATATCTTTTTGGCCTATTCTAACACAACCGTTAAGCATTGGGCGGCTATCATTTCAGTGTCATTACTTGGGCTAATGTTTCTCTTTCGGCTTTCACGAGCTGTCCGAATTTGGTTTGCAATACCGCAATTCTCTTTTTTCTATTTGTTTTTGTACCTTTGCGCCTTCGAAGTAGCCCCTCTATTAGTTGTGTGGAAGTTAAGCACACTATAGGAAGTACTCGAAATGGGAAGATCCCGATTGTGTACCAATAAATCGTTTAGTTAAGTTGAAAGTAAAATCTATATTAGTTACACAGCCGAAACCGGAAACTGATAAGTCGCCATATTTTGATTTGGCAAAAAAGTATTCGTTGAAAATTGACTTCCGTGAGTTTATTCACGTTGAAGGAATTCAAGCTAAAGATTTTCGTAAAGACAAAATCAATATTACTGATCATACCGCAGTAATTCTTACCAGTCGACATGCTGCTGATCATTTTTTCCGCATCTGTCAGGAAATGCGTGTGACCAATATGGAAGAGTTGAAATACTTCTGTATCTCTGAGTCCACAGCTCATTACCTTCAAAAGTATATTACCTACCGCAAGCGTAAAATTTTCTTCGGAAAGCAAAACATCAACGACTTGTTAGAGGTTTTGAAAAAACATAAGAAAGAAAAGTTTCTTGTGCCTTGCTCTGATATTGCAAAGCAAGAAATAGCAGATACTCTAGCAGCACATAATTTCGACTTTACGAAAGCTACTATATACAAAACAGTTTGTAGCGACCTAAGCGACTTGGCAGACGTAAAGTATGATATGCTAGTTTTCTTTAGTCCGGCAGGCATCACTTCTCTTTTCAAAAACTTCCCCGACTTCAAACAAAACACAACGCTCATTGCTGCCTTCGGACAAACCACTTCGCAGGCGGTATTAGATGCAGGCTTACGATTGGATATTCAAGCACCGATTCCGGAATCTCCATCTATGACCATGAGCATCGAAAACTATATCAAAAAAAATAAATAACCCTGCTCTTGAAGCAAAGAAACGAATAACCACAAAGCCTTAACTTTATTGTTGAGGCTTTTGTATTTTTATCCCTGCAATGGAACTCACCTCTTCATCCCTTCATAACTTCTCTCTTCCCGTATCCATGCGGTTGAAAAGCAAGAAGTCGTTTGATCTGCTTTTTGAAAAGGGTAAGCGCCATTGGGCATCACCGTTTGAAGCCATTGCTCTTGAAGTGCCGTTTAACGAATCCTATCCGCTGCAAATTGGATTTGTAGCACCTAAACGAAAATTAAAAAAGGCTTCCGACCGTAATCGCATGAAGCGACTGATGCGCGAAAGCTTTCGACTTAATAAATCAGACCTTTTAAATTGTTGTTTAATGCAACAAAAAGGGTTAATTATCTTGTTCATTTCTCAGTGTAATTCCCTTGTTGAATTCCCCAAAACACAAGAGAAAATAAAATTACTTTTACAGCGTTTAACTGTTGAACATGCGCAAACTGCCGGCTAAGCTAATGATCTTATTGATTACGTTCTATAAAGGAGCGATCTCCCCTCACTTAGGTAAGGCCTGCCGTTATACTCCCACTTGTTCGCAATATGGAGTAGAGGCCATTACTAAACATGGGGCGCTAAAAGGTGGTTGGCTTACATTTAAACGCATTCTCTCCTGTAATCCTTGGGGCGGACATGGTTATGATCCCGTTCCTGAAAAATAAGTATATTTAACAATGAAGAAATTAATAAACATCGTTAAGCTTCCGCTTTTAGTTATCCTAACGGTTATTGTTTTTTTATCCTTTAAGGTGGCTAACGATAATTACTTCGAGCTTAATAAAAACCTCGACATCTTTACCACCATTTTTAGAGAGCTCTCTGTATTTTATGTTGACCCTATTAATGCGGAGGAAATGGTGACAGCAGGAATCGACGAAATGCTCGATGGCCTT
Source organism: Bacteroidota bacterium (assembly GCA_046073825.1). Classification (GTDB taxonomy): domain Bacteria; phylum Bacteroidota; class Bacteroidia; order AKYH767-A; family OLB10; genus CAINEC01. The sequence continues at coordinate 10,685 of JBJTMY010000020.1, forward strand.
GATCCTTATACGACCTTTATTCCAGAAGAAGATGCTGACGACTACCGCTTTATGACTACCGGGCAGTATGGCGGTATCGGTGCGCTTATCGGACAAAGAAATAATCAAGTAGTAATTACTGATCCTTACGAGGGTTTCCCTGCGCAGAAATTTGGTTTGATGGCTGGTGATATTATAAAATCAATTGATGGAAAGTCAACAAAAGGTTTAGAATACGATGATGTAAGTAAGATGTTAAAAGGTACGCCAAATACCAACATCACTATTGTTGTTGATCGTCCTTCTAATAGCGGATTTGAAACTGTAAACAAAACAATTACACGAGCAGAAATTCAAATAAAAAATGTTCCTTATTACGGAGTAATAGAAGGTAACGTTGGGTATATCCGCTTAACCGGTTTTACCGATAATGCAGGACAAGAAGTAGAAAACGCGGTTAAAGACTTAGTTGAAAAGAAAAAAGTTGCTGGCTTAATCCTCGATCTACGAGGTAATCCTGGAGGTCTGCTCAATGAAGCGATTAATATCGTAAATGTGTTTATTGACAAAGGACAAGAGGTGGTTAGTACACGAGGAAAAGTAAAAGATTGGGATAAGATTTATAAAACAGTAAAGAGTCCTATTGATACCCAAACACCTTTGGCGATATTGGTCAACAGTGGATCTGCTTCAGCAGCCGAAATTGTTAGCGGGTCTTTACAGGATTTCGACAGGGGTGTTGTGATTGGCCAAAGAACATTCGGAAAAGGATTGGTTCAAACTACTCGCCCTTTGGTTTATAATACGCAATTAAAAGTGACTACTGCTAAATACTATATTCCTAGTGGCCGTTGCATTCAAGCACTCGATTATACGCATCGCAACGCAGATGGCAGCGTTGGTAAAGTTCCTGATTCGTTAATGTCGGAGTTTAAAACGAAAGGTGGCAGAAAAGTATTTGATGGAGGAGGTGTTAATCCAGATTACACCACTTCTACATTGACGTACAGTAGCATTGCTCAAACATTATCGGCAAAATATTTATTGTTCGATTATGCCACGCAATATAAAATTAAACATCCAAACATTGCAGATGCAAAAGCATTCCATCTAACCAATGAAGAGTACAATGATTTTATTGCTTGGTTAGGGAATAAAGAATACGATTATGTCACCGAGAGTGAAGCAAAGCTCGAAGCACTAAAAGCAAAGGCAGAAAACGAACACTATTTTCAAAATATTGAAACAGCTTATAATGCTGTAAAAACTAAAATCAAAGGAGATAAAGCGTCCGATTTAAAATTGCACGAACAAGAGATTAAATGGTTGCTCGAAAATGAAATTGTCTCTCGTTATTATTACCAAAACGGGCGTATAGAAAATAGTTTTACCAGCGATCCTGAAATTAAAATGGCACTGAAAGCATTAAGCTCTTCAAGTGTGTATTCGGCCATTATGAATAGAACGTATAAAGAGTAAATTCTTTTGAATAATAAAATCATTTCATTCGGAAATAATGCTTTTATAGCAGGACTGTTTATGGTGGCCTGCTCAATGGCTATTTCAAAATTCGGAATGAGCCTCGGACAGTTTTTTATTTTAGGCGGATGGTTGTTAAGTGCTGATTTCTCTGAAAAATGGAAACGGTTGAAGTTGAACAAGGCGGTTGTAATCTTACTAATAAGTTTGTTTGCTATTCACCTGATAGGACTGATTCATACCAGCGATTTTCATTATGCTTTTAATGATATACGAATAAAGTTGCCTTTGTTGCTTATGCCTGTTTTGATTTTATCAATGCCTGCACTAACTATTACTACAAGAAATTATTTGTTTCATTTCTTTAATGTTTCTGTTTTAATCTCTACCCTTATTAGTTTTATTATTTACCTCGGATGGACTTCTATTCCCGTGAATGACATTCGTGATATTAGTCCTTTTATCTCTCATATACGTTTAGCGTTACTTGTTTGCGTTGCGATGGTTTTGTTATACGAAGATTTTAAAAACTATCGGCGATGGATGAACGTCGTTCTCTTTGTTTGGTTTTTATTTTTTCTTGTATTAATTCAATCTCTCACAGGAATTATAATTATCGGAATATTCGTTTTTATTGCCTTGATAATTTATTCCATCAAAAAAAACAACGCTGTTCTCACAAAAAGTTTATCGGTTTTGGGTATTATTGGAATAATAACAACTGGCGTTTATTTTTATAAAACTATTTTCATTAATTCTATTCAGCCAATTCATGTTGATGAATCACAATTACTAAAACACACTCCAAGAGGCAATACGTATTACTCACTACTTGAGCGACAAGATGTGGAGAATGGTCATCCTGTTTGGATAAACATCTGCGATAAAGAACTGGATGAATCGTGGAAAGAACGCACCGGTTTTTCGGTATATGATAACAACCGTTATGGTTATTGGTATTATTACTCTGTGATTCGTTTTCTTTCTTCGAAAGGATGGAATAAAGATCGTGATGCGGTAATGAGTTTATCGCAACGTGAAATCGATGCTATTAAAAATGGTTGCTCTAACGTAGAATATATGGAAAGTAATGGATTGGGTGGTCGCATAAAAAATTTAGCGTGGGAGTATCGACAATATTATTTTAACAGAGAAGTTTCCGGACAATCATTTACTCAACGATTAGCATATTGGTCAACAGGATTAGAAATATTTAAAAACAATTGGTTGCTTGGTGTTGGAACGGGCGATGTCAATATTGCTTTTAAAGAGCAATATGAAAAAGATAAATCCAAGCTTGAAGAAAAGTGGCGACTGCACACACATAACCAGTACATCACACTAGGGATAGCCTTTGGCGTTAGTGGTATCGTTTTGTTGGTTTTAGTCTTGTTTTATCCACTGATCATAAGCTATAAAAACGCTGATTTTATTTTTTCTTCCTTTATTCTGATTGCTGCCCTTTCGATGTTGTCGGAAGATACCTTAGAAACCCAAGCTGGTATTACTTTTTTTGCATTTTTGTATTGTCTGTTTTGGCGAGAACGTTCCGTACAAGAATCATAAAGGTTTACCCTTTTTTATAGGCCATTCACCACGTTATTGAACATTCCCCTTTATCTCGTTGTAAATTGCAGGTTGCAGTAATATAGACTTACCTAAATGATTAACGCAACCGACAAGCAGCTTTATCTTGCCGCCCGACTTTTAAAAGAAGGACAGGTGGAAGAATGCATCAATGAGTTGTCGTTGTTGCTGCTTCGCTATCCTGATCATGGTCGCGGGAATGCGTTAATGGGACAAGTATTCATGCATCATTTTTTAGATTATTCGAATGCAGAAGCCTGCTTTACAAAAGCGCTACGTTTTGATCCTTTAAATCCGACGCTTTATTCTGATTTTGCAGAATTGCTTATACTACTCGAAAAATACACAGAGGCGATTGCAGTTATTAACAAGGGTTTTGAAATACCAGGTATTGAAAAAGAAAAATTGTTTCGCCTATCTGGGTTAATCCACGAAAAACAACAAGACTTTGACCAGGCCATTGCCTTTTATACAGACGGGATTTTACAATCTATGTCGGAATCAAACATCAAAAAACTACAAGCCGACATACAACGGTGTATGTTGAAGAAAAGAATTTAATGGTGGCGAGTTAACTAAAATCGCTATAAACTTTTTTTAGGACAAGTCACACTCTCTCCCGATAGCTCCCGAATTTTCGGGACGGGATCCAAAAGAGAGGAGTATAATTTCAAGTCCCTCCTTCGGAGGGATTTAGGGAGGTCTTCAATCTTCAAATTAGCAAATCGGCACATTTTCAAATCATCAAGTATAGAGCTCTCTATATCTCTACAAAGGAGAGACTTTACTTGTTTTGTAAACATAAAAACTGGATGTTGTTATAAAACACATCATCAAATTTTTAAATCAGCAATTTTTCAAGAATAGACCTATATATCTAAGCGAAGCCTTCATTTTCAAATTATCAAATTGGCACACTTTCAAATTATCTTGTTTTTTACGTACAACTTTAATATATTTGTACGTACAACTTGTTATGGATACAAAACTCACCTTAAAATTAAATGGTCAGATTATCGAGCAGGCTAAAATTTATGCGAAAGCAAAAAATACAAGCCTATCTGGTTTAATCGAAAATTATTTGCAAAAACTAACTTCGCCAAAAAAGAAAAAAGAAACAGTTACTCCATTGGTAAAAAGTCTTTCAGGAGTAATTAAATTAACGAACGATAAATCTGATAAAAAGGATTACACTGATTTTCTTTCTAAAAAATACAAGTAAGTGGAGAAGTTATTTGTTGATACCGATGTAGTACTTGATTTATTAAGTGCCAGACAACCGCATTATAAACATGCCGCAGAACTTTTTTCATTAGCAGATATAGGGTCAGTGCGCCTGTATGTTTCTTCGCTAACTTTTGCTAATGTACATTACCTTCTTTCAAAGCAATTGTCCGCCTCAGAATCACGTAAACTTTTGTTGCGCTTTAAAACGCTGGTAACTGTCATTGCTGTTGGAGATAAAATTGTGGAGTTAGCATTATCCTCTTCATTTGCTGATTTTGAAGATGCAATACAATTTTATGCAGCAATAGAAAATAATGTTTCTATTCTGCTAACAAGAAATCTCAAAGACTTTAAAAAGGCAACCATTCCTGTTATGACCCCGCAACAATATCTGAAGTCAAACGATTAGTTGTTCATTATCATATCCCGAAACTTCAGACTCAAATTATCAAGTATTGAACTCTCCTGTCCGATAGCAAACGGGACTCAAAAAAGATAAGTATAATTTCAAGTCCCTTCTTCGGAGGGATTTAGGGAGGTCTTCAATCTTCAAATCAACACATCGCGAATCATTTCATCTTCAAATTAGCACATCATCAAATTTTCAAATTAATTAGCAAATTACCCGATTAACACATTAGCAAATTAACTAACACATCGCTCTTCTTTTCATCTTCAAATTAGCACATCATCAAATTTTCAAATCGTCAAACCGGCTTCACCACCTCCCCCTTCATCATCGACTTTGGTAATACAGTTTTGATTTTTTCTTCTATTTCAGATTTTAGTAATTCTAAAACTTTATTCTTAACAAAATGTCGATGTACCACTAATCCGATTGTTCGGACAGGCGCAGGTGTTATAAAGGTGCGGATATGTTTTGCATCGCGAGCAGGTAATTGTAAGGTCGATAAGTAAGGTAATAAGGTGGACGCTTCATTCGCATTCACAAATCGTATAAGACTGTCAATGGAGCCTGCTTTAAAATCGATGTTTTCTATTTGTGAGGGTTGCATCTTTTTCAAATTACAAATCTGTAACGCTTGCGTACGCATACAATGTCCTTCTTCCAACAACCACAAGGTACTCGTGTCAATGGTTTTTACAGCGACTTTCTTTTTCGGGTTATTTGATTTTTTATCATACAACACAAAAGGTTCGCGATAGAGTTCTGTTTCCACTAGCATGTTATCGTTCAAGGATGTTGAAACAATGCCAATGTCTAAGTCGCGCGATTTTAGCTGGCGAATAATTTCCTCTGTAGTTTGTTCTCGAACCTCTAGTTTTAGTAAGGGATGTTTCTTAGCAAAGTCGTGCAAAAACAAGGGCAACAAATAAGGCGAAACAGTAGGAATAACAGAAATAGATATCTTCCCTTTAATCTCTCCCTTTATTTCCTTCACTAATTCTTTCAGTTGTCCAATCTGTGTTGTTACTTCTTTGAGTTTATCAATAATGATTGCGCCTTCTGCGGTAATGTGAACAGGCTTTTTCTTTCTATCAAAAATCTTTACGCCAATCTCCTCCTCAAATTTGGAGATCATCGTGCTCAGCGTGCTTTGTGATATATAACATTTTTCAGCAGCCAATTCGAAATGCTTCTTATCTGCTACTGCAAGTATGTATTGAAATTGTTGTATATTCATCTATTCTATCAATGTTATCATTGAAAATATCATTTTTATCAAACAAAAATAAAAACTAATATTGCATTCTAAACACTCAACACACTAAATTTTTAAATATGGAATCAACAGGTAAATGTCCTTTTCATCATGGTACTGGTCATGTAGGATCAGTAGGGACAACCAACAACGACTGGTGGCCAAATAGCTTAAAGCTAAATACGCTCCGTCAAAAATCTGAATTGTCAAATCCAATGGACAAAGACTTTAACTACGCAGAAGCGTTTAAGTCGTTGGATTTAGATGCAGTAAAAAAAGATTTAAC
>JBJTMY010000021.1:0-7857 GCA_046073825.1 Bacteroidota bacterium
TTATTATAGAAATTAACTTTGGGACAATTGAATTTATGATTAGGAAAATATGAACGATTTACGAAATTGTTTAAAAGAACCCATCAATGAAATATTTGAGGCGGCACAGTTGCTTTCTGGAGCAGTTAATAGCCATTTAGCTGGTAATAAAATAAAAGCTGAAGAATTAATTTTAAAAGCTAATAATCCTTTAATTTATGAATGGACAGAATCAATTTGGGGATCCAATGGTATTTACTCGGCTCTAGTAAAAAAATATGGAACTCCATCAATCCTTCCGAAGGAATTAAGAGATCCTAGAAGAATGCCCACTAAAACTGATGAGTTGATATTACTTCAAAGAGATGGGTTTCATTGCCGATTTTGTGGCATACCAGTAATCAAAAAAGAAACGAGAGATTTTTTAAATAAACAATATCCTTTGGCTTTATCATGGGGAAAGACCAATAAAGAAAAACATGCGGCATTTCAAACAATGTGGGTCCAGTTTGACCACATAACACCTCATGCCAGAGGAGGTAAAACTGATTTGAATAACCTAATAATTACCTGTGCACCTTGTAATTACGGAAGAATGAATTTTCTTCTGGATGAAATTGGACTAAAATTGAATCCCTTAAAGGCTATTAAATCTGACAAGTGGGATGGTTTAGAGCGTGTTTTTATTAGGCATCAATGATTTATCCTACAGCCCAATTCAACATCTAAATTATAGTAATCAGCTACTTATACTATCTTTTTAACAAATAGCTTATTATATACACCCTAATTCAAACATTAACAATTAGCAAAACAACTCGAAAACAACACTAAACACCATGGGGGGACGACAGCCCCACCCCGCGACAAATTTACCCTATGGAAAATAATTATTCGGTTATTAAACATTTACAAACGTTTAAGTTGATTTAGGATTTGACAGTATTGAAAATGGAAATGACCGCTGTTTATCACGTTCTTATTTGAAACCTGTTTTATAGTAATCAGCTATTTACCCCCTCTTTTTAACAGGAAATTGTTGATAAATAAGATTTAATTGATATTTTTGCCTACCTAATCAAACAAACTAAATCAATCTACTATGTTTGAACAACTAAAAAACAAAGGAGTTATTACTCGCCCAGCGGATGCAGCTGGTAATGGAGCAATCAATATTATTGGTGCAGGAACAGTCATTGAGGGAGAGGTGAAATCGAATGGCGACATTCGCGTGGATGGCGTGATTAAAGGTTCTGTCACTTCTAAATCGAAAGTGGTAGTAGGTTCAACAGGAAGTATTGAAGGAGATGTTACGTGTGCAAATGCAGATATTTCAGGCTCTATCATCGGTAAAACAACCGTGAGCGAAATGTTGTTTTTAAAAGCCAATGCACGTATTAACGGCGATATCCAAACAGGAAAATTAGTGGTTGAAGTTGGCGCTTCTTTCACAGGAAATTGCAGTATGGGTCCTGTAATTAAGGATATTAAAAATGCTGACCGACCAGCACAAAAACTTGCCGAAAAAACCGCTTAATAACTGGGTAAAATATTCTGCCATGGGCTTGCAGATGGGACTTATCATCTTCTTGCTTACTTGGCTCGGAATAAAATTAGACGATTGGTTGCACTTTAAGTTTCCAATTTTTACTATGTTATTAGCTATGTTTTCAGCTTTTGCTGCTATTTATTATTTCATCAAAGACTTTCTACCTAAAAAATAATCCCTCTCTGTCAGAGGGATTTATTATTATGAAAAATTTCATTCTCTCACTTGCCCTGTTAACCATTGTTTCTATGGGTCTTTATCAATCATTGGCTCATATTCCTACTCCCTACTATTTTACTTTTCACCCATTCATTGCGGCCTTCTTTTTTGTGGTAACGCTGTTGTTTCACAACGGACTTACAAAAAGTCTTGAAAAAAGCAATCAACATTTTATCCGTTACTTTATGGGAGCCACCGGAGTAAAACTGATGATTATTATGCTATTTGTAATTATTGTTGCGCTAACTAATAAAGCAATGGCAATGAACTTTACTTTGTGCACGTTCTTCTATTATATTTTCTTTTCCTCTTTTGAGGTCTGGATTTCAATGAAACATTTTGGAAGAAAATCATAACGCTAACGCCATAACCCTTTTTGTAAGTAGTAAAGTTGTAAGCGCCAATAAAGTAACCATTCGCGTTTAGAAATTTTATATCCGTCAAGCACCAAATACCGATAAACGGAATGTTGCACAATTAATTTATTTTCTGATGGAAATTTTAAAAGGTGCGCAACTATTGGCCGTAAACCGACATACAACGCATATCCTGCTAGTACATGTAAAAGCACCGATGATAAATAATTCATCAATAAAAGGGAAAAAACCAATGCAATTACTAATGCAATAATATTCGTTTTGGTTTTTACTTTTTTATAAGTGCTTCCTACAGGAATTATTACTAATCGCTTTAAGGTTTTAAGTTTTACAAAGTGCGTCGTGTGGATTTCCTTTGTTTTTTCTAGCTCAATAATTAACGGAGTCCCGGAAGCTATTTCAGAAGGATAAACAGAACAAAACTGCTCAACTACTTGTATGTATAACGGCGTTGCGTTCACCCTTTTGTTATTAATGATAACGGATGGCGATTCAAAAAATAATGTCCCCCTTTTTAAAGGAGCTAAAACATATCGGATAATTGTTTCTTTTCGTTTTATCCCCTCTATTAACACTTCCACGTGTTGGATAATAGGTCCTTCTATGATGTACCAATCATCAAACTTTTGTCGTTTAAAAAACCGTGCTTCCGAAGGAAAGCGGTATTCGATCGTGAATTCCTCAAATTGCTTCAAAAAATTCTTAGAGGCTGTAAATTTTAAGTAATAAACAAACGGAATTTCAGTAGGCATTACTCCACGTTTTCCTACCCTGAACGTTAAATCGTAAGCCTGACGCTTTTGTTGATCTGATAGGACTTGATATGCTTCATTAATCTCTTTAAATCGAGCAGTATATCCAACATCTCCACCATGTTTATCGGGGTGAAACTTCTGTGCAAGTCGGTAATATGCCGCTTTGATAGCCCCCTGATCAGCAGATTCATTAACTTCTAAAATGGTATAATAATTCCGATTGGACATATTCAGCTTGTAATAGCGGGGCAAAAATACAGCTTACTAACAATAATGTTTAAGAAATACAATAAAGACCACGTTTTTTCATTAATGGGATATTATACTTTTGCAATATGCAAAAAGCCAAAAAAGTTTTAATTATAGCTTCCATCGTAATTGGATCTTTGCTTTTAATTGCCCTCTTAGCGGCAATGATAATTGGTCCGAGGATGAAGGAAATTGCAGTGAATGAAATCAACAAACAACTCCTTGTTCCAGTAAAAGTGGATGACATCAATTTTTCATTCATCCGCAAATTCCCGTATGCGAGTATTGAACTTAAAGGAGTGGCCTCTGATGGAGTGAAGCTTGCTCAATCAAATGACCCTTTAATACGTGCTGAATCTGTTTTTCTTTTATTTAATATCTGGGATGTATTGGGAAGTGATTTAAAACTAAAAATTATTAGCGTTCATAATGCGCACTTGAATTTATATACGGATCAAAAAGGACTAAACAATTTTGATATTTTTAAAAAATCTAGCACGGCTGATGCTGCTAAGGATTCCTTAAAGTTAGCTGTTGAATCGTTGGAATTGATAAATGTGGATTTGAATTATGTTAATCAAAAAATTCATCATAATTACGCTTTATCTTTTTTAAATACGGAATTTTCAGGAGCCTTTACTTCGGATGTTTACGATTTAAAAGCTACTGGCGACCTCTATGTGATGTATTTAAAAATGAATAATGTTAATTATATCGACCATAAGAACATCCATTTAGATTTAACAACCAATATCAATTCTGCAACAGAAACGTATGTCTTCTCGCCTTCGAAAATGAAAATGGAAGAGCTGGAATTGGCTGTTGCAGGTGAAATTAAAAGAGCGAATAATGGACGTGATTTTCATTTATCTATTATAAGTAATGAAACCACTATTACTGGGCTGTTATCACTTATCCCTGGCACTTACAGTGACCAACTAAAAAATTATTCATGTGATGGGAACGTTGATTTTAAATTAACCATTGATGGAATTTATAATGATCAAACTGTTCCTACTATCCTTGCAAATTTTGGTGCAAGCAATGCTACTTTAAAGCCTAACGGTAGCGATTATACCCTTAAACAGATTTCGTTTAAAGGATTTTATAAAAATCGTATTTCTTCCTCACGTCCGATTGATCAACTGGTGATAAATCATTTTACGGCGCAGTTAGAAAGCCAACCCATTACTGCCGATTTTACAATTGTAGATTTTAATAATCCGGAAGTAACTATTTCAACAAAAGCATCTCTTAACTTGTCTATCGTAAGTCAATTTTATAAGCCAGATACCATCGAGTCGATGTCGGGTTCATTGCTGATTGATGGGAAAATTGCTGGTCGAGTGAAAGACAAAAGCAGCTGGTCATCCGAGGGAACTTTAGCGGTGAATGATGTTAACTTCAAACTAAAACAAAAGGCCGTAGCCTTTACTGATTTTAATGGCAATGTGCAGCTTACGCAAAATCGCTTGACAGTTCAAAATTTTAAAGGAAATATTGCAGGAAGTGATATTAGCCTGAATGGAAATATCGATAATCTTTATGGCTATTTATTAACGGATCAACAACCTGTTAGTGTTAATGCGCAGTTTCTCTCTCGTAATATTGACTTAAATGAAATTCTCGAAGACAAATCGACTTCAACAGCTTCGGATACCACCTATCGAGTAGATTTTGATCCACGTATTCATTTAAATTTAAATGTTACTATTGGAATGCTCTCCTTTCGAAAATTTCAAGCATGGCAGCTGAAAGGAGATATTACTCTGAATAATAAAATTTTAAACACTACTAACTTATCAATTAAAACCTGCGAAGGCACTCTACTTTTAGCAGGAGAAATGAATGCTTCTGACAAAGATAGTTTACTAATTACCTGCAATGCCGATATTCGTCAGCTAGACATGAATACACTCTTTTATCAGTTAGGGAACTTCGGACAAGATGTAATCACCGATAAAAATGTCAAAGGAAAAGTAACCGCTACAGTTCAATTTGCATCGGCATGGAGTAAAGATTTACATTGCAACGTGAATCGAATTTATACGCATAGCGATTTAACTATTGAAAATGGGGAGCTGAACAACTTTGAACCAATGCTTGCTTTGAGTAAGTATGTAAAAGGTGCCGACTTCAAGAATATAAAATTTAGTACCCTTAAAAACAGTATTGAAATTAAAAATCAAACAATCTATATTCCTACAATGGAAATTAGAAGTAGTGCCATGGATGTTACTTTATCCGGAACACATAGTTTTGATAATATCGTCGATTATCATTTTCAGTTATACCTTTCTCAAATTCTTGGCAAAAAAGTAAAAAACTTGAACACCGAATTCGGTACGATTGAAGATGATGGACTTGGAAGAATACGCATTTACTTAGGAATGAAAGGACCCGTTTCATCACCTAAAATAACGTATGATAAGAAAGGGTTTGAGCAAAATCTTGAGAAAGATTTAAAACAAGAAAAGCAAACATTCAAATCGATTTTAAACCAGGAGTTTGGATGGGGTAAAAAAGATTCTGTTTCGAATAAAAAACAAGAAATAAAGCCTGCTAAAAAAGAAGAGCTCCAAATAGAATACGACAATTGATTTTACTTTTATTTTGATATCTTTACGAGCAGATACTACCCGAATAAAATTTTAACAAGTGAATATTTATACTCGTAAGCAGCGCTGGAAAAAGCTTTTACTGATAATGGCATTGCTAATTGGCGTAGGATCTTTATGGTACACCAACCGCTTAGTGGGTAAATTGCAAATTGAAGAGAAGAAGAAAGTAGAAATATGGGCAAAGGCAACAGAACGTTTTTCATCGCCAACTGCCGATTTTGATAAACTTCAATTTGAATTTGAAATTATTAAGGACAATAATACTGTTCCCGTTATTCTCATTAGTCAAAATAATGAAATTGCTTCATTTCGAAATTTAGATTCAATAAAATCGCAGGACTCTACTTATTTATACCAGCAGCTGGCCGAGATGAAAGCTCAGCATGCGCCCATTGAAATAACGTTTGCGGATAACCAAAAAAACTTTATTTATTATAAGGATTCAATTCTACTAACACAATTGAAGTACTACCCCTACTTTCAATTAATGGTAATTGCTTTGTTTTTATTGGTGTCTTATATCGCCTTTAGTACTTCGCGCAAAGCAGAGCAAAATCAGGTGTGGGTAGGAATGGCAAAAGAAACCGCACATCAATTAGGAACTCCTCTTTCATCGTTAGTAGCATGGCTGGAAATTATTAAAGCGAAATCGCCCAACGATGAATTTGTCATTGAACTCGAAAAAGATGTTCAACGTTTAAGTACTATTACTGATCGTTTTTCAAAGATTGGTTCTGCTCCTGCATTAAAGAAAGAAAACTTAACTACGGTTATCGAAAATGCGGTTGGTTATATTCGCACAAGGAGTTCTTCAAAAGTTATTTTCTCGCTCGAAAATGCGCAACAGTACGATGTAGAAGCACCTTTAAATATTGCACTCTTTGATTGGGTATTAGAAAATATTTTTAAGAATGCTATTGATGCGATGAGTGGCGAAGGAAATATTCATATCAAAATTACCGATCAACAACAGTTTGCGTATATCGATATCAGTGATACTGGAAAAGGAATTCCTAAATCGAAATATAAAGATGTTTTTAAACCAGGATTTACAAGTAAAAGTCGTGGGTGGGGATTAGGCCTTTCGCTTTCTAAACGAATCATTGAAGAGTATCATGCAGGGCAAATTTTTGTGAAGAGTTCTGAATTGAATAAGGGAACTACCTTCCGCATTGTGCTTAAAAAAATTACTTCTTAACGCTTCATGGCTGGAATTTATTTACATATTCCATTTTGTAAACAAGCTTGTTTCTATTGTGATTTTCATTTTAGTATAAACCAAGATAAAAAATCGGAATTAGTTACTGCGCTCTTAATTGAAGCAGCGATGCGTAAAAATGAAATTGGAAGTGAACCCATAAAAACAGTTTACTTTGGAGGTGGCACCCCTTCGTTATTGAGTGCCGATGCTATTCAGCGAATTTTTGATACCCTTGCTGAGCATTATAATTTAAGTGCCTTAGAAGAAGTTACCTTAGAAGCCAATCCTGATGACCTAACGGCTACGTACTTACGTGAACTACGACATACACCTGTAAATCGTTTGAGTATAGGGATTCAATCGTTCAGAGACAGTGATTTGAAACTGATGAATCGTGCACATGATGCTAAGCAAGCGCTACGCTGTGTGCCGGAATCAACAGATATCGGAATAGAAAATATTAGCATCGATTTAATTTATGGAATTCCCGGATTATCAATGCACGACTGGGAACAAAATCTTCAAACTGCAATTGCGCTACCAATAAGTCACCTTTCATCGTATTGCTTAACGGTTGAACCTAAAACGAAGTTGGCTAAACTTGTTTCGAGCGGAGAACTACCCAATGTAAACGACGATTTAGCAGCGAGTCATTTTGAAACATTAATTGAAACAACAGAAGCAGCTGGTATTCCCTGGTATGAAGTATCTAACTTTGCAAAATTAGGAATGGAGTCTAAGCATAACTCCTCGTATTGGTCGGGAGAGAAGTACATAGGCTTAGGGCCAGGCGCACATTCGTTTGACGGACAAAAGCGTTCGTGGAATATTAAATCGAATACAGGGTATATTCAAAAAATTGAGAAAAAACAATTACCCAGCGAAAGTGAATTGCTAACCGCCGACG
>JBJTMY010000022.1:0-3517 GCA_046073825.1 Bacteroidota bacterium
TGTGGCGCGTTCATTTTTAAAATAAAGAATCAGTAATAAAAAAATTGAATAATAATAAAGCACATCGCCAAAGCTGTATAAAACCATTAGCCATTTTAAAGGAATCCCCGCCCAAACTCCAATAACAGGAAGAATTTGTGAGACGAATCCTAGTGGACGTGCATGTGCAATGAAAAACGATTTACGAAGAATAATTTCTAATAAATAATGGGCTGCATCAAACGCTTGTCGTTCTTTCCAGAAGTTTAAACTGAAAAAGAATACTATGGCAAACAATAGATGTCCACCAATTAAAACAATCGATTTTAAATTAAATAGTTTATTCATAATACAAGGTTGAAAATACAATTAAATCGGCACAAAGGACATTCAACAAATTTGTAGTATTGCAAATAACAAATTATTTATATGCTTACGCTAGTACCAACGCCTATCGGAAATTTACAAGACATCACGCTGCGTGCGTTAGAGGTGCTTAAAAATGCCGATTTGATTTTGGCAGAGGATACGCGTACTGCCCGATTTCTTTTACAGCATTTTCAAATCGACAAAAGAATTTTATCCCATCACCAACACAACGAACACAATGCATTGAAAGAAGTAATTCGTTTATTGAAGGAGGGAAATAAAATTGCTTTGGTTTCTGATGCAGGCACACCCGCTATTAGTGATCCTGGATTTTTGATTGTGAGAGAATGTATCAAAGAAGACATTGAGGTGTATTGCTTACCCGGACCAACGGCATTTGTCCCTGCGTTAGTGATGAGCGGATTGCCTTGCGATAAATTTGTGTTCGAAGGATTTTTGCCTCAGAAAAAAGGACGTCAGTCGCGGTTTTTATTTTTGAAAGAAGAGGAACGCACCATCGTATTTTATGAATCACCCTTTCGATTAGTGAAATTACTCGAAGAAGTGATGGAACATTTTGGTCCTGAGAGGAAGTGTTCTGTTTCGAGAGAGCTCACCAAGATGTTTGAAGAAACACGGCGTGGAACAGCAGAAGAATTATTCCAGCATTTTTCCTCCACACCCCCCAAAGGCGAAATCGTAGTTTGTGTAGCTGGAAAAGAGTCATAACATTTTGTTTTTTATCTAAGAACAAAAAATTGTTGTATATACAACAATTAAAATAATATCTTTGCGTCATAGCAATTATGAAAACTGTAAAAAAGATAATTCCTTCTGAAAAGAAGAACCTCGGTCCCAAGCAATTTGTGATGAGTCCGCTGCCGAACCAATGGGTAGGACAAATTAGTCCTTTTATTATGCTAGACCATTTTGGTCCGAAGCATATACCTGCAGGTGAGCCGTTTTTTGTTCCACCTCACCCACATCGCGGATTTGCACCCGTGACGATTTTATTTGATGGAGAAGTAGAGCACAAAGACAGTGTAGGAAATATTGGAAGGATTAAAGGCGGTGACGTGCAGTGGATGACAGCAGGAAGTGGTGTTGTGCATTCGGAGGGAGCGCCCGAAAGTTTTTCGAAAACGGGTGGCGATTTACATTTAATTCAACTATGGATAAATCTTCCAGCGTTTCATAAAATGACAGCACCATCTTATCAAGAAATAAAAGCAGAAGCGATACCTGTATTGCAAGAAGGGAGCGCTCGTGTGCGTGTGATTGCTGGCGACTATAAATCTGCGAAGGGCCCAGCAAAAACATTTTCGCCTGTATCCTTGTTACATGTAATTATTCCCGAAGGAGAAGAAATAACAATTGATGTGGAGAAGGGATATACTGCTTCTTTTTATTTGACAAAAGGAGAAACGAGTGTAGATAATTACGAAGTGCCAGCACAACACTTAGTTTGGTTGAGTGATGAAGGAGACGGTATAACAGTAAGGGCTATGCGAGAAACAGAATTATTGTTTATGGCAGGAGAGCCTATTAACGAACCTTTGGTTTCTTACGGACCATTTGTAATGAACAGTAAAACAGAAATAATACAAGCAATACACGATTACGAAAACGGATTAATGGGATCTTTATAAAAAAGAAAAACAATGAAGAAACACGCAACAACTAAGTATCCAGTACACGGGCTAATTAAAGAAAGGTGGAGCGCTCGTGCTTTTTCTGATAAAAACATTTCAGAAGAATTATTAAATCAATTTGTAGAAGCAGCAACATGGGCCGCGAGCAGTATGAATGAACAGCCTTGGCTATATTACGCGGCACATCGTGGAACACCCGCCTTTGACCAAATGGTGGAAGTGTTGATGCCCGGCAATCAAACTTGGGCAAAAGATGCAGCCGTATTACTTTTATCAATAGCTCGTAAAACATTTTCTAACGGTAACCCTAACCGTCATTATATGCATGATGTTGGTGCAGCGAATCAAAATCTGATGTTAGAAGCAACGGCCAACGGAGTGTTAGGACATTTAATGGGAGGATTTGATGTTGTTAAAACAAAGGAAATGTTTGAACTAACCGACGACCTTGATCCTGTGGTTGTGATTGCTTTGGGATATCCAGGTAATGCCGAACAACTGCCCGCTCCGTTTAATGAGCGCGAAGTAGCACCTCGTTCGAGAAAAGAATTGGGAGAGATTTTAATTAGAAAATAGTGTAACTGTTATTAAGAATATTGTTCATACCAATCAAAGGTTTCATCAATAATTTTTGATTTTTCACTTTTGATATGATTTAAATAAGCTTGACAAACAGGAGAGTGTTTTTTTCCTTTTAGCCAAATCAAACTCCACGTAGTTTTAATGGGTAGTCCTTTAACGGGCGTGATTTGTAGGTCGCCATTGTTGAGTTCATTTCTTATTCCTATCAATGGCATAATTGAAAAACCTAACCCTGCAATTAATGCTTGTTTCACAGCTTCGTTAGATGTCAATTCCATTTTTTTAGTAATTGTCAGATTGTTCTTTTCAATAAAACGTTCCATTGTTTGTCTTGTTCCTGAACCCTTTTCTCTAAAAATAAGCGGCAGTGAATTAAAAACATCTTTAGCCCTTACTTCTTTTTTTGAGGCCGCCTTTTTATTACCAACAAGAAATAATTTATTTTGAATCAGGTCAAGCTTTTCAATGTTTAATGAATTCGGTAAAATAGAAACTAGCGCAAAGTCAACCTCATTTTTTTCTAAACTTTCGATCACTTTGTTTTTATTAGTAACATCCATCAAGAGTTCAACGCCACTATTTTGTTTCATAAAATTTTTAAGAAAATAAGGCATAACATATTTTCCTGTTGACACAACAGAAACCCTTAGTCTTCCAGATAGCTGTCCTTTAAATGCAAGTGTTTTGTGATTGATGGCATAAACCTGATTTAAAATATTCTCTGCGGCTTCAGCAATTTCTTTTCCGAAATCTGTTATGTAAATTTTTCTTCCAACAACTTCTGTCAAGGGAATGTCAAACTGATCTTGAAAATTTTTTAATTGAATTGACACCGCAGGTTGCGTTAAAAACAGCTCTTCTGATGCCTTGGTGACACTCTGTGTTTGAACAACTTTTAAGAATATCTGTAATTGGTTTAGTGTATAATTCATAAA
>JBJTMY010000023.1:0-14678 GCA_046073825.1 Bacteroidota bacterium
TGACTCGTCCTAAAAAAAGTTTACAGTTTAAATAATTAATCCTAGTATTAGTTTACAATAGAATGTTAGTCCTGTAATTGGTTTACAAATGTATTTCTTTTTTGATAATAGTTCTTCCATAGTTTTTTAGTTTCTATAGGATTTTGAGATTGATGGATGGTATTGGGAGTAAGATTACCAATACTCATATGTGGTCTTTCATTGTTGTAAAGGTGAATAACTCACTTAAGCAATTGTTTGGCTTGTTTTAAGTTTTTAACTACATGATTTAATAGATATTCTTCTTTTATAATTCCATTTATTCTTTCAGCAATTGCGTTATCTAGAGGGTCACCACTTTCTGTCATACTAATTTGGATATTTCTTTTATTTAAGAGCTTTACATACGCATTACTGCAGTATTGTAATCCTCGATCACTATGATGAATAAGATTTAATCCTATCGCGTTTTTAATCGTGCTGAGCGCCATATTTAATGCTTGTATGCTTTCTATGGTCTCCAATGTTTCTGCTACGTGATATCCCACTATCTGATGCGAGTATGCATCTGTAATTAAACTTATGTATAAATGCTGGTCAGTTGTAA
Source organism: Bacteroidota bacterium (assembly GCA_046073825.1). Lineage (GTDB taxonomy): Bacteria > Bacteroidota > Bacteroidia > AKYH767-A > OLB10 > CAINEC01. Next base: position 587 of record JBJTMY010000023.1, read on the forward strand.
TCTTCCAGTAAGTAATATCACTTACCCAAAGTTGATTAGGTGCTGTTGGAACAAACCCCTTAATGATATTGGGATACTTTCTCATCCAATGATAAGAGTTGGTTGTTCTTACTCTTGATTTTCGTCTTCTTACTAATAGTCCATTTGCCGATAATATTCTAAACAACGCATCGCGTCCTATCTTGATTCGATGTTCAGCAATAAAAGGCCGAAGTAAATCATACAATTTTCTTCCTCCCATAACACGATGATTTTTACGAATCGCTTTGACTTGTTGTATGATTAATTCTTCTTCAAGCGTTATTGTAACGCCGTCCCAATTGTTTTTATAATAAGCCTGCCTGGTCACACCAAACCACCCACATAGCTTGGCTAGACCTATGCGTGGAAAGTATTCTTTCATTTTTACTATGGTTTGGTATTGTACTTTTTTCTGATTGGAATATTAAATTCCTTCTCAGCGATGTCTACCATCGTTGAAAAAGCAATGGCTTTCATCTCCGCATCTTTTAGTTTTTGTTCTAGTTCAGCCACTCGCTTTCTTAACTGCTCTTTCTCAAAGTGCTCATCTGCCTTATTAATGCAGGGTTCGATCGTTTTCGTCTTTTTAGAGGCCATTAGATGTACGTTCATAGGCCTTTGTAGGCCCATTTTATCTTTGTATCCAAATTTACGCATCCATTGGATTATTTTACCATGTTCGGTATCATCTCCAGTGTATTTTCTCCAAATTTCTTTTTTGTTTTCATTGGAGCTCAGATAATCTTGTATTATCTTGTGTTTCTCTGAATCGGTAAAATAACGTACTCTTTTTTCAGTTTTTGTGTGGTCCATTTTTACACTTTTTTGTGTAAACCTATTTTAGGACAAGACAAAGTCCCTCCTTCGGAGGGATTTAGGGAGGTCAAAAAAGCAGAAGACGACTCTAAGCATTTAAGGGCTATGCGCCGGATTGAATTAGAAAGTTCCAAAAGCTTCAGACCTCTCCCTGCCTCTCCAAAGGAGAGGAGTGGAAATTGAAGTCCCTCCTTTGGAGGGATTTAGGGAGGTCAAAACAAAAGGGGCCGAAGCCCCTTTCATTTGTGTCACTCAGTACTATTAATCAATAATTGTTTCGTTGTCTTTTCTGTATGTGAGTTAATCTCTACCGAATATAAACCTGTTCGCCAACCTTCAAGGTTTATGCGAATGTTGTTTTCGTGCTCGTATTTTTCGTTTAACAAAACACGTCCTTTTAGATCAAAAATTCTTACCCGTTCAATACCAATTATTGCATGGTCAATTTGAAAAAAAGTGTTTGCTGGATTTGGATATAATTGCACTGTTTCTGCCAATGAAGGTTCGTTTATTCCTTGCAAATTAGTAGCAACGAATGTGGTAAAGGTATGGGGGGTATATTGAATTAGCTGACTAGTATAAGGCCAAACGACAACTACATTATTTCCTGGACGAAAGAAAGAAGAATCGATCGTTACCGTAGTGTTTGTTATTACATGCGTTGCTCCGGGGAGAATAACCACTGGCGATGCGCTGAAATATAAGTAAGCAATTTGTCCTTGCCCATTATCCATGGCCAACTGTAAAGGCCCTTGGTATGGTATGAATCCATTGTTCTTTAAAATAACAGAATACGATAGTATCTGCCCTGGATGAACAGTATCTGGAATTCCATAAATAGAATCTACACGTAAACTTACATTTTGCGCATTGGCGCTAAAGGAAAGTAATCCCCAAAATAAAGAAAGTAAAAGGTATACGCGTTTCATAGTTGGCAAGGGCTTTTGTAAAAGGTTAATCAAAACTAAACGGAATCGATGGAATAACCTAATGGTTTTTTTATTAATCTTACGCATCCAAAACCGAAATAATGGACCATTTACAAACACTAATTGGTGGCATGACAAAAGAAGAGTTGCGCTATTACAAACTATTTACAAGCAGAACAACACATGAACATGACCGCAAAGATCTAAAACTGTTTAATGAATATCGGAAGAAAGGAGAACTTTTTAATGAGGAAAAAGTATGGAAGAAAATCTATCCAGAAGGCAATAAAAATGCGTGGTATCGTATTAAACATCGATTACTCGGCGACATAAATAAATCGTTGACGCTATTGCACTATGAAGAAAATGATTTTATGGTAGCCTTGCATACATTGTCTTTATACCATTTTTATTCGCAAAAAAATAAACTAAGTGAAGCCCGATACTATTTGCGTAAAGCAGAAAAGATCGCACAGCAAATGGAGCATAATGAATTGTTAGATATCATCTATGGTGAGTACATACAACTTTCCTATTCATCGATGAATATTAATCCAGAGCCTTATTTGCTTCAAAGAAAGGAAATCCGAAAAAAGCAAGAGGCCCTGCGCGAAATCGATGATTTATTAGCGGTCATCACCTATCAGTTAAAAACAACGCAAAACTTATCGCGCACCGATCATGATGTTCTTTCGTCGCTACAAAAAAACATTGATACATTTATCAACAATGAAGAGACGAAAAAAAGCGCAACACTACAGACAAAAGTGTATCAAGCGGTAAGTAAAATTCTTTTACAACGACATGAATATGTAGCGTTGGAGAAGTACTTGTTAAAAACATATAAATACTTCGAAAAGAATGCACTTTTTACCAAGGGAAATCATGATACAAAATTACAAATGCTAACCTATTTGGTAAACTCGTTGTTTAAGAATGATAAGTCCGCAAAAAGTTTGCATTGGGCAGAAACATTAAAAGAGGCTATGGAAGAATACAATCATTTGTTGTATGATAAGTATTTCTTCTTTTACTACAATGCACTTGTAATAAACTATTCATCAATCAATCCAATAAAAGCCATCGATATACTCGAAAATCTTAGAGAAAACACGAAAATAAAAACCAATGATTATTACATTTTCTTTGTTTACCTGAACTTGGCCGTTTTGCGATTTGACAACAAAGAATACAAAGAGGCCGGAAAACTTTTTACTAAAATATCGATGCTGGAATGGTATAAATCGGCCGATGATAGTTTAAAACTAAAGATTACCGTTTGTGAATTAATAACTCGTTATCAAATGCAGCAGTTGGATGTATTGGTTTATAAACTAGAACAAACGAGTAGAAGCTTTAAATCGGCATTAACATCCGAAGAAAACAAAGCAGAAAAAGAAGTGCTGGCATTATTAAAAAAGCTAGAAAGGGCCGTAAGCATTAAAAACGATAAAAATTTAGTAGAAAAAATACATGCAAAAACAATTTGGATGCGTAAGGAAGTAAACGAAGAAACCTATATTATCAATTATGAAAACTGGCTAGAATCTTTGTTAAGGTAAATTTGGAGGCGTAATAAATTAATAAAAGAGCTATCACTCAATACGATTATTAAAGTAAATTTGTATCATAAAATTAACACACATGAAAAAATTTAAACTTTACGCAATTGTCATCTTATTTCTGGGAGCACTGTTTTCAGGACACGTCAATGCACAGTGTACAGCAAGCTTTATTGCGCAATCTAGCAGTAATGGTTCTGTTACCTTTACCAATACCAGTGTTGCGAATTCGCAATACACGGTTTATTACTGGTCATTTGGAGATGGCACTTCATCGTATGCAGCAAATCCATCGCATCAGTACTACACGAATGGATATGTATCGGTTTGCTTAACCGCTTACGACTCTTTAAGTAATTGTCAAACCTCGCATTGTGATTCAGTACTAATTTCAGGAGCTTCAGGAGCTACTTGTAATGTATTGATATCAGCGCAATCGAATGGCGGGTCTTCGATGTATTTTTATCCATCGCAAGCTACTAGCAATATCACCACCTATCAATGGTGGTTTGGTGATGGTGGTACTTCGTCTTTAAGTAATCCAACACACTCTTATAGCAGCGCGGGCACCTATACGGTATCGTTAGTAGCTGGTTTTGCAAATGGTTGTATTGATACGGTTTATACAACCGTTACAATTGCTAATACTCCATCCTGTAATGCTCAGTTTACATACACGCAATCGGGTGGTGGACATGTAAATTTTATAAATCAATCTACGCCAGTTGGAACGAGTGCTACCCCATGGATTTCGTATTATTGGACATTTGGTGATGGTTCATCTTATTGGGGAGGAAATAATTCTCATACTTACACAAGTAACGGAACGTACCAGGCTTGTGTATGGGTAATAGATTCCTCTACTGGTTGCTCTGATTCATATTGCACGAATATTATCATTACGAGCGCAACAGGTGCTACTTGTCATGCGCAGTATTCCGCATCTAGCACCAACGGAGTTACTACGTTCATTAATCAGTCTACTCCATCGTCAGGAGCGCAAGTTTCTTATGTATGGTCGTTTGGTGATAATACATACACAACCACGTACGGAGCAACCCCAAATATGACGCATCAATATAACACATCGGGGAACTATTATGCTTGTTTAACTGTCATTGATTCTTCATCGGGTTGTTCCAATCAATACTGTTCTACAGTAACTGTACAAGTGCCAACTGGATGTAATGCAAGTTTTTCTTCATTCGACTCTTCAGGTTATATTTATTTCATTCCGAACACTGCGCCTCCTGCAACGTATTTATGGAACTTTGGTGATAATACAACTTCTACGAGTTCATTGCCTGTTCATCATTATAATGCATACGGAACTTATTATGTTTGTTTAACGGTGCAAACAATGGGTATGACATGTACTTATTGTGATACCGTTTTATATTATGGTTCTTCTCCATGCAATGCAAACTTCACTGCATATCCAGATTCAGTTACTACAGGATTAGTTTATTTCTCGAATAACTCAACTGGAAACTTTACTAATGCCTATTGGAGCTTTGGAGATGGAACATCTTCTTCCTTATTAAATCCAGTGCATACGTATTCTCAACAAGGAACGTATTTAGTTTGCTTAACTGTTTATAACAATACAGGCTGTCAGTCTTCTTATTGCGATTCAGTTATTGTAGGAAATCCTTCTGGACCATGTACTCCTGTTTTCTACGCATTCCCTGATTCAACAATTGGTAATGGAGTAGTTAACTTCGGATTGATTAATAATTGTGGTAATTCTGGTTGGACATACACTTGGAATTTTGGTGATGGAACATCAGGAACTGGTTTATATCCTGTACACGTTTATCAAACAGCTGGTACTTTTTGGGTTTGTGTAGATGCAGTTGATGCTAACGGGAACGTATTAACGTGGTGCGATAGCGTAAACAGTAATCGTATGGGTTCTGTAGGTTTAAATGAAATCAAGCAAAACACGATTATCGCTTTCCCTAATCCAGCAAATAATCAGGTAACCCTAAAAAATATTGGAGTAAATCAATTAGTGGATATTTATTCGGTAGAAGGTAAGTTGATTTATTCAGGAATCAGCACTACGGTTGATTTACAAATCAATACCGCTACATGGAATACAGGACTTTATATCGTTCGTATTAACGAAGGAAATAATTATAAAATGGGGAAAATTTCGGTACAACATTAAACGCATTGACCGGAAATAAAATCCTGATCGTTACCATCAGGATTTTAAAAGCCTCGAGATTTATCTCGGGGCTTTTTTATTTTACTATTTTTATATCCACTTTTGAGCCTCATGAAAATCTCTGTTGCTATAATTACTTTTAATGAAGAAAACAACATCGCACGCTGTTTGAAAAGTGTGAGGTTGTTGGCAGACGAAATTGTGGTGGTCGATTCGTTATCGACTGATAAAACCATTGAAATAGCTCAGGCAAATGGAGCACGAATAGTATCTCAGAAATTCTTGGGATATATTGAACAAAAGAATTTTGCAATTGACCAATGTTCAAATGATTGGGTCCTTTCTTTGGATGCAGATGAGTGTTTGTCGGATTTGCTTCTTGAAAATTTAATACAAATCAAGAAAAAGCCCGCTTCTGCTGATGCCTACCGCATGTCGCGCATGACTAGCTATTGTGGTCAATGGATTAAACACGGAGGCTGGTATCCTGATAAAAAAGTTCGTTTAATCAATAAACATCAAGCACGCTGGGGTGGTATTAATCCTCACGATCAATTAATCGTCAATGGAACTACTGCGGAGGTGAAAGGAGATATCTTGCATTATTCTTATCATAGCATACAGGGACATCAAGCACAGGCCGAAAAATTTTCTTCTATCACAGCCGACCATTTATTTAGTCTTGGAAAAAAAACTTCGCTGATACGAATCTATGTAAAGCCCGTAGTTCGCTTTATTCGTGATTTCTTTTTTAAAGCAGGATTTCTCGATGGTAAATATGGATTTGTAATTGCAAGGATTTCAGCACATGCAGTTTTTTTACGAGAGAAAAAATTAAAAGCACTTCATGATTTCCAATCCTAAACACATAATTATTAGTCGTACGGATGCCATTGGAGATGTAGTGCTTACACTCCCCTTGGCATATTATTTAAAACAGAAGTTTCCTTCTGTTAAAATAACGTGGATTGGAAGAACGTATACGCATAGCGTTATAGAGGCCTGTTCGTATGTAGATAATTTTTTGAATATCGATCAATTTGATTTAGAAAAAAAGGAAGCATTCGTCAATGCACTGGCAAAACTAAATGCGGATGCTATTATTCATGTATATCCGAATTCGAAAATTGCAAGAGCTGCCAAGCAAGCAAAAATTCCTATTCGCATTGGAACCAGCCATCGCTTGTTTCATTGGTTTACCTGCAACCAATTAGTTAACCTAGGACGGAAAAATAGTAACTTTCATGAAGCACAATTAAACATTGCGCTTGCAAAAAAATTTAATTTACAAGTGCCTACTATGGAAGAACTGAAAAAACTTCCTCCATTATTAAATAACATTACCGCTTTCGAGTATGATTTTTTAGCAATTGAAAAAAAGAAAATTATTTTTCATCCGAAGAGTCGTGGTTCAGGCAAAGAATGGCCAATAGAAAATTATATTTCCCTACTTTCATTACTAGATTCTGAAAAATATCAAGTATTGATTTGTGGAACCGCAGAAGAGGGAAAACGAATGGAAAAGGAATTGGCGCAATTACCGAAAAAAGTGTTAAACCTCGTAGGTAAACTTTCGCTAACCGAATACTTATCGTTAATCAGCCAGTGCGATGGGTTAGTAGCTTCTGGAACAGGTCCTCTACATCTTGCTGCAAGCATTGGGGTAAACGCATTGGGGTTATTCCCGCCTACTCGACCTATTCATCCAGGCAGATGGCAACCCATTGGACGAAAAGCTGATTATTTAGTGATTGCCAACGAATGTGCTACTTGTAAGCAACAGAAACAACCTTGCGACTGTATGTTAGCGATAACTCCTGAACAGGTTGCACAAAAAGTCAGTCAATGGTAGAGCGCTCAAAAAGTGTTGCAGAACAAGTGGCTGCCTTGCCTAATAACCCTGGCGTTTATCAGTATTATAATGCCGAAGGTTCATTGCTTTATATCGGAAAAGCGAAGAGTTTAAAAAAACGTGTTAGTAGTTACTTTAATAAAGTTCATGATAGCCATAAAACAAATGTATTAGTCCGACAAATTGCCGATATCAAATACATTGTTGTAGAAACCGAATACGATGCGTTGCTGTTAGAGAATAATCTAATTAAAAAACATCAACCGAAGTATAACATCTTACTAAAAGATGATAAGACGTATCCGTGGATTGCTATTCGTCATGAAGATTTTCCGAGGGTAATGGTAACGCGCAAACCTGTTAAAGATGGCTCTGTTTATTTTGGTCCTTATGCCTCTGGTGTGATGATGTACACCTTGTTGGATTTAATTAAGGAGTTATTCAAACTGCGAACATGTAACTTGGTATTAAGTGATACTAACATTGAAAAGAAAAAATTTCGTGTTTGCTTAGAGCATCATATCGGTAATTGTAAAGGTCCTTGCGAAGGATTACAAACAAAAGAAGATTACGACGAAAGCATCACAGCGATTAAAAGTATTTTGAAAGGAAATATTAATGCGGTAATTGATCATTTAGAGCAACAAATGTTAAGTCATGCTACAAAGTATGAATTTGAACAAGCGCAGACTTACAAAGAGAAGATAGATGCTCTTGAAAAATACAAAGGCAAAAGTGTAGTGGTGAGTCCTACAATACACCATGTAGATGTATTTTCGATTATTGATGACGAGCAATCGGCGTTTATTAATTACTTGCGCGTGATAAGCGGGGCCATTATACAATCGCATACTGTTGAGTTGCGACGAAAGCTGGATGAAAGCAAGGAAGAACTATTATTATTAGCTATTGCGGAAATGCGTGAGCGTTACCAAAGTGATTCGAAAGAAATTATTTTACCGTTGGATATTGAAATTGATATTCCGGGTGTGATGGTAACGGTGCCTAAGATTGGCGACAAAAAGCATTTGTTGGATTTATCAGAAAAAAATGCACGATACTTCCGTAAAGATCGTTTAGAGCAAGCCGACAAATTAAATCCGGAGCATCGTATAGAGCGATTGATGGAAACGATGAAGAAAGACTTGCGTTTGCCAGTAAAGCCTTATCATATTGAGTGTTTCGATAACTCTAACTTTCAGGGCGACTATGCCGTGGCGGCCATGAGTGTTTTTAAAAATGGTCGTCCTGCAAAAAGCGACTACCGCCATTTTAATATTAAAACGGTGGTGGGGCCAGATGATTTCGCCTCTATGGAAGAAGTCATTTACCGCCGATACAAACGATTATTAGAAGAAGAGAAAGAGTTACCTCAGTTAATTGTTATTGATGGAGGGAAGGGACAATTAGGTGCTGCATTGAACAGTTTAGAAAAATTAGATTTGCGAGGCAAGATTAGCATCATAGGAATTGCTAAAAAGTTAGAGGAGATTTACTATCCCGGTGATCCCTTACCGTTATACCTCGATAAGAAGGGCGAGACCTTGCGCATCATACAGCAATTGCGCGATGAGGTGCATCGCTTTGGTATTACACATCACCGCAACAAGCGCAGCAAAGGGGTTATTAAAACAGAGTTATCTGAAATTAAGGGCATCGGCGATAAGATGGCGGAGAAACTTTTAAAAGAATTCAAATCGGTTAAGCGCATCAAAGAAGCCACCCTCGACGAGCTCACCGCCCTCATTGGCAAAGCCAAAGCCGAGCTGGTAATGGAGTGGTTTAAAGGGAAGGGGTGATTTGGAAAAAGGCCAATAAGTTTGTATTTTAGTGAAAATAAAATGCCATGACACAAGTCGATATTATTAGAAATGGAATCATTGATAAGCTTTTGGCAATATCAGACAAGGATTATCTTACAGCATTATTGCATTTAGTAGAAAATAGTAAAGTAAAAGAAGGGAAAATTAAACTTACCGAAGAACAAAAAGTAATGCTTCAAATGAGTGAGGAGGATATTGTTGAGGGGAGAATAATATCACAAGAAAGCCTAGATAAATCCGACCTTGAATGGTTAAAAGGAAAATAGTTTGGACCGAAACTGCTGTTAAGCAAAGAAGGCAGATTTTAAAGTATTGGGTCGAACATAATAAAAGTAATTTATATGCTATTAAGCTTGTTGATATAATAGCGGATCATTTAAATGTCGTTTCAAAAAATTCGCATGCCTTAAAGAATCTGAAGTATCGGACATACGCGAAGCCGCATTAGGTCATTTTAGCTTGTATTACAAAATCACTTCTAAAGAAATAATAGTTGTGGCATTTTGGGATAATCGTCAAGACCCTAAAAAACTTTTCGAGTTGATTAAATAAAACAAGATTGTAAATTAAAATAATCCGTAATAAAAGTGTAATTAATGAAGCAAGTAGAAGTTGTTGCTGCAATAATTCAACATAACGATAAAATATTATGTGTTCAAAGGGGAGAAAATAAATTACCATATATCTCCAAAAAATATGAATTTCCAGGAGGAAAAATTGAGCTAGGAGAATCAAAGGAAGAAACGATTAAGAGAGAGATTAAAGAGGAATTAAATATGGATATTAAAGTCGTGGAGGAGTTTATAACAGTAAATCATCAGTATCCAGATTTTAATTTAACAATGCATAGTTTTATTTGTGACTGTGATAGTCCCGAATTAACACTAACTGAGCACATAGATTATAAATGGCTTTCAATAAGTGAAATGGACCAATTAGATTGGGCAGCAGCTGATATACCCATTGTAAATAAATTTGTAAAAGCATGAAGCAAGGAATTTACGAAGAACTAGTTACACAAGTAGTAAATCAAGAAATTGATAAACTAGACAAGAACACTTTTTATATTAACAAGAGTATTTTAGATAAGGAAGAGGCTTCTACTGTATTATCAAAACACCTATCACAGGCAATAAAGAACGCTCTTAATTATGTTAGAGGGGAAAATCAATTAGAACTTCAAATCGAAATTGCCAACAAAATCATTTTACTTTTAAAAGAAGAATTAAAAAAAGAGGAATTTAATAACGATTTAATTGCGATAGAAGGAGAAATATTAAAAGCAGTATTTTCTAAAATAGACGCGCATTATTCGGATTTTGATTTACGATTAAAAGAAATAACCCCATACACAAGGCTTTCATATAGCGAATTATTTACTGGAGGTAATGGAGGACTTTCATTAGAGAGTGAATTGAAGAAAGAAATTCTTTCTGCTGACAAAATTGATTTACTTGTTTCCTTTATAAAATTCAAAGGCATTATTATTCTTGAAAGAGAACTAAAAGAATTCACCGATCGTGGAGGACAACTACGTGTAATCACGACAACTTACATGGGTGCATCGGATTTTAAAGCCATTCAACTTTTATCAAAATTGAAAAACACCCAAGTAAAGATATCTTATAACAATGGGAATGAAAGATTGCATGCTAAAGCATATTTATTTAGACGTGAAACAGGATTTCATACTGGATATATTGGATCTTCAAATTTTTCTCGTTCAGCACTAACAGATGGCTTAGAGTGGAATTTAAAAATCACAACTAAAGAAATTAGCCACATAATAGATAAGTTTCAAAAAACATTCGATTCATATTGGCAAAGTGAAGATTTTGAGTTGTATGATGAATCTATTCATTCAGAAAAACTAAACACTGCGTTAAAACAAGGGAAACAAACAAACTCTTTAAACACATTTACTTCTTTTTTTGATATTAAACCTTTCCCTTTTCAATCTGAAATTTTGGAAAAATTAGAAGTAGAGCGTACAATACATAATCGATTTAGAAACTTGGTAGTTGCAGCTACTGGAACAGGGAAAACGGTAATATCAGCATTTGATTATAAAAAATTCAAATCTGAAAATAATTCTTCAAAACTACTATTCATTGCTCATCGAGAAGAAATTTTAAAACAATCAAGGGATAAGTTTAGAGGAATAATTAAGGACAATAACTTTGGAGAATTATGGTTAGGTGGAGATATGCCAAACAGTTTTGAATATGTTTTTGCTTCCATTCAAACACTAAATAATCGGTTAGATACAATTAATTTATCTCCGGATTATTATGATTACATAGTAATTGATGAGTGCCACCATTTAACTGCAAGTAGTTATCGTGGAATCTTAAATTATTTTAAGCCTAAAGTTTTGTTAGGATTAACAGCAACACCTGAAAGATTGGATGGCGGAGATATACAAGAAGATTTTCATAATAAAATTGCAGCTGAGATTAGATTACCAGAGGCCTTGAACAGAAAACTCTTGTGTCCATTTCAGTATTTTGGTGTAACAGATAGCATTGACTTAACAAGTGTAGGTTGGGAACGAGGAAGATATGTTGCCAGCGAATTATCTTCCATTTATACTTCAAATGATATAAGAGTACGAGATATTATTAATGCATTAAATAAGTACACAAAAGATATTAATGATGTCAGAGCATTATGTTTTTGCGTAACGATGGAACATGCGAAATACATGGCAGAAAAATTCACCCTAGCTGGACTTAAGGCAGATTACTTAACAAGTACAAATAATCAAAACAGAGACAATGTTCGAAACCAATTACTCAATAAAAACATAAACTATTTATTTGTTGTTGATATTTTTAATGAAGGAGTTGACATACCTGAAATTGATACCGTATTGTTTTTAAGACCGACGGAGAGTTTAACTATATTTCTTCAACAACTTGGTCGAGGATTACGATTAGCAGAAAATAAAGATTGTTTAACTGTGCTTGATTTTGTTGGTAATTCTAGACCCGAATATAATTTCGAAAATAAGTTCAGAGCGTTAATAGGAAAAACAGCCACAACTGTAGCCAAAGAAGTAGATGATAATTTTCCACATTTACCATTAGGCTGTTCGATTGTATTAGAAAAAAAGGCGAAACAAACCATTTTAGAAAACATCACAGCTGCAACAACAATTAATCGCAATAATTTAATCAATAAAATTCGCGGATTTAAACATCAATCTACTCTAGAATTAAATTTAAAAAACTTTAGAGAATTTTACAATCTACCATTACAATCAATTTATAAACGCGGAGGGTGGAAGCGTCTATGTCGAGAGGCAGGAATTACCCAAGATTTTTCAAGTATAAATGAAAACGAAATAGTAAGAGCTATAAGTAAAAAATGGCTAGCGAGTAGTTCAACTAGTTATTTTCAATTCATATTAAAGTTAGCAAAAAACAACTTCAAAATTACAATAAGCAAATACACAGAATCTGAGCAATTAATGTTGTTAATGCTACATTATGATATCTGGCAGAATGCTGGAGGTTATAAATCATTAGAAGAAAGCATTCAGCAAATAGGAAATAATTCAGTTATGGTTGAGGAAATAATTGAAGTGTTGGAAATTTTATTGGATGAAATATCGTTTAAAGAAATAGAAATTGATCTTCCCTACAAACAACCTTTAAAAATACATGCTAGGTACACACGCGATCAAATATTAGTAGCATTTGGATTAACTACATTTAAACAAAAATCTTCTAATCGTGAAGGAACAGCGTTTATTTCAAAACATAACACCGAGATACTTTTTATTAATCTTATAAAATCAGAAGAGAACTTTTCGCCAACAACAATGTATGATGACTATGCAATAAATGAGACACTATTTCATTGGCAGAGTCAAAATTCGGCAGGACCTAATACACCTAAGGGAATTTCATATATCAATCATGAGAATGACAAAAAGAAAATACTTCTTTTTGTTAGGGAAAAGAGTAACGATGAATTTGGCAATGCAATGGGTTACGTATTTGTTGGAGAGGGACTATTAAAGAGTCATGAGGGCGAAAAACCAATGAGCATTAAATGGGAACTCAGCGAACCACTTCCTCATTATCTATGGCATGATGCAGCAAAATTAAGAGTTGGGTAATTCCCTCACCCCCTCACCAACCTCTCTAATTTTTCTTTCAATGCTTTTTTGAGTTCGGGGCTACCCACCACCGTTACTTCGTCGTAAAAGCCCATCACAAAACGAAGGGCTGGTGTAAGGTTGTAAACAGTAGTTTTAAATTGGTAACTGTTTTCCTTACCAGCTTTTACCTTCTTGATGTGTTTTTCAGTAGCAGGATATTGCTCTTTCAACAATACAAACGATCGCACGCTTAGCAATAACTCAATGTCGTATTGCTTCTTTGAAAAGGGGAATCCAAATACATCGGGTTGCTGCGCCTCATGCTGTTTTTCAAATTGAAAACTTTTGCTGCCTAAGCTTACTCCACTGATGCGCTCTATGTTAAAATATTTATTCGTCTTCGATTTAACCTCAAACGCAATTAGGTTCTGGTAGTTATCGGTAAAGGCTATCGGCTCAACAATACGGTCGGTAATGGAATTTGAATTGGTGCTGTGGTATTTTTTAAGTGTTACCTGCTTCTTCTCTTTAATGGCCGTTTCAAGCGTATCTACAATTTTATTGAGATGGACTTTCAATAGAATGTTCGTATCGCTGTTTAACGAGGAACGCACATAGAGTTTTTTTAAGATGCCGTCTTTTAATTTTGTTTTCTTCCCTGCTGTTAGCAATAATTTTTTTAAGAGAAAGACTTCCTCGTCTGTAAAATTATTCTCGTAACTATCTTCTCCACCACCTGCAATTTTATAATGTCCAAAGGCATCTTTTTCAATGCTAAAACCAAGCTCCGCTAATAAAGCAAAATAAC
>JBJTMY010000024.1:0-3063 GCA_046073825.1 Bacteroidota bacterium
TACATCAGTTGGACCTTGATTAAAAATTATATCTCGTTGCACATCTACATTCTCAGCAATATACTTTGCTACTTCCATTGAATTATGGATGTTCACATCGCCATCTACCACAATCATCATTTTAGTAAACATCATTTGACCTGCACCCCAAAGTGCATTCATTACTTTCAATGCCTGGCCTGGATAATCCTTTTTAATTTTTACTATTACGAGATTATGAAAAACACCTTCCACGGGGAGAATCATATCAACAATTTCCTGAACCGCTGTCATTTTGATAGGTGCTAAGAAAATACGTTCTGTTGCTTTGCCAATCCATGCATCTTCTTGTGGCGGAATACCTACAATCGTTGTTAGATAAACAGGATTTTTTTTATGCGTAATAGCAGTGATATGAAAGCGAGGATAATAATCGGCCAGCGAATAATAGCCAGTGTGATCACCAAACGGACCTTCCCAAATAAAATCTTCTTCTGGATCTACATAACCTTCAATTACAAAGTCTGCATCAGCAGGAACTTCCATATCGATGGTTAAACATTTTACTAACTCTACTTTCTTCTTGCGCAAGAAACCTGCTAACATAAACTCATCTACTCCATCGGGCAATGGTGCAGTTGCTGAATACGTCAGCGCAGGGTCGCCACCAATGGTAACGGCTACGGGCATACGCTTTCCTAATTTCTTATACTCATTAAAATGACGAGCCGAAACTTTATGTCGATGCCAATGCATACCTGTAAGCGTAGGACCAAACACCTGCATACGATACAAGCCTACATTACGAATTCCAGTTAGTGGATCTTTCGTTTGAATAACAGGAAGCGTAATAAAAGAACCTCCATCTTCTGGCCAACATTTAAGAACAGGTAATTTCGTCACATCAGGATCTTTCATCACAACCTCTTGACAAGCCCCGCGACCTTTCACATTCTTCGGCATCCAAGATGCAATTTCACCTAACTGAGGAATCACTTTTAATTTATCGAACATCGAGTTTTTAGGACCTGTTAAAGTCTTAAATAAATTCTCGATATCATTTCCAATTTCATCCAAATTATCTACGCCCAACGACATTGCCATTCGCTTTTCGGTCCCCATTGAATTAATCAATACTGGAAAATCATAACCTGTATTTTCAAACAACAATGCAGGTCCGTAAACTTTGGAAACACGGTCAGTTATTTCTGCTATTTCTAACTCAGGATTCACGTACTCTTTTATTCGAACTAATTCGCCCTTTGATTCGAGATACGTAATAAATGCTGCTAAATCCTTAAACGCCATTTTATTTTTTTCTTTACAACACCGAACTATTAAAAAATGTTTTTCGTCTACAATAATTCATATTCATAGCGCATAATCATATGCGTATCGCGGCCTGCTCTGGTTAAATCCGTTTCATAGAGAACCTCTTCGACCACTCTACCGTCATCATCATAACCAAAGGCATTTCTTGAAATCACGAAATCATTTTCATCCGATAAAAGTTCCTCGATTATTCTTCCTTGTTCATCATATCGGACAGTCGTAATTCGAATATAATTTCCACGTGTAGCTTTTCTTGTTAATCGAAGATTCTCATCGTATTCAGAGGTAATTTCCAAAAGCTTTCGACCAGTTGAGTTAAACTGAATACACTTCTCTTCAAGATCATGAGTATTATAAGAATACTCAGTAACCGTCTTCTCTCCATCTCCTTCAACAACATAACGCATCAACAAATGTTTTTCATTATACTCATACTGCTGTGTTTTACTTTGTGATTCATCTGCATGATGATCAACCACCTTCTTCACAACCTCTTGCTGATCATTATACGAATAATGTTCTGTCATCTCTTTTTCTCCATAAGCATCAAAATAAACAATCGTTAAAGGAAGATTATTTTCATTATAACTATAAGTTGTACGTTCACCTGCTTCCTCTCCATAAAATTTAGTCACCGCAGTTAATAGTCCATCTTCATTTCTTTCATAATTAAATCGCTCTACAACATCATCCAACGGCATTTCTACTACATGTTCAATCAATGCACCCTTTTCACTATACAAATAAGTATGGCGTTCTTCTAATTCGTTGTAGGAATTAAATTGAGAATCGACTAAAACATTTCCTTTCTCATCGTACTCAATTTCCTGCAATAAAAATTCGTTTTCAGGTGTTGTATTTCCTGATAGCGCAGAAGGAATAACTGCTCCGTATTTAATTAGTTTTTTAATAGCCACAATAATTATTTTTTATTTTTTACAAATGCAGATTCATAACAAGTAATCCAATCTTGCGGACTCATCTTTTTACAAAGTTCTGCGATTAAATCATAAGGAATGGAATCCATTTTTTTAAATCGAATACAACTTTTACCCATATCTAATTTTCCAATACCTAATGCAGCATAACTCTTCACAAACCAATCCATCAAATCAGGATTAGCATAAATGCCCATGTGATAGATGGCTATAAAATTTTTCTGAGCAGCTAAATTGATAAATGGCAATTGTAAAGATGGTTTACAATGATACCCTTTGGGATATAAATCAAACGGCACAACAAAACCTATCATACCATAAGAAATTGTTGCCTCAAATCCCTTAGGCAACGCTTTTTTCATTGTATTAAACAACTTTAAAATCACTTCGGCTCTATCAGGCTCAAGCGCATCGATATAAGCATTAATTTGTTTTGTATCTACTTGCATAATTATATGCGAAGTTAATACATACGCCTTAAATTATTTAATTAATGATACCCTACCTGTATATTTATGATGCTCGTTATCTTCGGAAACAACATCAAACAAATAAACATATACATCCTCCGGGCATTTATCACCTTTATTCCAGAATGTACCATCCCATGGATTTTCTAAGTTATCAGAAATATAAATTTTTTCTCCCCACCGATTAAAGATTTCGAAGGTGGCTGATTTGATTCCAACACCGTAACCAGTAAATCCATCATTTTTCAAATCGTTGTTTGGTGAAAACGCATTAGGACACCAGAATGTAAAACTTCCAACAATATGAACATATTCATACGCTGTATCACGACATTGATGTAAAC
>JBJTMY010000025.1:0-5917 GCA_046073825.1 Bacteroidota bacterium
GCATCATGCTTTTCGGCTGTGGTACCCGTTAGAGGCTGGAACCAGTGCGTGTAATGAGTTGCACCCATACTGATGGCCCAGCTTTTCATAGCTGCAGCAACAAGTTCTGCTACCTTACGATCGATTCGCTGACCAGTATTAGTGGCTTCCATTACTTGTTTATATACTTCTTTTGATAAATGCTTGTGCATTTTTTCTTTATCAAAAACATTCACTCCATAGTAATCGGATACTTTACTTGAAGGAGGGTTAACTGGAACCGGAGCTCTGTTACTGCTCTTCTCTAATGCGGTAAAACGTAGCATGATTTTATAATTTTTTTAGAAATTTTGAGCAAATATAGCTTTTTGAAGGGGGGCAATCCAAAAAAAAGTTGAAAAAATGTGTAAACCCCCTATTATTTTAGGGGGTAACCTGGAATTTAATGAGAAAATAAAGGGTTTAATTTGAAAAAGATACAATTTTAATAAGAATTTTAATAGATGTGAAGTGTTCTAGTTTGCTTTCTAAAAATGAAGTCATGAATGGAGTTGTGCCCAAAGTTTGGTGGCGATAAGCTAATTTACCTTGAGTCAATTTGACAATGAAATGATGATGAGTGAAAGCGATATGCAACTAGTTTTTTTTAGTATTTAATTTTCATGTTGTACAGCTTTCAAACAATAAAGGAGTATCCTTCGGATACACTTTATTACAAGTCATCAATCGCGAATCAAGTCCTCAAAAAAATCAACAAATCGTCAAATCGTAAAAAGAATTTAAACGTTTGTAAACGACTATAAGCGTTTATTAACCGATTAATAAATTTCTACCGAGTATTTTTATCTCGGGGTGGGGCTGCTGTCCCCCCATGGTGTTGGTTGATGTTATCTTGTTGTTTTGAGAAATATTTACTCTTGCAGATAGGTTTTATACTTTAATGTATTTCAATCTTCAGGAATCAAATCATCAAACAATAAATGAGGATCCTTTGGATGCACTTAATTTCAAGTTATCAAAATCATCCAATTTTCAAACCTTCAAATCGCGAAGCCCTTCGAGTTGCATCATGGACCGCCTCACGAACAAATTATCAAATCTTCAAATTATCAAATCTTCAAATTATCAAATCTTCAAATTCGTGTCAGCTTCAATCCCTCAATAGGTTTTACTACTAACGGAATTTTTTCTACCGTTACCGAGCTGGTGTCAAGCCCAAAAGCACGCTCCTCAGGCAATGAGAATTTTTTTATCAGGAAGTAAAAGTCCATGATGATTTTTTGTAACCAAGGTAGCTCATTATCGTACGACAAGAATTTCTCCATCACCACAAAACGAAAATCGCCGACTAAATTACGTTTCATTAAGGAAGGATAACGAGAAAGAATATCTACTTCTTTATTGTTGACTAACTCTGTTACAATTTGTCGGAACATTAAATTTACGCGCGGATCAATACGAAATCCAATACGCATGTCAATACGAATAAGTTTATCATGCAAAAGTTCCGTGACTTTGTATTCCAACGTATATGGTTCATCTAATACATCTACATGCACGAACCAATATACATCGGCGCGTTTGGGCTTTTTGTAAAAGATACTATAAAAAACTTTCTCTTCTATTTCATCTAAATTATTAGCACTCGTTAAATACACCAAATGTGTTGCGTACTTTGGAACAGCCTTGTCCTCGCTTAATCCTTTTATCAATGGTAAATAATCTTTGATATATACAAACTCTACTAATCGGTTTCTGATTTTACGAGAGTAATACAACACTAACATGATGATGAATAAACTCGATGCTACTAATAAAGTAACCCATCCACCATGCGAAAACTTGCTTAGGTTAGCAGCAAGAAAAGAAAATTCGATTGTTAAAAATGTTACTAGTAAAATGGCAATTATAATCGCATTTACCTTTTTCTCATGAAGATAGAAAGTCAGTAAAACTGTGGTCATGAGCATAGTTAATATAATCGCTAATCCATAAGCCGCTTCCATCTTGGCCGATTCCTGAAAGAATAAAACAATACCTGTACATCCTAACATCAACAACCAATTTACACTTGGAATATAAAGTTGTCCGCGCATTTCTGTTGGGTATATTACTTTTACTTTCGGCCAGAAGTTTAATCGTATTGCTTCGTTAATTAAAGTAAACGAACCCGATATCAACGCCTGACTGGCAATAATTGCAGCTAATGTAGAAATAGCGATTCCTATTGGCAAAAACCATGGCGCCATTAATTCAAAAAACGGATTACGGTCATTCAATAATTCTCCATGATGTTTTAAAAGCCATGCGCCTTGTCCTATGTAATTTAATACTAAGGTCGCTTTCACGAAGATCCAGCTTACTCGAATATTTTGCTTTCCACAATGACCTAAATCGCTATACAATGCTTCGGCTCCTGTGGTGCATAAAAACACTGCACCTAACACCCAAAATCCATTAGGGTAGTTGACTAATAATTGCCAACCATAATACGGGTTGAGTGCTTTAATTATTTCAGGGGCATATCGCATCTGACTAATACCTAAAAGGGCTAACATCGAGAACCAGACAAACATCATTGGTCCGAAGAATTTTCCAACGAAATTGGTTCCGAATCGCTGAATGATAAATAGGGAAAGGATGATGACTAGTACGATAGGAATGAGAGGTAAATCAGGATTGATCTTCGTGAGTCCTTCAACAGCTGATGAAACGGATATGGGGGGCGTTATAATGCCATCAGCTAACAACGTGGCACCTCCAAGCATAGCAGGGAAAACGAGCCACGGGTTTTTACTTCCTCGAACAAGTGCATATAAAGAAAAAATTCCTCCTTCACCTTTGTTGTCGGCACGCAAGGTTACTATTACATATTTAATTGTAGTTTGTAATGTTAGTGTCCAGAAAATGAGGGAAACACCGCCAAGAATAACTAAATCATTGATTCTGTTATTCGCGCCAATGATGGCCTTCATGACATAAAGTGGCGACGTACCAATGTCGCCATAGATGATACCCAGGGTAACGATTAATCCGGCGAGGGACAACTTATTAAGAGAGCTGTGCTTTTGCAAGAAGGTGCGAATTGTGCGACAAAAGTATAATGTTTAATTGGAAAATCGGTCAGAAATTATTTTTTCTTGAAGTGAATAATTGCTTCAATATTTTTCTGTTCGTTTTCGGCTACCACCGTCTCGTGTTTAAAAAGATAATGCAGTCCGATGGATTCACCAAAATCGACAATTTTTTTAAAAGCAGCCTGACGTACTTTGTCGTCTTTAATAATACCACCTTTGAAACTTTTGCGGGTGCTTTGCTCAAATTGCGGTTTAACGAGAACTAATAAATCTCCACCGATATTTACAAAAGAGGTGAGGTGTTCCAGCACTTTTTCAAGGCTGATAAAACTGAGGTCAGCTACTAACACATCAAAAGGACCATGAATATCATTCGGTGTAATTTTTCGAATATCACAATTTTCATAAGAAGTCACTTGAGAATGATTCGCCAATTTTTGATCGAGTTGTCCGCTGCCTATATCAACTGCGGTTACATGTGCCGCTCCAAATTGCAAGGCGCAATCAGTGAATCCGCCTGTTGAAGCACCTATATCAATGACCGATTTGCCTTCCATTGAAAAGTTAGTAGTTAGTAGGGCTTTTTCGAGTTTGTATCCGCCGCGACTAACAAATTTTAATTTGTTTTCAAGTATTGTCACACGGTCATTTTCAGAAACTGGAGTAGCTGGTTTATCCTTTACTTGTCCGTTTACGGCAACAGCCTTTTGCTGGATGAGTTGCTGCGCTTTTTCCCTCGAATCCACATGTCCGTTAATAACTAAATACTTGTCAAGTCTGATGGCCTGCATGAGTTTGCAAAGATGGTAAAAAGGATAGTTTCATCTTTGTGAATTTATCTAAAAAAATAAAGGATCCTATTTAGTTCTTCCATTGTAAATTCCTATCTTCGCACCACCAAAAAATCAACAAGTTTCAATCAATAAAAAATCAAAAAAATGGTATTTGACCTCGAAATGATTAAACGCTTTTATGCTTCGTTACCAGCGAAAGTAGAAGCGGCACGTACGTTAGTTGGACGTCCTCTGACATTAACTGAGAAAATTTTATATGCCCATTTGTCGGGTGAAAACCCTGCGACTCCTTACGAGCGCGGTAACTCATACGTTGATTTTAATCCGGATCGTGTAGCCATGCAAGATGCAACTGCTCAGATGGCATTGTTGCAATTTATGCAAGCTGGTCGTCCGAAAGTAGCTGTTCCAAGTACAGTGCATTGCGATCACTTAATCATGGCAAAAACAAGTTCGAAAGAAGATTTAGCTTTTGCAGTAAAGGAAAGTGAAGAGGTTTATAATTTCTTAGCTTCTGTTTCAAATAAATACGGAATAGGTTTCTGGAAGCCGGGTGCTGGAATTATTCATCAGGTTGTTTTAGAAAATTATGCATTCCCTGGCGGAATGATGATTGGAACGGATAGCCATACCGTTAATGCTGGAGGTTTAGGCATGGTGGCTATTGGTGTTGGTGGTGCTGATGCTTGTGATGTGATGGCAGGATTGCCTTGGGAGCTGAAATGGCCAAAATTAATTGGCGTTAAGTTGACAGGTAAGTTAAGTGGATGGGCAGCTCCTAAAGATGTGATTTTAAAAGTGGCTGGTATACTTACCGTAAAAGGTGGGACTGGTGCAATTGTTGAATATTTTGGTGAAGGTGCTACATCAATGAGCTGTACTGGAAAAGGAACAATCTGTAACATGGGTGCTGAAATTGGTGCTACAACTTCTACTTTCGGATATGATGAAAGTATGGAGCGCTACTTAAAGGCAACAGGCAGAGCAGACGTTGCTGAAGCCGCAAATGCAATTCGTGAGCATTTAACAGGTGATGCAGATGTGTACGCTAACCCTGAGAAATATTTTGATGAAGTAATTGAAATTAATTTAGATGAGTTAGAGCCATACATTAACGGCCCATTTTCTCCGGATTTAGCTACGCCGATTAGCAAGATGAAAGAAACAGCTGCTGCGAACGGATGGCCAATGAAAGTAGAAGTTGGCTTGATTGGTTCTTGTACGAACTCTTCTTACGAAGATATTAGTCGTGCAGCATCATTAGCAAAGCAGGCAATCGATAAAAAAATCACGCCGAAAGCAGAGTTTACAATCACCCCAGGATCTGAGTTAGTACGTTACACCATCGATCGTGATGGGTTTATCAATACGTTCGATCAGATTGGAGCAAAAGTTTTTTCTAATGCATGCGGACCATGTATCGGTATGTGGGCAAGGGTAGGAGCAGAGAAGCAAGAGAAAAATACCATTATTCATTCCTTCAATCGTAACTTCAAAGCACGTCAGGATAGTAATCCGAATACTTACGCATTCGTAGCTTCTCCAGAAATTACAACAGCTCTAGCTTTAGCAGGCGATTTAGGATTTAATCCTTTAACAGATTCTTTAACAAATGCTGAGGGGGTACAAGTTAAATTAGACGTTCCTAACGGAGATGAATTACCGACAAAAGGATTTGATGTTGAGGATGCAGGATATCAGGCGCCAGCTGCAGATGGTTCAAATGTAAAAGTAGAGGTAAGTTCAACTAGTGATCGCTTACAATTGTTAGATGCATTTGCTGCATGGAATGGTGTTGACTACAAAGGTTTACGTTTATTGATTAAAGCAAAAGGAAAATGTACAACAGATCATATATCTCCTGCTGGTAAGTGGTTAAAGTACCGCGGACATTTAGATAACATCAGTAATAATATGTTAACAGGTGCTATCAATTTCTACAATGAAAAAGCAAACAATGTGAAGAACGGAATCACAGGTGAGTATGGTGAAGTGCCAGCGGTACAACGTGCGTACAAAGCTGCTGGTGTTGGTTCTATCGTTGTTGGAGATGAGAACTACGGAGAA
>JBJTMY010000026.1:0-4440 GCA_046073825.1 Bacteroidota bacterium
CTTCGCAAACGGAATTGCTTTTTGATTTAGGTCTTGATGAAGGGGTGGTAGGCATTACCAAATTCTGTATTCATCCCGAACATTGGTTGAAAGAAAAAACAATTGTTGGTGGCACTAAGAATTTTCATGTCGATAAAATCAAAGCCTTGCAACCTGATTTAATCATAGCCAACAAAGAAGAAAATACGAAAGAACTTATTGAGGAATTAGCGATTGACCTTCCAATCTACATCAGCGATATAAATACTATTGAAGAAGCTTTGCAAATGACTTCCGATGTAGGAATTTTAGTTGGTAAAGAAGAGCAATCTTTGCAAATAATATCAGAAATTAAACAAGCAAGAATATCTTTATCCAATCAGATTAAAAAAGATAAATCTTGCTATTATTTTATTTGGAAAGAACCTTGGCTTACCGTGGGAGGCGACACCTTCATCCATGCCATGTTAGAAGAAGCAGGCTTTAACTCATTATCCAAACATCAACTTCGTTATCCGGAATTAGACCTCAACAAGCTCACTACGCAGCCCGACTATATACTTTTATCGAGCGAGCCCTACCCTTTCAAAAAATCAGATGCCGACTATTTACAAACAATATTTCCAGCATCTAAAATACTTTTTGTTGATGGGACTTATTTTTCGTGGTATGGATCGAGGTTAACAAATGCGTTTAGATATCTTACTACACTTTCCAATTAATAAGGTAGTATTTAATTGATTACTTACCTTTGCAACTCAACCCCATCGACTTGAAAAAGGTTCTAATTTGTTTTACGCTGCTGATGTTTGTGGTATCACTACAAGGCTATTCTCAAAAAGTGGGTTTAGTACTTAGTGGTGGTGGTGCTCGCGGATTTGCTCAAATTGGCGTATTAAGAGCCTTAGAAGAAAACAAAATCCCCATTGATTATATCACCGGTGTTTCATCAGGAGCATTAATTGGTTGTTATTATGCAACGGGAACATCACCATCGCAACTCGAGCGACTGGTCACACAAAAAATATTTGCCAAGCGCGCAGAAGGACAATTTGATGAAGACAATCTTTATTCCTTCTTAAAAAATCCGGTTGATGCGAGTTGGATAGAAATTAAACTTTTCAGCGATTCGGTATTCAGAACGCAGTTGCCAAGTAACGTAGTAAATGCTGCTGAAATTGATTTTGCACTGATGGAAAACCTGGCAGTTCCCATTTCCCGAGCTGGAAATAATTTTGACAGCCTTTTAATTCCCTTTCGTTGTGTTGCCTCAGATATTACTGCTAAAAGAGCTGTTGTCTATCACCAGGGCGATTTAGCATTTGCCGTGCGCGCTTCGATGTCGTTTCCTTTTTATTATGCACCCTTGCTCGATAAAAATCACATTTTATACGATGGAGGTATTTACAATAATTTCCCTGCTGATGTTTTAGAATCTGAGTTTAACCCAGATATAATAATTGGAGTCAATACAGCCGACACCATAGATCGACCAAGTGAAGTTAATTTTTTAAGTCAGCTCAAATCGATGATTCAACGCTCAACAAATTATTCCATGAACCGAGCGCAAGATATTATTATCACTCCTAATGTTTCGAATATCGGCCTCTTTTCATTTGATGATATTCGCGCGGCCATTGATAGCGGCTATGCGATGGGGTTACGAATGATTCCTGAAATAAAATCGAAGCTAGGAAATCGCGAAGCAGATACCGTTGCACTTGCTGAAAAGCGAAAACACTTTAGTTTTTCAAACAGTGATTTATTAATTGATTCCATTGTTGTAACAGGTGTTAACACCAAACAAGCAGATTACATTCGCCAAACGATTAATCCGAAAGACAAACTGATTTCTGCTGATGAACTCAAGAATCGTTGGTTTCGTTTAATTGCTGATGAGAATTTGCGTTATATTTTTCCAACCTTAATTTTCAACCCTACAACTGGTCATTTTATCCTTTCAGTAGATGTAAGAAAAAACAAAGGGCTCTCTATTAACTTTGGCGGAAATGTTTCTTCTCGACCAATTAACACTGGATTTATTTCCGTTCAGCGCAACTATTGGGATAAATACAGCATTCGCACTTTTGCCAGTATTTACTTTGGGAAATTATATAGCAGTGGACATATACGAAGTCGGTTAGATGTTCCAGGAACATTGCCCTTTTATATTGAACCCTCCATTACACTAAACCAATGGGATTTTTATAAAAGCAGTAGTGCCTTTATCGAAGATGTTAAACCTTCTTACCTGATTCAATATGATGAGGCCTTCAATATTAAATTAGGTACTCCCTTAACCAACAAATTAAAATTAGAAGGCGGCGCCAATATTTTTGAAACAAAAGATAAATACTACCTCGTCAGAGATTTTACACAAGCAGACACCAGTGACTTAACTGATTTTAAAGGCAGCAGTTATTTTCTGGAGCTTGAACAAAATACCTTAAATAGAAAGATGTATGCCACTACGGGCTCAGGGTTAGTTGCGCGTTTGCGCTACATCAAAGGTGATGAAAAAACATTTCCCGGATCTACAGGAATTCTTCGCGACACCACTACTTATTATCACGAATGGTTTCAGATGAATTTGAAATATGAATCTTACTTTAATAGCTTACGAAAATTCAAGTGGGGCGTCTTTGGAGAATTAATGCTAAGCGGTCAACCTTTCTTCTCTAATTACCGTGCAACTGTTTTAGCGGCACCTGCTTTTAATCCAATTGCCGATATGCAAACTCAATTTCAGGAAACCTATCGGGCTCATAACTACTTAGGAGTAGGAATAAAAAACCTAATTAGTATCAATGATAACTTCGATGTGCGTTTAGAAGGTTATGCATTTCAACCGTTCAGAGAAATTTTACAAGAGGAAAATTACAAAGCTCGTTACGGCGATAACTTTAGTAAACGTTATTTCGTGGCCACTTTTAATACCATTTATAAAAGTCCGATTGGCCCCGTAAGTTTAGCATTAAACTACTACGATAAAAGAGACAACCCTGTTGGAGTAATTTTCCACATTGGATACATCATCTTTAACAGAAAGGCGATTTACTAATATTATTCGACTTCTTTATTTCGCTCTTTACTTCGGAAATAAATGGTGATTGGAACTCCACTAAAATCGAAGTTTTCTCGCATTTTATTTTCAATAAAGCGCTTATACGACTCATTAATGTACTGCGGTAAATTACAGAAGAAAACAAACGTTGGCGCTTGTCCAGGTAATTGTGTAATGTACTTAATGCTTATCGCCTTCCCTTTGGTTGCAGGAGGTGGATAATTATGTACATAAGGCAACATCACTTTATTCAATTTTGACGTAGCCACTTTCGCAGTTTTATTTTTGAATACTTGTAGTGCAGTTTCTAATGCTTTAAATACACGCTGCTTATTAATTACCGAGGTAAAAATGATAGGCACATCAACAAAAGGACTTAACTTATCTTTAATTTTCTGTTCAAAATCGCGCATCGTATTGGTTTCTTTTTCTACCAAATCCCATTTGTTCACGAGAATAACAACCCCCTTGCGATTTCGCTCACACAGACGAAAAATATTCATATCCTGAACGCCTAATCCGTTGGTCGCATCTAGCATCATCAAGCAAACATCAGCTTCTTCAATGGCTCTAACGGAACGCATTACCGAATAAAACTCGATATCTTCTTTCACCACTTTTTTCTTTCTTAATCCAGCGGTATCAATCAGTAAAAAATCAAAACCAAAACTCTGATAACGTGTGTACAATGTATCGCGCGTTGTACCTGCAATAGGCGTTACAATTGCACGCTCAATTCCGATTAGCGTATTTAACAAAGACGACTTTCCTACATTCGGTTGTCCAATAATAGCGATACGCGGCAATTCTGGATCAATCACATCTTCTGGATCAAATACAGCCACCATATCATCGAGCAACTCTCCGGTTCCACTACCACTCATGGCTGAAATAGGATAAACGTCGCCCATTCCTAAAGCGTAGAACTCACCAACTTCATTAATACGTTTTGAGTTATCAACTTTATTTGTCACAAGAAATATTTTCTTCTTACAGCGGCGCAGCATATTCGCTACTTCTTTATCCATATCGGTTAATCCATCCGCTACATCAACAACAAACAAAATCACATTTGCTTCATCAATAGCTAACGCTACCTGCTTACGAATTTCTCCTTCAAAAACATCATCAGAACCGGTGATGTATCCACCAGTATCAATAACAGAAAAAGTCCGTCCTATCCACTCCGCCTTACCGTAATGACGATCGCGTGTAACACCTGCTGTTTCATCAACAATTGCTTTACGTGACTCTGTTAGTCGGTTAAACAATGTCGACTTCCCTACATTCGGGCGACCAACAATCGCAACAATATTTGCCATAATTTAATTTTATATTTCGTAGCCGAATCGCTTCAGCATATTATCATTATCTCTCCAATCATCTGCTACTTTCAC
>JBJTMY010000027.1:0-12534 GCA_046073825.1 Bacteroidota bacterium
GTTGAAGGATCTTTCCATTCTAACGGAAAAACAGGAAATCCTAATCGATCACCATCTCGTTTACTCAACTTACCATTTCCTTCTGGCTTTAACAATAAAGGTAAATGCGCATACTGTGGCATCTTATCTTTCAAGCCTAAATACTCATAAATTAAAATATGTGAAGGCGCTGATGGTAACCATTCCTCTCCACGAATCGCATGTGTAATTCCCATCATAATATCATCAACAATATGTGCTAAATGATAGGTCGGCATTCCATCCGCTTTAATCAACACTTTGTCATCCACCAAATCACTTTCAAAACTTACCTCTCCACGAACCATATCCGTAAACGTCACTGTTTGTCCAGGTGCTACTTTTAAACGAATAACATGTTTTTCTCCCGACTGAATTCTTGTTTCTACTTCTTCTTTCGATAATGTTAAACTATTATCCATGCTTAACCTCACCTTACCATCATACTGCCACGTATGTTGTCCGTTCGATTCTGCCTCTTTACGTTTTGCTTCTAACGCTTCCGCCTTATCGAAAGCAATATAAGCATGACCTTTATCTAACAACTGATTTGCATAATTCTGATAATAACCTAGCTCTTTGCGTTCGCTCTGACGATAAGGTTCATAAGAACCTCCAAAACCAACTCCTTCATCAGGAATAATTCCGCACCACTTCAACGATTCAATAATATATTCCTCTGCTCCTTGAACATATCTGTTTTGATCAGTATCTTCTATTCTTAAAATAAACTGACCTTGTTGATGCTTAGCAAATAAATAAGCATAAAGAGCAGTTCTCACTCCGCCCATATGTAAAGGGCCGGTTGGACTAGGCGCAAATCGGGTACGAACTAACGACATTTTTTCACTATTAAATTAGAGTGACAAAGATAGTTATCTAAAGCAATAAAGAATAAAAGGATTACTCTCCTACTTTTACCCCTTCCAGACGTTGTAAAATATCTGCTTTATAAACAGAAGTTAAAACTAACTCTCCGTTTTCATCAAATGATTTAAAAATACCGTCCTTTAATCCCATGCGGAAATTTTTCTCTTCTTTCAATTTACCATTATCATAATAATAACGATGCTCTCCATTCTCTAACCCATCGAAATAACTTCCTTCAAAAGCCAATTTTCCATTTTGGTAATATTGTTTCCAATCCCCATCCATTTTTCCATCTACATACTTACCCTGGGCGATGTATTCCCCATTTTTATATTTCCATTCCCCATCACGTTTTCCATCGATATACATTCCTTTTGAAATTAAATTTCCTACTTCGTCATACTCTAAGGATTCACCGTCTTCTTTTCCTTTAATATAATTTTCCTCTCTTAAAAGTTGGCCTGATTCATAATACCATTTCCAGTTATTATCGGGTAAATTATTTTTATAAGAACCAGTTTGTTCAACCTTTTGAGATGGATAATAAAATGTCCATTTACCATCTCGCTTTCCATTCTTAAAAACTCCTTTTGATTTTATTTTTCCATCGGGATAAAAATAGGTCCATAAGCCTTGTTGTAAACCATTACCATCTATGATTCCTCCTTCAGCAATGATTTTATTTTTCTCATATAACTTTGATAAAACTATCACTCCTGAATCGTTATACTCTCGATAATAACCTTCCATTACTCCGTTTATGATGTTTACAGAAGATTTTGGCCGCCCGTTGCTATGGTATTTACGGTTGATTTCTAAACTCACATTATTTTGCTCATCAATTACCAATTCTCCATTGCGCCAATTTTCCATTTTTAACACAAAGCCATCTGTTCCGTATGTTTTAAAGAACCCATTTTTTTTATCATCCTTCCAGGTTCCTTCTTCTAGTAAAATGGTATCGTTTAAGAATGATTTCCATACCCCTTGTTTAAATCCGAATTTATCAAGTGCGTTAAATCGATCTATGGCTACTAAAGTTCCTTTGTTATACTTTATCAAGGAAATTAAACGACCATCAGCAGCGTATTCCATTCCGTATCCTTGCTCCATTCCGTTTTTGAAATACTGCACTTTTTGTAAGTATCCTTTGGGATGATAACTCTTAAAAATACTGTCTTTCACACCTTTGTTCATCCACTGTTCAAAAGCAAGTTGATTATTGGTATAATACTCTTTTTTCCAACCGTTTTCTTGACCTTTACTATAATTTATTTCCGAAGCTTTTTGTCCGTTTTCATTATAAAAAATCCACTGACCATCTAACAAACCATCCACCCTGTTTCCCTCTGATTTTAACTGTCCGTTTTGATAAAAAGCTTTCCAAATTCCGTCTGGTCTTCCGTTTTTAAAAAATCCTTCTGAAGCTAGTTTTCCATTATCGAAATAAAACTTTTTTACCTCAGAAATTTTTGAAAAAGCAGTATCTTGCGCTCTGATAATCAGCGGTAAAAACAAGAGGAGAAGAGATAATATTTTTTTCATTGCTAACAGGGCAAATATACCTCAAGGGAATAACAGAAAATTTAAAAACAGTAAAATCTTTTCTTCACAAACAGATATAACTAATAAATAAATAATTTATTTAAATAATGTTATGTTATATTATGGTCTGTTAGTTTAGTTAGTAAAATGTGAGTGTATTAGTTGATTTTATCTTTTATAAACTATTATTAACACGATATACACAGTTGTTTTTTATTTAATTAATTGATAATGTGTATTAACTCATAATAATTCACAATTGTGTATAAACTAAAGAATTACTGTTTTTTTAATAAAAAGTAGCGATAATGAATGTTAAAATAGTTGATAAACTTTTAAGAAATCATAAAAAATAAATTTTGTTTTATAGAGGTAAATATTAAGCAGGTTATGGTTTATAAATCCAAATAAATTTTTTGAAAGGTTTTAACAATTAAGAAGGGTTATTAACATATAAATAAACAAGGTTTTTAACAGGTGTTTATGAGCTTGTTCATTAACATGATTTATTACCTTTGTTTTTATGTTACTACTAACTCCAGAACACTTTAAAGATTATGAATTAATCGATTGTGGCGATTTTGAAAAGCTTGAACGATTTGGTAAGTATATTACAATTCGACCTGAGCCACAAGCCGTTTGGAGCAAGGTTTTGTCTGATAATGAATGGAATAAGTTAGCGCATGTTCGATTTAAACCTAAATCGAGTTCAGCAGGTACATGGATAAAATTGAAAGAAATGCCTGACCAATGGAAGATTTCTTATGATTTAGCCAACACTAAAATTATGTTCCGTTTAGGATTAACATCATTTAAACACGTAGGTATATTTCCAGAACAAGCTGTTAATTGGGATTTTATCTATTCTCAGATTAATCAAATAAAAAAGCAAACACCTGAACCTAAAGTGTTAAATCTCTTTGCATATACAGGTGGTGCAACTTTAGCTGCAAAGGCGGCTGGTGCAGATGTCATTCATCTTGATTCTATTAAACAAGTTGTTACTTGGTCAAAAGAAAACATGGAATTATCGGGTTTAAGTAATATTCGTTGGCTCGTAGAAGATGCTATGACGTTTGTTAGACGGGAAGTAAAACGCGGTAAAAAATACAATGGAATTATTTTAGATCCTCCGGCTTACGGACACGGACCAAATGGAGAGAATTGGAAATTGGAAGAAATGATCAATGAAATGATTCATGGGGTAGCTCAAATTTTAGAACCAAAAGAATCTTTTTTAGTCTTAAATACTTATTCCTTAGGTTTTTCTGCATTAATAATTCAAAATCTATTGAAAGAAGCATTTGGTAAAAGAGGTAATAATTGTGAGTTTGGAGAAATCTATTTACAAGCAACTTCAGGTGTTAAACTACCTTTAGGCGTTTTTGGACGATTAAAAGTGTAAACTTTTCATTGTTTATAACGTACGAAATCCCTCTTAAAAATCGTTGATTTAAAACGATGCTAATTTTAATTTTGTGTACGAATGCAATCGAATAAGGGATACGAAGAAATATTATTAAAGCTCGATGCTTTTATACGTAAGTACTATAAAAATCAATTATTGCGTGGAACAATTTATTCGTTCTCCCTTCTACTGACTTTTTATTTAGCTATTACAGTTTCAGAATCATTTATCTGGTTTAATGCAACAGTAAGATCTGTTTTTTTCTGGAGTTATTTACTTACTGCTTTTTGGATTCTTTACAAATGGATTTTAATTCCCTTATTGAACCTATATAAAATTGGAAAAGTAATTTCATATCATGAAGCAGCAAAAATAATTGGTCAGCATTTTACAGATATTAATGATAAACTTGTAAATACACTTCAATTAGTCGGATCACTTGAAAGTAAAGATCAAAATACTGAGTTATTAATAGCTTCCATTGATCAAAAGACTAAACAATTAAGACCAGTTCCTTTTTCAAGTGCTATTGATTTCAGTAAAAATAAAAAGTACATCAAATATGGTCTTCCATCTTTAATTATTTTTCTTGGAATTTTAATTCTTTCGCCTAGTTTAATTTCAGAATCAACCAAAAGAATTCTGTTTCACAACACACAGTTTACAAAGCCGGCCCCTTTTAAATACACGATTACTAATAATAAACTTCAAACAACTCAATTTGAAGATTACACTTTAGAAGTAAAAGTAAATGGTAAAGAAATTCCTCAGGAAGTGTATATCGAATATAGCGGGAATACTTTTAAGCTAGACAAAAAAGATAAATTAAATTTTAACTACACCTTTAGAAATTTACAGAAGAATACTCCTTTTCAATTAATGGCCGATGGTTTTTATTCTGACGAATATGAAATCAAAATAATACCTAATCCTCTAATCGTTCAGTTTTCTATCGACTTAAACTATCCAATGTATCTTCAAAAGAAAAATGAACACATAAAAAATACTGGTGATTTATACATTCCTGCGGGTACACAAGTTAAATGGAATTTTGGAACTCAAAACACTTCACAATTAGATATACGCTACGGTGATACAATCTATCATTTAAATCCTAATAGTGAGAATGATTTTATTTTTCAAAAACGATTAATGAATGGATTACAATACTCCGTACGTTCTATCAATTCATTCATCGCTTCTAAAGATTCCATGGTTTACACGATAAATGTAATTCCTGATCAATTCCCTACTATTCAAACAGAAGAACAGAAAGATACTTCCTCTTATCAAAAATTATTTTTCAGAGGTGTTACCCGCGATGATTATGGTATTAGTAAAATCAATTTTCAATATCGATTTATTAAGCGCAATGGACAAGAAGTGAATGAAAAAATAAAGTCTGTTGCCATTAATTGTAATCACACTTTACAAGAACAGTTTTTTTATTATTGGGATATTGGTACAGCAGGAATTAAACCTGGCGATGAATTAGAATATTATTTTGAAGCTTGGGATAATGATGGTGTATCTGGACCAAAAAGCGTTAAATCGCAAGCAGCTGTTTACAAAGCACCTTCATTAGGCGAATTAGCCCAAGATGCAGAACAAAAAAACAAGGCGCTGAAAAATGAAATGGAATCTAGTATTCGAAAAGCAAAAGAACTTCAAAAAAGTTTAGATGCAATTCAGAAGCAAATGATTAATAAGAAATCATTGGACTTTGAGGATAAGAAAAAAATCAATGATGTTTTAAAACAACAGAAAGAACTGGAGAAAAAGATCCAAGAGCTGAAAGAAAAATACGAGCAGAATAATCAGCTTCAAAATGAAATGAAGTCGCCGGATCCTGAATTAGCCGATAAAGAAAAGCAATTAGAAAAATTGTTTGATGAACTCATGACTCCTGAAATGAAAAAGATGATGGAAGAGTTAGAGAAGTTGATGGCGGAGGTGGACAAAGAAAAAATTCAGGAAAAGATGAATGAGATGAAGTTTGATACAAAGGATTTGGAGAAGCAATTAGAACGCACCTTGGAACTATATAAGAAGATGGAATTAGAGGAGAAGATGAAAGAAACAGCGAATCAGCTCGAAGAATTATCCAAGGAACAAAATAAGTTAGCAGATCAAGCAGAGAAGAAAGATGCAAATTCAGAGGAGATTAAAAAGGATCAACAAGATTTAAATAAAAAGTTCGATGATATTCAGAAAAGCCTTGATGATATTGAAAAGAAAAATCAGGAATTAGAATATTCTCAAGACATGAAAAATTTTGATCAGGAACAAAACTCCATCGATCAGGATATGAAGAATAGCGAGAATCAATTAAGCCAGAGTCAAAGTAGCAAAGCAAGCAAATCGCAAAAAAGTGCAGCTAAAAAAATGCAGGATTTAGCCGATAAAATCCAACAGCAACAAAAACAACAGGAACAGGAGCAAGAACAAGAAGATGAAAAATCGTTAAGAGCTTTATTGGAAAATTTATTAAGGTTTTCTTTTGATCAAGAAAAGCTAATGCAAGATTTAAGAAGTGTTGATATTAATGATCCGAAGTTTTTAAAGATGTCGCAGCAACAACGTAAACTGAAAGATGATGCAAGAATACTAGAAGATTCATTATTAGCATTAAGTAAACGTGTTGCTAAAATTTCGTCTACCGTAAACGAGGAAATAACTAAGATTAATGCGAATACCGAAAA
Organism: Bacteroidota bacterium; assembly: GCA_046073825.1. Lineage (GTDB taxonomy): Bacteria > Bacteroidota > Bacteroidia > AKYH767-A > OLB10 > CAINEC01. Next base: position 6,544 of record JBJTMY010000027.1, read on the forward strand.
GGCTATCTTTAATTTACAAGACCGACAAGTGCAGCAAGCGCGTGCCAATCAGCAGTATGTGATGACATCGGTAAATAATCTTGCATTAATTTTAAGTGAATCGCTGGACCAGATGCAACAACAGATGATGCAACAAATGCCAAGCAATTCAGCTTGTAAGAAACCAGGACAAGGCCAGCCAAAACCTGGACCTAGTGCTGGTGATATAAAAAAGATGCAGGAAAAGTTATCGCAGCAATTGAAAGAAATGAAGGAGCAAATGGCAAAAGGCGGTAAAGATGGCAAAGGTGGTCAGGATGGGCAAAAAGGAATGAGCGAGCAATTAGCTAAAATGGCAGCTCAACAAGAAGCATTGAGAAACATGCTTCAACAATTGGATAAAGAACAAAATAAAGACGGCCAAGGAAAGCTAGGAGATTTGCAGAAAATAGCCAAGCAAATGGAAGAAACGGAAAAAGATATTGTTAATAAGCGCATCACTGACTTAACATTAAACCGCCAACAGGAAATACTTACGAGGCTTTTAGAATCAGAAAAAGCGGAGAAAGAACGAGAGCAAGAGCAGAAAAGAGAATCATTTGAAGGGAAGGACATAACACGATCATCACCCCAATTTGAAGAGTATAAAAAGGCGAAAATGAAAGAAACAGAATTGTTGAAAACCATTCCGCCATCCTTTAATAATTTTTACAAAAACTTAGTTAATTCGTATTTCCAAAGTATCGGAAATTGAAGTTAGATTTGTACCGCTTAAATGTCAACCATCATGCAAATACAGTCAAGACCAGAAAACATCAATGTAGTTGAAAAATTCATCGACGACTTAAAGGTGAAACACAATCTTCATGAAGAGTGTTATGGGAATATGTTGGTAGCTGTTACCGAAGCTGTTAATAATGCAATTAACCACGGAAATAAAGCTAATCCAGAGAAGATGGTCGATATCAAGTTTGAAGTTGATGACGATCAATTTGGATTTACGATTGCAGATGAAGGACACGGGTTTGATTATTTGAATCTACCCGATCCTACAGATCCCGAAAATATAGAAAAGCCAAGTGGACGTGGGGTGTTCTTGATGAAACATTTAGCCGACCAAATTATTTTTTCCGAAAATGGTCGTGTTGTAGAATTGTATTTTAGAAATGTCGTACCGAACGAATAAGAAAGGAGAAATCTATTTTTTTTCAGAAGACATCGAGTTTAATCTGGATGAGAAAAAGAAAATTTCTCAGTGGATTATTGATACTGCTGGGGAGTATTCCTTTAAAATAGACAATATCAATTATATTTTTGTTTCTGATAACTACCTTTTAGAAATGAATAAGCGTTATTTAAAGCATAAGACGCTTACCGATATTATTACTTTTGACAATAGTTTTTTCAATTTAGGTTTATCGGGGGATATCTACATAAGCATTGATCGTGTACGCGAGAATGCCGTAAAGTATATGGTTGATTTTCAAGAAGAATTATGTCGTGTGATGATTCATGGACTCCTTCATTTATGTGGTTTTAAGGATAAATTTCCTGCTGAAAAGGATAAGATGATTGATGCCGAAAATTTGGCCTTGTTAAGTTATAATTTGTAATTCATTTTTTTTCATTTACTTTATTATCCTTGGTTTTTCAACCCCCAAAATTTTATATATTATATTGATTTGTAGTCAGTTGTAGACTTATTTTTTCTTATTTTGTTTCACGTGGAACGATAAGAAAATGATAGATATAGAATATGATGTTATTGTAGTAGGTGCGGGTCATGCAGGTTGTGAAGCCGCCGCCGCCGCCGCAAGTATGGGGTCAAAAACCCTTTTGGTTACTATGAATATGCAGACCATTGCACAAATGAGTTGTAATCCTGCTATGGGTGGTATAGCCAAAGGACAGATAGTACGCGAAATAGATGCATTAGGTGGTTATTCTGGGATAGTAAGTGATAAATCTGCTATACAATACAGGATGCTCAACCGTTCAAAGGGTCCTGCAATGTGGTCGCCAAGGACACAAAATGACCGAATGCTTTTTGCGACAGAATGGAGACAAGTTTTAGAGAGTCTGCCTAATTTAGATTTTTGGCAAGACATGGTTTCTTCCCTTATTATTGAAAACAATGTTTCACGTGGAATCATTACGGGTATGGGCATTCGTTTTAATGCCAAATCCGTAGTACTAACTAATGGAACTTTTCTAAATGGAATAATACATATTGGTGAAAAACAATTCGGTGGTGGTAGGGCTGGTGAAAAGGCCTCTACCGGTATTACAGAGCAGCTAGTTAAGTTAGGTTTCGAGGCAGGAAGAATGAAAACAGGCACTCCTCCTCGCTTAGATGGACGATCTTTAAACTATGACTTGATGGAGGAGCAATTTGGTGATGAAAATCCTGAAAAATTCTCTTTTATAGATACTAATCCTTTATCGGAGCAAAGAAGTTGTCACATTACTTATACTAATGAGGAGGTTCATGCAATACTTTCAACTGGATTTGAAAAATCACCAATGTTTACTGGACGTATTCAAGGATTAGGTCCAAGATATTGTCCTTCAATTGAAGATAAAATTACTCGTTTTTCAGAGCGTGACAGGCATCAGTTATTTGTTGAGCCGGAAGGCTGGAACACCGTGGAAATCTATTTAAATGGTTTTTCTAGTTCTCTTCCAGAGGAAGTACAATTTGCTGCACTGCGAAAGATTAAAGGTTTTGAGAATGTTAAAATGTTCCGTCCTGGTTATGCCATTGAATACGATTATTTCCCCCCTCTTCAACTTAAACATACCTTAGAAACAAAGTTAGTAAGGGGATTATATTTTGCCGGTCAAATTAATGGGACCACAGGTTATGAAGAAGCGGCTTGTCAAGGACTTATGGCTGGTATTAATGCTCATCAGTTAGTTCATGGATTAGATGAATTTGTTTTAGATCGCTCAGAAGCCTATATCGGGGTTTTAATCGATGATTTAATTACAAAAGGTACAGAAGAACCTTACCGAATGTTTACTAGTCGAGCCGAGTTTAGAACGCTTTTGCGCCAAGATAATGCTGATATACGTTTAACACCAAAAGGTATTCAGTTGGGTATTGTGAATGATTTACGCGCTTCTTTGTTTAAGGAAAAGGTAAATGCTATTGATGAGGTATCAAAAATCGTAAACAATCATAGTATTTATCCAGATGAGCTCAATCAATGGTTGAATTCTTTAAATACTGGAGAGTTGACACAAAAAACGAAAACAAAACAACTTCTTTCGCGGCCTCAAATAACTTTAGACACATTGATTATTAATTCGCCTTCATTAAAAGAAGCTTTAGAAGGGTATTTAAACAGAAAAGATGTTTTAAATGCTGTGGAAATTGATGTTAAGTATGAAGGATATATTGCTAGAGAAAAGGAACTTGTTGAAAAAATGAATCGTTTGGAGTATATCCGATTGAGCGATTCTTTAGACTATAATACTATTGATAGCTTATCACTAGAGGCTAGACAGAAATTGACAGCTATTCGTCCAACAACACTTGGCCAAGCTTCAAGAATTAGTGGAATAAACCCTTCCGACATTTCCGTATTAATGGTTTATATTGGAAGATAGTTCCACGTGAAACAAGAATTGTTATAATGAAAATAACTGAATAAACAAAGAGTTGTTCCACGGGGAACAATTAAATATGGAAAAACTCATACAATGTCCGGTTTGCTATAGCGAACAATATAACCCAGTGCTTAATTGCACAGACTTTACCACAACACAGGAACAGTTTTCAATAAGTGAATGCTCTTCTTGTTCTTTACGCTTTACGAATCCACGTCCAGGTATTTCAGAAAGCATTCGCTATTACCAATCATCTGACTACATATCACATACAGATAGTAGTAAAGGCTTGCTTAATAAAGTATATCAGTTAGCACGTAATTATATGATTTCTGCAAAGTACAATTCAACGGTGAAGAAGTACCGGAGTAGTACTTTACTTGATTATGGTTGTGGGACAGGTGATTTTCTAAAGTATTGTATAGATAAAAAGATAGACGCTACAGGTCTTGAAATAGATGAAAATGCCCGAAAAATTGCCATTGGAAAAGGGTGTCAAAATGTGTTTCAGCCTGATTATTTAGCCAACATAAAAGACCAATCAGTAGATATAATTACGCTGTGGCATGTATTAGAACACATACACGAATTACATCCAACAATTAAACAATTTAAGCGCATTTTAGCAAGTAATGGGACACTAGTAATTGCGGTTCCAAACTACCAAGCATACGACGCTTCCTATTATAATCAACATTGGGCCGCTTATGATGTTCCACGACATTTGTATCATTTTAACGTAGATTCTATGACAAGACTTATGAACGATGAAGGGTTCAAATTAATTGAAACGAAGTCAATGCGCTTAGACCCTTTTTATATTTCTTTGCTAAGTAATAAGTACAAATCTGGATCTATGAATCCAATTAAAGCTTGTTGCGTGGGCATGGTTACGACAATCAAAACGCTCTTCAACATTAAAAATAGTTCATCAATAATTTATATCTTCAAAAATCAATAACCATGAAAAACATTTTTACTTTACTTTTCTTGAGTGTAGCACTAGTTGGGCAAGCTCAAATTACCATCACAACCGCCGACCTACCAACGGCTGGATCTAGCTATATATTAGCTTCTGACACAAACTACACAGGAGTTATTAGCCCCGGTGGTGCATCTCAAACGTGGAACTATTCTCAATTGGTGAACGATGGACAAGATACATTGTCTTTTCAAGCCGCTGCAGGAACACCGTATGCGTCTACATTTCCTGGGGCTAATTTGGCTGTTAATAGCCCAATAGACAGTATCTGGGCCTATTTCATTAGTAATGCTAATGGATTATATTTAAAAGGTGCTTATACCTATAGCACTGCTGGAATTGGAGGGGTTTCTAATACCTCATTAGTATATAACCCAGCACAAATTTATGCTCCAACCCCGTTTACTTATGGAAGCTCTCGTAATGAGGTTTCTCGTTTTCAGTTGGATATTACATCCATGACCCCTCATTTGAGAATAATTCACCGTACAGAAACGGCGCTTACTGGGGATGGGTACGGAAGCCTTACAACACCATATGCTACGTATTCAAATACCATCAGAATAAAGTCAGTTGATTTGTCTTATGATTCAATATTTGTCGATTTATTAGGAATCGGTTTTTATACGTTTGCCCAAGTATCCCAATCTCAAACCACTAGCTATAAGTGGTATAAAAACGGTCACCCCTCTTACGTTTTAGGGTTAGATGCAGATAGTTTGGGAACCAATGTAACTGGCGCAGACTTCTTATTTGTTCCTGGTGCAACTGGTGTTCAAACCATAGCTAACCAGCAAGCTGTCAAATCATACCCTAATCCTGCAAATAATTTCATGACCATTGAAATTCCACAGGAATTAAAAACACAATCCACTTTACAGGTTTATAATAATGCTGGCCAACAAATAAACAATATAGCCATTAACAACGTTGACCAATACTTACTTGATGTAAAGGAATACCCTAGCGGACTTTATTCAATTATTATTTCGGGAGCAAAAACGTATTCATCACGATTTGTAGTACAGCATTAATCTGTTTTTATCAGATCAAGTTGAATAGCGTTTAAATCAACGGTTGTATCTGGCAAAGGAATTCGTTGTGGAACACTGTTCGAGATTGGCCCACATAAATAGAAAAATAATTCTTTGTCGCTATAACGTATACGGATAGCCGTATTTTTTGGAAGGAATTGTAAAGAGTCTTTAATTTCAAATAAAACATCAATAAACGCCTCGTTGTGAAGTTTTTGCAGCGAGGCGTTTTTTATTTTAATGGAAATATTCTTGGGAAGTTCTTTTGGAAACGAATTGTTAAGCAATGGAATATAGTTTTGTTTCTTGAAGGAAAAATAATTCGAGGGCAGACTATCATCAGGCAAAATAAACTCTGTCCATTTTATCCATTGTTTGTTGCTT
>JBJTMY010000028.1:0-2856 GCA_046073825.1 Bacteroidota bacterium
ATCCGTGAAGGTGGTCGTACAGTAGGTGCTGGTCAGGTAACTGAGATCATCGCTTAATTATACAAAGTTCTTAAATAGAGTATGTCCCGACAATTAGTCGGGACATACCTATTTAAAAAGGGAGTGTTTTTTTCGGCGGAATTTAATGAATTTGCCGGATAAAAACAAAATAAAATTGTGTTAAAATATGGTTTTAAAAAATCATATTTTAAATTTACGGGTGTAGCTCAATTGGTAGAGTAGCGGTCTCCAAAACCGTTGGCTGGGAGTTCGAGTCTCTCCACCCGTGCTTAAAGAGAAAAAATAAACGACATAGTTATGCAAAAATTACGCGCTTATATCAGTGACTCATACAATGAGCTGATGAATAAAGTATCTTGGCCAACTTGGGCTGAATTGCAAAGCAGTTCAATCGTTGTGTTAGTGGCTACTTTGATGTTTGGAATTGTCGTGTTTTTAATTGATTCGGTTTTCCAAGGGTCGTTGAATTTAATTTATAATTTGTTCTCTTAATTGCTATGTCAGATTCTACAGGCAAAAAATGGTATGTAATCCGTGCAGTAAGCGGTCAGGAGAAAAAGGTAAAACAATACCTAGAGTCGGAGATTATTCGCGCTGGATTGTCAGATTATGTTTCTCAGGTTTTAATCCCAATGGAGAAATATTATCAGATTAAAGATGGAAAGAAAGTAAGTAAAGAAAGAAGTTTCTACCCTGGATATATTCTTATCGAAGCTAATCTTATGGGGGAGGTACCTCACGTAATTCAAAACACTACTGGTGTGATTGGGTTTCTTGGAGCTAAAGGAGAAGCTCCTGCTCCGTTAAGGATGTCAGAAGTAAATCGAATATTAGGAACAGTGGATGAATTGGCTGACAGTGAAGAGGTGATTAATGTTCCTTATGTGGTTGGTGAGACCGTAAAAGTAACAGATGGACCTTTCAATAGTTTCTCTGGAATTATTGAAGAGGTGAATGAAGAGAAGAAGAAGTTAAAAGTAATGGTTAAAATTTTTGGACGTAAGACTTCTTTGGAGTTGAGCTATGTTCAAGTAGAAAAAGAATCATAAATTAATTGATGCCTGTCTTGGTTGATGCTTCCACATTTCAAGTACAGGGTTCTCCATCAAAATAAATGATAAATACAAAATACTAAAACAAAATGGCAAAGGAAATAGGCGCACTGATTAAATTACAAGTAAAAGGTGGTTCTGCTAATCCAGCACCTCCAATCGGTCCTGCATTAGGAGCGAAAGGGGTGAACATTATGGAGTTTTGTAAGCAGTTTAATGCTAGAACTCAGGATAAAGCAGGTCAGGTTTTACCAGTAATTATAACAGTATATACTGATAAGTCGTTCGACTTTATCATCAAAACTCCTCCTGTATTCATTCAATTGATGGAGGCTGCAAAAATTCAGAAAGGTTCTGCTGAGTCCAACAGAAAGAAAGTTGGTTCTGTATCATGGGAACAAGTACGTGCGATTGCTGAAGCGAAAATGGTAGACATGAATTGTTTTACTGTTGAGTCTGCTATGAAAATGGTAGCAGGAACAGCTCGTAGTGCGGGTATCAATGTAACAGGAACAGCTCCTTGGGCTGAGTAATTATAAACCCTATGTAGTATCGTTATCGCTTGCTGCTTCCCGTGATCGATACGCATTTAAACAAAAACAAAAATAAAAATGGCTAAGTTAACTAAGAACCAGAAGGTGGCTTATGCAAAAGTAGATGCTAATAAAGCTTACACTTTGCTAGAAGCTTCAAAACTTGTAAAGGATATTACTTTTACAAAGTTCGATGCTTCTGTAGATCTTAGCGTACGCCTTGGAGTAGATCCACGTAAAGCGAATCAAATGGTTCGTGGTATCGTGACGCTCCCACATGGTACTGGTAAAACAGTTCGTGTGTTGGTATTATGTACGCCTGACAAAGAGCAAGAGGCAAAAGATGCCGGTGCTGAATTTGTTGGATTGGATGATTTCATTCAAAAGATTGAAGGCGGATGGACAGATGTTGATATCATCATCACCATGCCAAGTGTAATGGCAAAAGTTGGTAAATTGGGTAAAATCCTGGGACCGCGTAACTTAATGCCTAATCCTAAAACAGGAACAGTAACCAACGACATTGGTAAGGCTGTGGCAGAAGTTAAAGCGGGTAAGATAGATTTCAAGGTTGATAAGAGTGGTATTATTCACGCGTCAATCGGTAAGGTATCATTCGATGCTCAAAAACTATCCGATAATGCTCATGAGTTATTATCTACAATTGTAAAGTTAAAACCATCAGCTGCTAAAGGTACGTACATGAAAAGTATTTCTATAAGCAGTACAATGAGTCCGGGAATTGCAATCGAACCAAAATCGATTTAATAATTCCAATTCAAAACATTAATTCGTAACGTCAAATGACCAGAGAAGAAAAAAACCAGATTATCGATGAGCTAGTAGCGACCCTGTCTAGTACAGGTAGTTTCTACATTGCTGATATCGGTACGCTGAATTCAGAAAAGACAAGTAAGTTGCGTCGTTTGTGCTTCAACAGACAAGTGCAATTGAAAGTTGCGAAGAATTCTCTGATTAAAAAAGCTTTAGAACGTATAGAAGGTGACTTCAGTGAGATGATTCCTGCAATGAAAGGATCATCAGCCTTAATGGTTGCCGAAGTTCCTAATGTTCCAGCTAAGTTGATCAAAGACTTTCGCAAGGAGAGCGATCGCCCTGTATTGAAGGCCGCTTCTATCGACGGTGGAGTGTTCATTGGTGATAATCAGTTAGACGTATTAGCTGCATTAAAAACAAAGAACGAACTTATCGGAGATGTTATTGGTTTACTTCAATCTCCAGCAAAATCT
>JBJTMY010000029.1:0-33286 GCA_046073825.1 Bacteroidota bacterium
TCCCTTTCATGACGCACTCCACTGTAATGATTAGTGGTTGGATGTTCCTTGAAATGCAAAGTTGAGTTTCCTACCAATGATTTTAAATCCGAAAACTCTCCAACAAACAGTTGAATGTTTTTTATATTTTTTGAAAGCGAAATAATAAAGTCGATACTGTTTTTTCCTACTGGATATTTTTTAAAGAAGGAAGGCTCTAATAATAATACATTGTTTGAATCAGCCACAACGTTCCATTTCGGATCTAGATTATAAAAATTATAAATGTAGGTTGGAAAATTTTCCTGAATTTTAATGGAGGAAATTTCTGGCAAAACAGTTTCAAGATTTAAATTAGCTGCTTGATCAAATTCAATCGACAAGTCTAATTCTGCAAGAGCTTCATAGGAACAATCTAAGAATGTATTTTGCTGATTTGTATTTGCATACTTGTTAATATTTTCTTGATTGGCAAAATATTTTTTACTACTGAATGCTCCGGCCACCCATTGCCAACTTAATGCATTACTTGCCCAATCGGCATCGAGCAAATGATAATACATCCATTTTGCTGGTTCGCTCCAATGGCATTTTGCAAGATTACATGTTACACCAGCTACATACATACGAGCATGGTTATGCATATAACCCGTTTGATATAAATCCTGAATAGATTGATCAATACCTTCTATACCTGTTTGTCCATTATTTATTTTCGCTGGAAGAAATGAATGTTTAAACTCCTGCGTGTTTTTGACATCATGATTAATCTTATCACCTAAAGCAATCCACACCTGCTGAAAATAGTCACGCCAAGCCAGCTCTTTTAAAAATGATTCGATTTCAAATGGTTTAAATCCTTTTGCTAAAACAATTTCAGCAACCTGACTAGTAGAAATCACTCCACGCGAAATATACGGCGATAGTTTCGTTACATGTCCATTAAAATAATTTCTTGACTTCCCATATTGAATAGGGTTGATACTTTCAATTTTCAACTCAATCGCTGAAATTTTAGTTTCAAAATAATTATTGAAATCCATGATAATAATACAATTAACAGATGAAATTGTTTTCTCATGATTAAAGAGTATTTAATAAACTTTAATAGCTTTCAATGTAAGTTAATCTCTACATTTAATTTCATCTTAATCCAAACACATCAAGTATTGCCTCAAGCAATACTTCAATCGAAATATCCTTTAACGATTTAAATTTAATGCAATATCCCGTTACACATGCCTTGCCTATTCGATGACCGTATTTTTTTATCAAAAAGCTCTTGTCGTTGATTCCCATAAAATACACTGAAATCCCTGAAGCATTAGCGCTCAATCCAACTTGATAAAAATCTTTTTTAGTGCCATCCTTATATGATAATTGCGTTTTTCCATAGCCAATATTAGGATTAGCCACCACTTTCCCTTCTTCATTTTTACCGTCGAGAAACCATAGTTTAGCAGCTGGAAATAATGCTTGAATTTGTTGATGTAAAAAATTCATCTCCTCTGATTTATTTTGGGGCAGACGTTCAAGATACGCCTTTATTAGCTTCAATGAATTATCCATACAAGTATTTATCATGGTAATGATAACAAAAAAGGACTATGAAAACCATAGTCCTTTTGAAAATCATATTCGAAGTTGCAACTATTTTTATTTATGCAAACTTTTGTGCATCTGCTAAAAACTTCGCTAACCCAGAGTCTGTTAATGGATGCTTCAACAAATCTAAAATCGGTTGTAATGGAGTCGTTACTACATCTGCTCCTACTTCTGCACATTTGATAATGTGCATGGTATGACGAATGCTAGCTGCTAATACTTGTGTTTCATATCCGTACTCACGGTATATATGAACAATCTGATCAATTAATTCTAATCCGTCAAATGAAATATCATCTAAACGTCCGATAAAAGGTGATACATAAGTGGCTCCTGCCTTTGCTGCTAACAATGCTTGTCCGGCTGAGAATACCAAGGTGCAATTTGTCTTGATTCCTTTGTTGGAGAAATAACGAATCGCCTTTACTCCATCTTTTATCATAGGCACTTTCACAACAATTTGTGGATGTAATTCCGCCAATTCTTCTCCTTCACGGATGATACCCGCATAGTCTGTGGAAATAACCTCCGCACTAACATCTCCGCCTTTAGCAATCTCGCAGATATCTACATAATGTTTTAAAACAGCATCTTTTCCTTTGATGCCCTCTTTTGCCATTAATGAAGGGTTAGTTGTTACACCGTCTAAAACACCTAGGTCATAGGCTTCACGGATCTGATCAAGATTTGCAGTATCAATAAAGAATTTCATGGTTGTGATTTTTTTGCTAAATTAAGAATTGCATTTATTTCTTTTTCATTCAAGATAACAATGTTTAAAACCTGTTTTCAGACAACTTATTACACGCTAAAAACCAAAGATTTAGAGCTAATACATAAAAATATTTAACATTTTTTAAGTCGAGATTCTATTCCCTACGCATAAATTTTTACTTTTGTGCCGGGGTAAGTCTTATACGACCAGCTCCCTCGAACCTCCCCAGGACCGGAAGGTAGCAAGGATAAGTGGTTGAGCGGTGCGATGTAAGTAGCTTGCCCCATTTTTTATTGAATGGTTTATCAATAAGGGGCTGTTTTTAACTCTGTATTTTTCCCCTCTTCTGCTTAGTATTTTCTATTAAATTTGTATCGATGAACGAGAAAACGCCTTCGCCCTTTACCCATTTGTTTAACTACGGAGCTATTTGTGGCTTAGTAATGTTTGTAATTGCCCTTCTATTATGGATGCTAGGAATATTCCCGCTTGGCACTGCCTCCGTCTATTTCTTTTGGGTCCCACTCGTTTTTATGTACGTAGCTACCAAAACGCTTAGGAATAATTATTTTAATGGAACTATTCATTATTGGGGTGCATTTAAAGCGCAGATGTTAGTTGTTTCAAGCTATGCATTGTTATATGTTTTACTGATTTATATTTTCGGAAAACTGATTTATACTGATTTAGCAAACGATTACATCCAAACTTATCTCCGTGAATTGGATCAATCGAAAGAAGGCCTGCAACAAGTGCTTGGTAAAAAATACAGTGATTACGAAGATCAGATTATTGAAGATATCTCTAAAACAACATTATCGTCAATAGCGCTAAAAGAATACTTCAATAAAATACTTAGCGGAGCTTTTTTCGCATTAATCTTATCGTTCAAATTAAAACGAATTAATCCTATTGCACATGTCGAAAGCAAGTCTTGATTTATCGGTTATCATCCCTTTATTTAATGAGGATGAATCGTTACCCGAATTAGCCGCATGGATTGAAAAGGTTGTTACTTCTCATGGATATAATTACGAAGTTATTTTTGTTGATGATGGAAGTAAGGACCAATCATGGGATGTTGTTTGTCAACTCTCACAAAATAATTCCAATTTAAAAGGTATTCGTTTCAATAGAAATTACGGTAAGTCGGCAGCGTTACAAAAAGGCTTTGAAACGGCAAGTGGTCGAGTGGTGATTACGATGGATGCTGATTTGCAAGATAGTCCTGATGAAATCCCTTCTTTATACAAGATGATTGTTCATGATGGATTCGATTTAGTTTCTGGATGGAAACAAAAACGTTACGACCCAATAACGAAAACACTTCCTACAAAATTATTTAATTATGCCACTCGTAAAATGTCGGGGATTCACAACCTGCATGATTTCAACTGTGGTTTAAAAGCTTATCGTTTCGAGGTGGTGAAAAGTATTGAAGTTTATGGCGAGATGCATCGATATATTCCGGTAATTGCTAAGTGGGCAGGTTTCTCAAAAATTACGGAAAAAGCAGTGGAACATCGTGCTAGAAAATATGGTGTAACGAAATTTGGATTGGAACGATTTGTCAACGGATTTTTAGATTTATTATCGATTATGTTCGTTTCGCGTTTTGGCAAACGTCCTATGCATTTCTTCGGACTAATTGGAACATTAATGTTTGTTGCAGGATTTATCTTATCTGTTTATTTGGGAGCTTCAAAATTATATGCAGTAAGCATGAACTTACCTGCACGCCTCCTTACGGAACGTCCTTCTTTTTATATTTCCTTAACCTGTATGATTATTGGAACCCAATTGTTTTTAGCAGGATTTGTTAGCGAACTAATTGGACGTAATAGTTCAGAACGCAATTCATACTTGATTCAAAGTACTACCAACCTGTAGTCCATTAAAAGGATAGCATGCAGCAAAAAAAAATTATCATTGTTGGACCTGCACACCCCTTTAGAGGAGGAATTGCTGCATTCAACGAGCGGATGGCTGTCGATTTACTTCAGCTCGGCCACTTGGTTGAGATTGTTAATTTCACTACTCAATATCCTGGAATATTATTTCCTGGCAAAACTCAATTTACCAGCGACCCCGCTCCTGCTACACTCAAAATTACACGACTTATTAGTTCCATTAATCCAATTTCATGGATACTAACAGCTAAGTATATCCGTAAAAAAGAACCCGACATCGTTTTATTGCGCTTCTGGATTCCTTTTATGGGTCCTGCCTTAGGAACGGTAGCTAGGTTACTAAGTAAAAAGACAAAAGTTATTGGGTTTGTCGATAATCTTATTCCGCATGAAAAACGAATGGGAGATACGCTATTGTCCAACTATTTTGTAAAGGCATGTGATGGATTTATTACTTTGTCCAATCAGGTGAAAGCAGAAATTGCACGATTCACCTCTAAAGAGTGCTTAATGTCGCCTCACCCGGTTTATGACCATTATGGCAATCAAGCCACGAGAGAAGAATCATGTAAAAAATTAAATTTAAATCCAGATACACATTATGTATTATTTTTTGGATTTATTAGAAACTACAAAGGACTCGATTTATTGATTCAAGCATTTTCAGAAAGCAACTTGCGTAGTAAAAATTACAAATTACTTATTGCAGGTGAATTTTATGAAGACGACAAACCTTATTTGGAATTGATTACTTCCTTACAATTAACCGATTTTGTTGAATTGCATTCGCATTATATTCCGGATGCAGAAATTAAATATTATTTCGGATCCTGCGACGTTGTGGTACAACCCTATCGAAGCGCTACGCAAAGCGGCATTTCTCAATTAGCCTACCATTTCGAAAAGCCTATGATTGTAACGAATGTAGGTGGACTACCTGAAATAGTTATTCATGAACAAACAGGATACGTTACAGAAGTAAATACGATGATGATTGCGAAAGCTATGGATGACTTTGTTGCTGGCGACATTCACCGTTTTGATGATTCTATCCGACAAGAAAAAATAAAATACTCCTGGTCGAATCTCAGCCGGGCAATCCTTCACTTTATTAACTAATCCCATTCTCTTATCTTTGCATCATGGCAACCGATATTAAAAAACTTATTGCTGATTCTATCGCAACTAAACAGTTGGTTTTAGAAAATCAGGAATTATTGACAGCAGTTGAAAAAGCCGCACAAGCCTGTATTGAAGGATTTAAAAACGATAAAAAAGTTTTGTTTTGTGGAAATGGCGGTAGTGCTGCTGATGCACAACATATTTCTGCGGAATTAAGTGGTCGTTTTTATACAGATCGACCTCCTTTGTATTCAGAAGCCTTACACGTAAATAGTTCGTACATGACGGCTGTTGCAAACGATTATTCTTATGATGTAGTTTATAGCCGAATGGTAGAAGCTTGCGGAAGAAAAGGAGATGTACTTTTTGGTATCACTACATCCGGCAATTCTAAAAACATTTTAGCCGCTATGGAAACCGCTAAAAATCAAGGAATGATTACCATTGGTATGACGGGCCAATCAGGAGGTAAAATGAACGATTGCTGCGATATTATGCTTCGTGTTCCAAGTACAGATACTCCACGCATTCAGGAGTGTCATATTCTAATTGGACATATAATTTGTCAGCTAATTGAAGAAACGATTTTTCCAAAATGAGCTATTCGAAAGAGTGGACCCTCTTTTTAGATCGTGATGGTGTAATTAACCGAGAATTACGAGAGGATTATGTCACCCGCTGGGAAGATTTTATTTTTGAAGAAGGTGCTTTGAATGCGCTTGCAAAAGTGTCGGAATTATTTGGAAAAATAATCATTGTAACCAATCAACGAGGCATTGGAATTCAAAAAATGACAGAGAATGACTTGCACTTCATTCATGAACAGATGTCACAAAAAATAAAAGCAGCAGGCGGACGTATCGACGCTATTTATTTTGCGCCAGCGGCTGATCGTTCAGACATCCGTAGAAAACCCAACCCTACCATGGCTTACGAAGCTCAAGTCCATTTTCCTGAAATAGATTTATCGAAAGCAGTAATAGTAGGTAATTCGATTTCAGATATGGAATTTGGAAGAAATGCTGGAATGAAAACCATCTTTATCGACGAGAAAAAAAAGTTTAGTGGAATAAAAACAGTCGTAATGGATGAAATTTATGAAAGTCTTTTCGATTGGACAACGGTGTTATAAAAAGGAAAAAGGGAGATTAACATCCCCCTGATTCCCAAAACTAACATCTACCATTAAATACTTTTTTCTTATACTTTATTCAACCAAAACAATACTGCAAAAAAACATCCTCGAGGTTAACTGTAACTAAGTTTACCATCATCAGATTATTAATAAAATCGAATTGGAATATTAAGGGATTGCTGATTTATTAAATACAGCTTAATATTGAAAAATCAGGAAATAAAAATTTAACAGTGTCTAATCAAGCATTTCAAGCTTTTCTTCAATCTCTTCAAAATCTGGATCTTTGGCAAAATCAACTCTAATTTGTTGAATCAGCGTTTGCGCAATTTTTAATTCGATATTACGTACTGAATTATATTTCTCCTCGTCAATTTTATTAATACGCATCGTAATTTCTTTGTACGTATCGCCTATTTCAGTTAAAAAACTACGACAAACTAATTCCATCATTGTATAAAACTGATAAAGCTCTTTTTTTGTCAACACTAACTTCTCTCCATCTGCAATAGCAGCAAAACGAGCGGCTAACTTACTCACTTCATCGTGCTCAATCAATTCGAGCATGTCGGCGCGTTTTACAAAATCAACCTCCATTTGCTGAAAAATAAAACGGTACGAGGCAGCCATAGAACGCACAAATAATTTTAATTCTTTGGCAGCAGTAATTTCGATAGATTCTTTAAACTGAGTAGTTGACATGTCACAAAAATAAGAATTATCTATTAGTTTTTAAATTGAATCTCACGCATACATCCTATCAAAAGAAAAAAATGTTTAACAATAAATCGTTCATAATAATTCTTACACAATTACTGAAATTGCCTATTCACCACGTAACTTTGATTAATCGTATTTGCAATACAATTTAATCCATCATTTTCCGTTACCCAAGGACATAAAAACACAATGAAAAAAATATTTACCAATACCTTTTTAATCACATCAATTCTGCTATTTTCCATTGGCTGTTCAGCAAATGAGCCTGCTTCTCCTCCTCTTTCTTCTCCTGTTGTTTTAAGTCATTTTGATTCGATGTTGGTAAAGAAAATTGTAGCCACCAAAGAGGACACAACCAAAATGTATTTTGTCGATAATCAAAAATTAAAAAAGGAGCGCTGGGATCAATTAGCGCAACCTGCATTCTGGAAAAAAATTATTTGTTTAAGTCCTGATTCCTGCATTGTCAATATTGCAGATACACGTGAATCATTGGCGCAAGTTCCTTACAATGATTGGAAATTAATTTCGGAAGCTGAACTAACTAGAAACAAATCAAAAATACGAGAACAATATAACATAGAAGCTGAACGAGAATTGTATGTAACAAGTGGTAAACGTGATTTTTTTGAGCATCGCAAAACAATGTTGTATTTATCAAAGGCAGTTAGCTATTTTAAAGAATACGGAGTGGACCCTTGGTACGCACAAACTATTCTATTAATTGAGAGTCCAGGAAAAAACAAATCAGTTTCTTATGCAGGCGCTAACGGTCCTTTTCAATTAATGAAATCGGTAGCTATTAAATACGGGTTAGTAGTGAATGCAACGAGAGACGATCGCACCGACTTGAAAAAAGCGGCGTACGCCTCCTCTCAATTAATATCAAAAATTTGCATTCCATTGGTAAAGAAAATGCTCGACTCCCGAAATATTCCTTACAATGAAACAGACACTTGGTTTCGCTTGCTTGTAATGCACAGTTATCATGCGGGTGCAGGAAATGTGTCATGTGCGCTAAACAAAATTAACCCTACTACTGGCGGACAAGAGTTAATCGTGAAACTTTGGAAAACAGAAGCATGCGGATTCAAGAATGAAAGTCAAAATTATTCACAACTAGCATTAGCAGCTTTGTTAAACTTTCAAGACTTGATTGATGCAGATGGCGATACTGTTTTTACTGTATATGGAATACGCTATGAATCGAAAATGCAACGCAATCAACTACGAAATTTAAGCAGAGAAGATCAATTAGTAAATTGTCTTCAAAAATACGAGAGCGACTTGGTAGATGGCATTATTGATTTTAATTATTTTCAAGCAAAGTCTAATTACCTAAAACAACAATTAGCCATTGTGAATAATTCAGGTAACAAAGTCGCCTATCCACAAAACGAGGCGCATTATATTCATTTGGCTACGCAGCTAATGCATAAGCGAATGAATGAAGAAGCAGTTGTGATTTTAAAAGCAAATTTAGAGGCCTTTCCTTCTTCTGTTGCTACATCCGACTCTCTTGCGAAAGCTTATAAGAAATTGGGGAAATTTGAATTGTCTCAGAAATATTCAAATTTAAACAATCAAGAAAACTAGTTTTTATCAATCTTCTTCCTCGGCTGGAATTTGGATTTTTTTTCTTCGATAGTATTTTCTTTTTGATCATCGTTTTGACCGACATTACTTTTCTTCGGATGATTTTTCGATTGCGGTTTTTTATTGTTATTGATAACAACCTTAGCAGCAACAACACCTGTTTCTTTTGGCATATCCACCAATAAAACTCTGGATATATCGGCAGTAGTTTTTACATTACCAAAAACAATGATGATTTTATTTCCATCGATTGATTCCACCACACCCTCTACTTTTCCGTCACGCAAATGGACCTTTGAACCTTGTTTTAAATGTGCCTGCGTATATTTAACCTGCTCTTCAATAATCAAAACTTCCTTCTCACTTAATTTGTTTTTTCTGCTGGATAGTCCACTATTGTATTTTTCTAAAACCGCTTTCTTGTTCTTCGATTCTTTCCAGTCTTTTACAAATCGTTTAAACTTTTCTTCTAACTGATTGGCCAATCGCAACTCTTTTTGTCGCACTCGCTCTTCATCAATTTCTATTCGCTTCTCTTGACTCGCAACATTGCGTTCGTATTTATTTATCAGCTCTTCTAATTTACGTTCTTGCTTTTTATTGATATCTAATAATCGAGCTACCTCCCCCTTCTCATGTTCCATTTTATTTAAGAGCTCCTCTAAAACTAAACTGTTCTTTTTCACTTTTTTTCTCGCACGATTGATCACCGAAGGTGGAAGTCCGCTACGCTCTGCCACGACAAACGTATAGGAGCTTCCAGGCTTTCCTACTTCCAGATAAAAACGAGGTTATAACTTTTGTGCATCAAAAGCCATAGAACCATTAATGATTCCTGGAGTCTTATCAGCCAATACTTTTAAGTTCATGTAATGCGTGGTGATGATCCCAAAGGACTTCCTAAAATTCATTTCTTCTAGAATTGATTCCGCTAATGCTCCTCCTAAAGATGGATCGGTTCCTGTTCCAAACTCATCAATTAAAAACAAGGTATCCGGGTTCGACTGTTGCAAAAAAACTTTCATGTGTTGCAAACGCGAACTATACGTGCTTAATTCAAACTCCAGCGATTGAGAGTCGCCGATATCGACTAATATTTTTCTAAAAAAACCAAAGCGACTATTCCCATCACAAGTAGTTAAAAAACCTGATTGCAATAACAACTGTAATAACCCAACCGTCTTCATGCAAACTGTTTTTCCCCCAGCATTAGGTCCACTAATAACCAATATTCTTTGCTCTTGGTTTAGCTTTAACTGAAAAGGAATGGTTTCTTTTTTATTTGCTTTATTTAACGCGTATAGCAATGGATGTCGTGCATCCCTTAAATCGATAGTTGGCTTATTTTCGATATAAGGAAGATGTGCATCTAACTGAATTGCCAAACGAGCTTTGGCTGTTATCATATCAAACATTACAATGCATTGCAAATAATGTTTCATAACGGTATGGTATTTCCGTAAAACCTCCGTTAGCTCTTTCAGTATTTTGCGAATCTCTTCCTGCTCTTCCTGTTCTAGCTGAATCAACATCGCATTAATGGCCAATGTTTCTTCTGGTTCAATAAAACAAGTTTTGCCAGTAGCACTAATATCATGAACAATCCCTTTGGCTGTTCTTTTTTGTTCTGCAACTATAGCAACAACTCTTCTTCCATTTCTCCAACTCTCTTCTGCCTCATTCGTAAGCCAGCCACTCTTCCGATACTTAGCAATCACACTCATGTAAATCTGATTGGCCTCGATTCGCTTTCTACCGAGCAACTTTCTTATTCGGGCTAACTCCGGCGATGCAGAACTTCGTATAGCACCTGTTTCATCCATCACTTCTTCGATGGATGAAATAATTATTTTTTCAAAAGGAATGTCTTTTAAAACTGTCGTAAGAAGCGGAAATCGAATGCTACGTTCTTTGAAAAAATCATACATCGCACGAGCGTGATTCATGACTTTATAAATCAAAACCAATTGACTTAAAGAAAGCACTGAATTACGAATACTCAGCAACTTCAATTCCGCAGTAATATCCGGATAGGATTCAAACGGAAATGGCTCCCCGTTAGTAATAATTTTCCGAAACTCTTCAGTTTGTTCTAAGCGGGTAACTACTTCCGTAAAATGATCAGAAGGAATAATATCGGCCACTAATTTACGTCCCAGACTACCAGCACAAAAATCGGCTGTCATTTGTTTGATGCGATCAAACTCTTCAACTAATAAAGAATGGTCGGGAAATAATTTCATCGGGTAAATTTACAATATACTTTGAACACCAACTACAACACTTTTACCTCGAATTTGTTTCTGCTCATCCAGCTCTTAATGATATGGTCAGCATCTGGATGATAAACGTTATCATCACATGCAGAGATTATCGCATCTCGGTCCACATACATTTCCTCTTTCTGTAAATAACCATAACCAGCATACCGATTATTTAAAATCAAAACAAAAGAAATTTCATTGGCTACACGCCCTCTTCCCAAAATCATAAAATCTGGTTGCTCATACGTAAATTGTTGCAACACTTTTTTTGCTCTGAAATTATAATCATCCACATTTTCTATCCCAGCACAAATTCCATTACATTTTTTTATTTGATGATTAAAACAAATTGCATCATCAGCAGTAAGTGAGCAGTATCTCAAACAAAGACTATGTTGATCCAATAAATACTCCATCTTCTCTCTTGCCGCGCCCAAAGAAGTAAAGCTTAACAAAGCCTGTTGCGCCTCTTCATAGGGCACAATTTTAAAAGTGATAATTCCTTCTTCATTGGAAAAATAATCGATGGCATGTGTAAAAACATCCGCTTTCTGACGAGTATTATAGGTTGGTTTATGTGATTTAATTTCTTTGTTTTCGTGTAAGAGTGCTATTAATTCACATCCCGTTTCAACAAAATCAACATTCATTAATTCATTCAATAATTTCTTCCCTTTATTTTCTGCGGGATTGAAATGATTGATAGCACGGTTATACATGTTGGTACTCTTACCGATGTAAATAATTTCTTGCTTGTTATTTAGAAAATAATATACACCTGTAGTTTCAGGAATTTTATTCAGAATATATTGTTTTATCTTATCAATTCTACGAACCATTAAAGCTTCGGCTCCCTGATTTTTATAAACCGGATGAGTAGATTTTACCTCTAAAAGAATATCAAACAGTTTGGCCGTAGCCTCTGCATCTCCCAATGCACGATGGCGATTTTTCACTTCTATTCCTAGTGAATTACAAAGCTTTCCTAAGCTATAGGAATCTTTGCCTGGTAAAAACTTCCTACTTAATCGCACGGTGCAAATAGTATCACGTCGATATTTGTAACCCAAAGAGGCGAATTCGTCACGCACAAATGAATAGTCAAACTGAACGTTGTGTGCAACAAATACACAGCCTTCGGTATATTCTAAAATATCCTTGGCTACCTCATGAAATTTTGGAGCATCGGCTACCATTTCATTGGTAATGCCTGAAATTCGTGTAAAATTAGGCGCGATGTAGCATTCAGGATTGATCAAAGATGAAAAAGATTTTACTACTGATAGTCCATCATGTACCACAATAGCTATTTCAATAATTCTTCCTTTCTGATACTCAAATTTCCCTCCGCAAGTTTCTATATCTACAATCGCAAACATGCGACAAATATCGGAAATGAATCCCCTTTATTTCTAATACTTCTAAGTCACGTAATTTATTTTATTCACAAAATGCGTTTTGATGTTCATAAGTGAATTTCACTCTGCAAACATCTATTATTTTTGCCTTGGAAAAACAATCAATTATGGATACTGTTTCAAAAATAAAAAGGATGGTTCCGCAGGTGCGCCGCGATATCGTTCGTATGGTGCATGCGGTTCAAAGTGGTCACCCAGGTGGCTCGTTAGGATGTACAGAATTTTTATGCGCCCTATATGGTGGAATCATGAAACATCATCCAGAGAAGTGGGAAATGGACGCGATGGACCAAGATGTTTTTTTTCTTTCCAATGGACATATTTCTCCAGTATTTTATAGCGTGCTAGCAAGATCAGGGTACTTCCCCGTTTCAGAATTAAGCACCTTCCGTAAATTAAACACTCGTTTACAAGGACATCCCACTACACATGATGGATTACCTGGGGTCCGAATGGCTTCTGGCTCCTTAGGGCAAGGGCTATCGGTGGGCATTGGCGCCGCACTCGCAAAAAAGATGAACAAAGACGTTCGACACGTATTTGTACTGATGGGGGATGGAGAAATTCAAGAAGGTCAGGTTTGGGAAGCAGCAATGTTTGCCGCAGCGAAGAATGTCGATAATATAATTGCAACCGTTGACGTTAATGGACAACAAATAGATGGGAGTACAGCGCAAGTATTAAATAGTGGAGACTGGTCGGCTAAATGGGAAGCCTTTGGATGGATTGTTTTATCGATGAATGGAAATGATGTGGATGATATTATGAATACCCTACAAGAAGCAAAATCAAAAAGCGGACAAGGGAAGCCCGTTGTAATCTTAATGAAAACTGAAATGGGCAATGGCGTTGACTTTATGATGCATTCTCATAAATGGCATGGCGTAGCCCCTAACGATGAGCAATTAGCCTCAGCACTTTCGCAAAATGAAGCAACTTTAGGCGATTATTAATATCTAACCACCTTGAAAAAAAATAAAAGCACCTCTTCCTTTTTTATTGGCGTTGTCCTTTCGGGATGTATGCTTTTAGCTTCTTTTAGAAGTCAAGCACAATTTTCAAAAGATCAGCCTACCCGAATTTTGTTTTTGTTCGATGCTTCACAAAGCATGATTGCAAAATGGGAATCGAATACGAAGTTTGAAGTAGCTCGTCGCCTACTGGGTAATATGGTCGATTCGCTACAGCGATTAGATAATTTAGAGTTAGCGCTTCGCGTTTACGGACACACGA
Source organism: Bacteroidota bacterium (assembly GCA_046073825.1). Classification (GTDB taxonomy): domain Bacteria; phylum Bacteroidota; class Bacteroidia; order AKYH767-A; family OLB10; genus CAINEC01. The sequence continues at coordinate 13,698 of JBJTMY010000029.1, forward strand.
AACATTATCCTCCACAAGATTGCGATGATACGCGTTTAGAGGTTCCTTTCGGAAAGAAGAATGGTGAACAAATAAAAAAACGTATGGACGCTATAGGTCCGAATGGTACAACCCCCATTGCCATGTCGTTGGAAAAATGTGGTGGAGACTTCCCCTCCGACCCTTCAAGAAACATTATCATTCTAATTACGGATGGAATTGAAGAGTGTGGTGGCGACCCTTGTGCTGTTTCGGCTATCCTTCAACGTAAGGGCGTTATCTTAAAACCTTTTGTTATTGGATTAGGAGGAAATAAAGATTTCCTGAAACAATTTGAATGTGTAGGAAATTATTTTGATGCTGCCAATGAGGAACAATTTGAATCAGCCTTAAATATTATTATTTCTCAAGCACTAAATAATACTACCGTTCAAGTTAATTTGATCGACGCTTATGGAAAGGCTACAGAAACAAATGTACCGATGACTTTTTACGACCGTTATTCGGGCGATGTTCGTTACAATATTATGCATACCATGAATGTGAAAGGAAATCCTGATACAATTAACATTGATCCATTAGGCTCATACAATATCGTTGTGCATACCGTACCTCCTGTAGGAAAAGATTCTATCGTTTTAATTCCAGGAACACATAATATTATTGGCATTGATGCTCCGCAAGGCGATTTGGTTTTAAAAATTGATGGCAAAAATGATTACCGCGAGTTAAAGGCCATCATTCGAAAATCAGGAGAGATGAATACCGTCGTAGCCCAAGACTTTAATACTTCACAACGTTTGATAGTTGGAACTTATGATTTAGAAATATTGTCAACGCCTCGTATATATGCGAGTCATGTTCAAATTGATCAAAGTAAAACAACGACTATTCAAATTCCTAGTCCTGGGATTGTTAATTTTCAATACAACAATCCTGGCTTTGCTTACATTGTACAAGAAACAAATAATAAATTAAATTTAGTTTATACTTTATCAAATCAGGCTACTCGTGAATCAGTGGTATTGCAACCAGGCAACTATCGCGTAGTTTATCGTCCTAAGAATTCTCAATCATCTCAATATACCATCGAGAAATCATTTAAAATAACCTCTGGCACAAGTGTAAGTGTCGTGATAAATTAATGCACCTATGAAAAAATATACCTACACCGAAAAGAAAGATACGCGCTCAGGATTTGGAGCAGGATTAAGTCAGTTGGGAAAAGAAAACGAAAATGTAGTTGCCCTTTGTGCCGACTTAACAGGGTCATTAAAAATGGATGCCTTTGCAAAGGATCATCCTGAACGTTTTATTCAAGTAGGAATTGCAGAAGCCAATATGATGGGCATTGCTGCAGGATTAACCATAGGAGGCAAAATTCCTTTTACAGGTACATTTGCAAACTTCAGTACGGGACGCGTATATGATCAAATTCGTCAGTCAATTGCATATAGCGATAAAAATGTAAAAATATGTGCATCGCATGCGGGCTTAACACTGGGTGAAGATGGTGCTACGCATCAAATTTTAGAAGACATTGGCTTGATGCGCATGTTACCTGGAATGGTAGTGATTAACCCTTGTGATTTTAATCAAACTAAAGCTGCAACAATAGCCATTGCAAACTACCACGGCCCTGTTTATTTACGTTTCGGTCGCCCTTCTGTTCCCAACTTTACTCCTGCCGATCAAAATTTTGAAATTGGGAAAGCGGTGATTTTGAATGAAGGAAGTGATGTGACAATTATTGCTACCGGACATTTAGTTTGGAAAGCGATTGAAGCAGGAGAACAATTAGCAGCAAAAGGGATTTCGGCTGAAATCATCAATATTCACACAATAAAACCAATTGACGAAGAATCCATTTTAAAATCAGTAGCAAAAACAAAGTGTGTGGTTTCTTGCGAAGAACATAATCGTTTTGGAGGATTAGGTGATGCAGTAGCTCAAGTGATAATCAAGAGTAATCCTGTTCCTCAAGAGTATGTAGCAGTAAACGATAGTTTCGGTGAAAGTGGAACACCTGATCAGCTGATGACAAAATATGGTTTAGATACCATTAACATCGTAGAAGCTGCTGAGAAAGTAATGAAGAGAAAGTAATCAATTATTGACAACAATTTTTTGGGTTGCTGTTTGATTTTCATTTCCAATTCGAAGAAAATAAATGCCAGGCTGTACTTTAGGTAGTGATAATTTATTTAAAGTAATATTTGATTTGACAGTTTGATGCATCAATTTCTTTTTATCAATAGTTAATAATTCAACCCATTCAATTGGTGCTTGAGATTCAACCGTGATTTCTTGTCCGACTAACGGAGTAGGATATACCCTCCATTGATTTTCAAAGTTCAAATCCTCCACTCCACTAACCGCGGGCGAAAGTCCGCAAATCCAAACATCTCCCATAGCCAAAGAATCTTGTGTTTTATAGCCACCAATAGAACATGAAGAACTAATTACTCCTACGTAAGTTCCAGGGTTCATTTCAACTGCTAAGCCATCTTCATCATGGCCAGGTGAAAAAAATGTTTTATCCATAAGCTTTTGTCCTGCAGTATCTGCTAGTACCATCCATAATTGTTCTGCCCCTAAATTAGTTTCTGATTTATCGTTAGTTATGGGAGAATAAGAGCTGCCACTTAATAACAAACGTCCACCAGTGGTAATATTTATCTGACGGAGTTCATCGACATCAGAGCCGCCAAAAGTATGATCCCAATTTTTACTTCCATCGTCTTTCACCTTTACTACCCAAAAATCGCAGGCACCTTTGTTCGCAGCTGTTTTATCTATTCCTGCAGCAGAGTATGAATCGCCCCCTATATAATAAAAACCATCTTTATAACAACTAGTATAGCCGAAATCCTCAGCAGTTCCACCTTGCGTCAAATCCCACAATTTCTTTCCCGTACTATCAATTTTCACCATCCAGAAATCATTCAATCCTCTGTTATTTTGAGATTTTGAAAATCCAGAAGGACTATCGCTTAATCCAGATAGTAAAAAACCTCCGTTACCGTTATAGGTTATAGCATTACAATTATCGTTTAGCGTCGATCCGTATGTTTTATCGAATAAGAATTGTCCGTTTAAATTAAATACAGCCATGATAAAATCAAAATTACCATACGCAGGAGCAGTTTTATCGCCACTTACACCACTAAGTGTAGTTCCTACCGCATAAATATTCCCCGAAGCAGAAACAACAATGTCTGATAAGGCATCGTAGGAGTCACCACCCCAAGTTTTGTCCCATATTATTTGACCAACTGCATTGATGCGAAGCAACCAAAAATCTACATACCCCCGACAACTTTCTGTCTTATCACCAGAAACGGGAGAATCGGAATAACCTCCAATAATAAAATCGCCATTGCCTAACTGAACAATAGCAGTCGGAATGTCATTTCCACTTCCACCATAGGAGTGCTCCCAAATAATAGATCCAGATGAATCAAAACAAACCACCCAATAATCATAGGTAGCCAAAGTAGTATCATGATTATACGCTGATTTAAATTGGGAAGTATCGGAAGAAGAAGGAGCTACAAAAACAAATTGATGGTTTGTAGTACGAATTAATTTTTTAGGATATTCACTACCGTTACCTCCTGCAGTAATATCAAACTTACGTACCAGCGACTGACTAAATGTTGGCAGGCATAAAAGGAAAAAAAACACTATTCCGATTAACCTATTAAATGAATACGATTGCAGCTTGAACATATTCAAATTTGAGAATTATTTTCCAAAAACCGTTCAAGCTGTGATTCTAATTGTTTTTTTTCTGGAAGGTACAATTGATATTTACTTACGAATAATTGATTGCTTATATTTTCCAATGCATACTCCACCAATATTTGGTCTTTGTAAGCTCCTAAAATTATCCCAATGGGAGTATTATCACCATCAACATTTTGTTCTTTTGAAAAGTAATTTAAATATAAATTCATTTGCCCGATATCATTATAATCTATTTCACCACGCTTTAAATCTATCAAAACAAAACACTTCAAAATTCTATGATAAAAAACCAAATCAACATAAAAATGTCTGTTTGAAATTGAAATTTTATATTGGCGGCCAACAAATGTAAATCCCTTTCCTAATTCAAGAAGAAATGTTTCAAGATTAATGATTAATTTTTCCTCTAATTCTCCTTCAAGGAAATTTTCTTTTTGAGATATTCCTAAAAATTCAAAAATATACGGATCTTTAATAATATCAATTGGCTTAATAACTTCAGCTCCATTTTGCGAAAGTTCAATTTGAAGTTCTTTATTTCTACTTTTTCCTAAACGGTAAAATAAATGACTTTTCATCTGTCGTTTTAGCTCTCGAACACTCCAGTTTTCTTGTTCACATTGTTTAAGATAAAAACCGATTGCTAATTCATTTTCCTCTTTCATTAATTCAATATAATGACTCCAACTCAATTGTCCAGACAGTGTCTGGACTTTCTTGAATTTTAAGTATAACTGTCTGATTTGAAAAAGATTAGAACGACTAAACCCTTTTCCCACTCTAATAGTTAAGTCCTTCGAAAGTCGATCGACCATCTCCGTCCCATAATCAGCACGTGAGTTACCTTGTTGTTCATATTCGACAATATGCCTACCTATTTTCCAATAGGTATTGACCAAAATAGTGTTAACATTCCTTATGGAATTTACCTGACCAACTTCAATTAAATTACAAATTTGACTTACCAATCCATGATAAGAATTTTGCTTTGACATAGCATTAAAATTTAATCAGCCCTGAATTCAGAATTCAATGATAAATTCTTTAAAAAGCAAAAGGCATTTTTTGTGGCTGCAAATATATTTTGAAATAAATTAAAAAGGCAGAATAAACCGATTTGTTAAAAACTAAAAACGGAGACCTATTAGCCTCCGTTTATTTATAATTTTTTAATCTTTACGCTTTCTGCATATACATCACTTCTTTCACTGCTTTAATAACTCTCGCAGGGTTTGGAAGATATGCTTCAATTAATGTCGGTGCATACGGAAGTGGCACATCGCCTCCCATCACACGTAACACAGGTGCATCTAAATAATCGAATGCTTCACGTTGTACTTTAAAAGCTACTTCGGTTGCAATAGCCGCTAATGGCCAACTTTCTTCAACAATGACTAAACGATTTGTTTTCTTCACTGAGTTAATCACAGTTGCGTAATCAATCGGACGAACTGTTCTTAAATCAATAACTTCTGCATTGATATTTTCAGTAGCTAATTCTTCTGCGGCTTTCAAGGCTACTTTCATCATCTTACCAAAAGAAACAATCGTCACATCAGTTCCTGCTTTCTTGATATCAGCTACACCAATTGGCATAAGGTATTCTCCATCGGGCACCATTCCTTTGTCGCCATACATTTGTTCTGACTCCATAAAAATTACTGGATCATTATCGCGTATAGCAGCTTTTAACAATCCTTTCGCATCAGCCGGATTAGATGGCACCACCACTTTTAATCCTGGGCAGTTGGCATACCAGCTTTCGAATGCCTGACTATGTTGAGAGCTCAACATTCCTGCTGAAGCGGTTGGTCCACGGAATACAATTGGACATCCAAAATGACCACCCGACATGCTTTTCATTTTAGCTGCCGAATTAATTACTTGGTCAATGGCAACCAAAGAAAAGTTAAAAGTCATAAATTCAATTATTGGTCGAAGACCATTCATCGCCGCACCTACTCCAATTCCTGCAAATCCTAATTCCGCAATTGGTGTATCGATAATACGCTTTGGACCAAATTCAGCCAACATTCCTTGACTTACTTTATAGGCACCATTATATTCAGCTACTTCTTCGCCCATTAAAAAGATGCTTTCATCACGACGCATTTCTTCCGACATCGCTTCTCTTAGGGCTTCACGAAATTGTAGTTCTCTCATAATTATTTTTTTTTCGAGCGACAAAAATAAAGCTATGTGTCTAACTAAAAAAAGAATTGGAGCAATAAAACCAAAAAACTATTCATTATCGTCGGTTAATTGCAGCAACGCACCCTTTAGTTCCGCTTCTGTATGTGAATTTTGTTGCTTTTGCGCCACTTTGATTCCTGCCTTAAAAACAGCAATGGCATTATCCGATTGATTGGTATCTTGTAATAATTTTCCTAATTGGTAGTATAAAGCCAGGTAATCAGCGTCAATTATTCGAAGTTGTTCCAGATAGTTTATTGCAATGAACAACTCCCCAATCTTTGCAAATTCAAGAGCTAAAGCATAGCGAGAAAATGTATCAGACGGATCATCCTGAATATACTCCTGCAACATTATCATTCTTTCGTTCATAAATTGCTTTTCATTATTGATTGCGAAAGTACGATTCGTAAGCGAAATTGACTGCTAAAAGTGCTGTATTATCATAGGATTTTCTTTTTTTAGTGAAGTTGGGTAAGTATCTTTGCGCCTTTGAAAGCAACCCGATAATTATGAAAATTTTAGTTTGCATTAGCAACGTTCCCGACACAACTACCAAAATTAATTTTACTGACGACCATAAATCGTTTGTATCCAACGGGGTAACATACATCATCAACCCCTACGACGAAATTGCCCTAACACGAGCTTTAGAAATTTCAGAGGCTAACGCAGGATCTAGCGTGACCGTTATTCATGTAGGCGATGCCTCAGCAGAGCCAACTATTCGTAAGGCATTAGCCATTGGAGCTTCCGATGCAGTACGTGTAAATGCAGTGGCGCGTGATGCTTATTTTGTTGCTAATCAAATTGCTAATTATGCGAAAGACCAAGGTTTTGATTTGATTTTAACTGGCCGTGAATCGATTGATTACAATGGTTCTCAAGTAGCATCAATGGTCGGTGAGTTACTAAACATTCCTTCTATTTCTATTGTTAAGTCATTAACGCTTGATGGAACCACCGCAACCCTTGAACGAGAAATTGAAGGCGGAAAGGAAGTGATTAGCTGTCCATTGCCTTTGGTTGCTAGTGCATCAGAAGGAATGGCTGAACCAAGAATTGCAGGAATGCGTGGAATTATGAGTGCGAGAACAAAAACATTGACCGTGTTAGAGCCATCAGAAACTCCCGTGTTACAATCAATAACCAACTACGACAAACCAGCGCCTCGAAGTCAGGTTAAACTAGTTAATGCCGATGATGTAAAAGGATTGGTTACCTTATTAAACCAAGAAGCAAAAGTTATTTAATTTCATTCACGATAATAAAACTCCCCCAAATAATATGTCAGTTTTAGTTTATACAGAACACGCAGAAGGAAAATTTAAAAAATCAAGTTTCGAAGTAGTTTCTTACGGAGCAGCAGTTGCGAAGCAATTAGGCACCCACCTAGTTGCTCTTTCTATCGGAAATGTTTCATCCGACGAGCTAAACAAATTGGCAAACTACGGAGCTTCTAAAATTTTATCCGTTTCAGAAGAATCGTACAAATCATTTGTTAACCAAGCTTACGGCGCCGTTATCGCTCAAGCAGCGAAACAAGAAGGTGCAAATGTAGTAGTCTTATCAGCCTCTTTTTCAGGTAAAGGTTTAGCGCCACGTGTAGCTGTTAAATTAAATGCGGCGTATGTAGATGGAGCCGTTTCATTACCTGATATGAGTAATGGATTTGTTGTTAGAAAAGGGGCCTTTTCAGGAAAAGCATTTGCCGATGTTTCTATCACTAGCGACCATAAAGTAATTGCTTTAATGCCCAATTCATATAAGGTTGTGGAGAATGCACAATCTCCTGTTATTGAGTCGTTTTCACCAACTACCGGAAGCACTGATTTCGCTACAATGATCAAAGAAATCGTTCGTGCATCTGACAAAGTTTCATTACCTGATGCAGAAATTGTAGTATCGGGAGGTCGTGGACTTAAAGGACCAGAAAACTGGGGAATGGTGGAAGAACTTGCTCAATTGTTAGGTGCTGCTACTGCATGCTCCAAGCCGGTTTCTGATGCCCATTGGCGTCCACATAGCGAGCACGTTGGTCAAACAGGAATTGCGGTTAGTCCAAACTTATACATAGCCATCGGAATTTCTGGTGCGATTCAGCATTTGGCTGGTGTAAGTTCTTCAAAGGTGATTGTGGTAATCAACAAAGATCCAGAAGCTCCATTCTTCAAAGCTGCTGACTATGGAATTGTGGGAGATGCGTTTGAAGTAGTTCCTCAATTGATAAATGCGATTAAAGAGTTTAAAGCAGCCAACGCTTAATCGAAGTACTATTTCGAAAGCTTATGAAAAAACATCTTCTTGAAATATATGGGCTAATTGATAGTCGGACCGCCTCAGGAGGTTTTGTACTCACGCTAAAAGAAGTAAATGGTGTTCGCCGTCTTCCGATCGTTATTGGTAGAATTGAAGCCGAGTCAATAGCTGTTGAACTGGAAAAACTCACTCCGGTAAGACCTTTAACTCATGACTTATTTCGAACGTTTGCGAATGCGTTTGATATCACGCTAGATGAAGTAATCATCTATAATTTCAAAGAAGGTATTTTCTTTTCCATGCTTTGCTTCACGTCAAAAAAAGACGGATCCCAACATCAAATTGATTCTAGAACCTCTGATGCAATCGGTTTAGCGCTTCGTTTTGATGCTCCAATATATACTTACGATAAGATATTAAATACTGCTGGTGTCAATCTCGAAGAATTTGACAATGCAGATAATCAAGATGGTTTTGGATTCAGCTCCAAAGCAGATAATCACCCTGTTAGTTTAAGTAACCCACCTTCCTCTTCTGGAGCTTCTATGTTTGAAGGCATGGACAATGAGGAGTTGGAAAACGCTTTAAACAATGCGCTGGAAGATGAAGACTATGAAACCGCTTCAAAAATTCGAGACGAAATGAATAAAAGAGGAAATAATCAAACTTCTAAATAAAAATAAAAATAAAAACAATAACAATTTTATCCTGCAATCAGCAGGATTTTTTTTTGACAAAAACAACCCTAATTGAATATCTTCGTAGAAACGCCTTCATTATTTAACTATGAAAACATCATCATTCTTTCGCGTATTTTTTAGTTTGATATGCCTACTGATCATATCCATTCAAGCCACAAAAGCACAATGGGAATATAAACATCCAACACCAACAGGCAACACCCTATCAAAAATAGCATTTGCAAATAATAACTACGGCTGGTTAGTTGGTGAATCAGGAACGATTTTAAAAACAGTTGATGGCGGTAATACATGGAGTAACCAATACTATTTTGGAAATGATAATCTGATAAGTTTGTCGGTTGTCGATACTGCCAAAATATTTATTCTTACGAATTCAAACTTGCTTTATAAAAGTAATGATGGAGGGAACACCTGGAATTTACTTAGCATTTTCATTGGTGCTAATGCAAGTGATGTTTGTTTTATCTCTAATAATGAAGGATGGGTTAGTGTTGGTTCGTTAATTCAACATACTACTGATGGTGGAATCACCTGGAATACTCAGTATTCAATTTCAAACGAATACATTGTTGCTATTAAAATGGAAAGCAATGGAAATGTAGTAGCAGCAACCGACTTTGGAACCTTACTTCACTCTGCTGATTTTGGTCAAAACTGGACAATGAATTCAAATCAGTCTGGGATCTTTAATGCAATGGATGTAAATAGTAATTTTTCAGTGGCTGTTACTTCCATCAACAATACCCTTTATAAATCGTTAGACAATGGCGTTACTTGGAGCAGTCCAATAAATACCCCTAGTGCACTTTTATCTTCTACGGTAAGATCAATAAAAATTATTGGTTCAACCTATTACCTATTGACCACCAACAACGGAGAAGTAATAAAAACGATAGATGGGGGAAACACTTGGTTGGTCAACAATGATTTAATCGGCAATGAATTATTTACATGCTCTGCAATTGGCTCATCGAAAATAATTGTAGCAGGAATAAATGGAAAGATTGGACTAAGTACTAACTCTGCCTCTACATTTTCGAATATTGATTCAAGAATTACCAATCAAGAATTATGGGGAGTTGGTCATTTAGGAAATGACTTTTATGCTGTTGGCGATAATGGAACGATTGTCAAATCTGGCAACAATGGGCAAACATGGAATAATTTAAACAGTGGAAGCAACGAAAACCTTAAAAGTATTGCAGTCATTAATTCAGTGACCGCTGTTGCTGCTGGTTCCAATGGTAGTATTCTAAGAACAACTAACGGCGGTACTTCGTGGTCGTTAGTTAACACAGGTTATAATGATGACATTAGTACTTTACATCGTTTACAGAATGGATACATTTATGCGGTTGGGAATAATGATTTAATCCTTTTCTCCAACGATAATGGAGTAACTTGGAACTACGTTACAACATCATTCACAGGCTTTCAATATAATTTTACCGATTTATATTTCGCTTCTAACGATACAGGATTTATTGCTACCAATAGTGCAGAAATTATTACTACAGACGATGGTGGGCAAAACTGGTATTTGCGTATGACTGGGTTGTTTGGACAGATGACTTGTTTGAGTTTTGCAGATGGATTAAACGGATGGATTGGAAGTAATAATGGAGAAATTTTTTACACAGACAATGGAGGTCAATCATGGGTTGATCGATCGATGATTGGATTTACAGGTATTATTCACCATTTAAATTTTATTAACTTAAATACAGGATGGGCTTTTACTGATCAAGGAATTTTCAAAACAATTGATGGTGGAATTTCATGGACAAAAGAATTTTCACCTTGCCCGAATGTCCGCAATGCTGACTTTTCAGGAAATTACTCCGCCATAGCGCTTGGAGTTGGAGAGGGCAAAATCCTAGAAAGAAATAGTGATTTTATTTTGTCGGTAAATGCCGGTATTTATTGCTCAGGACATGAATATACCTTTGGAGCTTTTTCATTGGGAAATTTTAATCAAGGAAATAATTTTATTGCTGAATTATCGGATGACCTTGGAAATTTCGATTATCCAACAACTATTGCTAGCGTAAGTAACACAACTATCAATAGCATAACTGTAAATATTCCGCAAGGATTACCGACATCTGCATTTTATAAATTGAGGATTGCCGCTACAAACCCTGCTATGCGTAGTACGGTTTCTATGAATACGCTCGACCTGCATGATTCTCCACAAGGAATAATTTATGCGAGTGGGAACACCACGTTTAACAATGGTGATTCGGTCATCCTCATCAATATTAGTGGGGCAATGGGAGCTTACCAATGGTATAAAGACGGGAATTTAATTCCTGGTGCTACAAATGATTCCTTAGTAATATATGCGCCGGGTAATTACCTTGTAAATATTAACGATGGAATTTGCGATGGCAATTCCAATTCGATCGAAGTAATTGTCAATGGCTTTTCTGGATTATCTACACAAAATGAAGTTCATTTAAACTATTATCCTAATCCGGTTACTGAATTTCTCACCATTGATTTAGCAAATGAAAAATTCACTGGTTACAGTGTGACGAATATTAGTGGACAAGAAATCTTCTGTTCAAATGGAAATTACGACGAAAAACTGACCATTGTAACACAGCAACTTTCACCTGGCTTTTACTTTTTAACGTTAAAAGGAGAAAAACAATCAACTTTAAAATTTACCAAAGAGTAAATTGATTAGCGATTATATTTGCAAAAATCTAATCGCCTTATGAAAGAATTCTTTAAAACTGTTTTAGCTACAATGGTTGGTGTTATACTGGCCTCTGTGGTAGGTTTTTTCCTGTTTGTATTTTTAATTGTAGCATTGGTCTCTTCTGGTGATAAGAAAGAAGAGAAATTAAAAGACAACAGTGTATTACACATCCAACTTTCTGAACCAGTTAAAGAAAGGACTTCAAAAAACCCATTTGACAATTTTGATTTTGGAAGCTTTAGCAGCAAAAAGAGTCAACCTGGTTTAAACGATATTTTACAAGAAATTAAATATGCGAAAACAGACGAGCATATTAAAGGAATTTTTCTAGATGTTCCATCGGTTTCTATGGGAATGGCCACTATGGAAGAGATTCGTAACGCATTAATCGATTTTAAATCTTCAAGAAAATTCATCTATGCTTATGCTGAAAATTATACTCAAGGAGCTTATTATTTAGTAAGTGTCGCAGATAAAATTTATTTAAATCCTCAGGGCAGCCTTACGCTTAACGGCCTTTCCACACAAATCATGTTTTACAAAGGCACCTTAGATAAACTAGAAATAGAACCCCAAATTATCCGACATGGGAAATTCAAAAGTGCTGTAGAACCTTTTATTCGTGAAAACATGAGTGAGGAAAACCGTGAGCAGGTTGCAGGATTTATCAATCCCATTTGGAACCACATTACAACGAATATTGCTACTGCTAGAAAACTTACTGTTGAAGGAATAAATCAAATGGCTGATAGCTTAAAAATCAGCGAAGCATCGGATGCATTAAACTATAAATTGGTTGATAAGCTGGCGTATTATGATGAATTTTTGGGTGACCTTAATGCTAAGGTGGGAAATAAAAATGACGAAGCTCCAGAATTTATCACCTTAAACAAATATAAAAACACAGCCATTTCAACATCTACTGCTCCCGATAAAATTGCAGTTATTTATGCAAACGGAGAAATTTCTGGAGGTGAAGGTGATGATGATAAAATTGGCTCTGAAACATTAGCAAGTACCATTGCAGAAGCGCGTAAAGACGACAAAGTAAAAGCAATTGTATTGCGAGTTAATTCACCTGGTGGAGATGCATTAGCTTCAGATGTTATTTGGAGAGAAGTAACACTTGCTAAAAAAGTTAAGCCAGTAGTTGTATCGATGGGCGATTTAGCAGCTTCGGGAGGATATTATATTTCCTGTGCAGCCAATAAAATTGTAGCCGAACCTACCACATTAACCGGTTCAATTGGTGTTTTCGGATTAATGTTTAATGCTCAAAATATGTTCAAGAATAAATTAGGAGTCACCTTCGACACCTATAAAACCAATAGCTATGGCGACATAGGTACGATGAGTCGACCAATGACAGAAAGTGAAAAACTCATCATTCAGCGCAGCGTAGATCAGGTGTACAACACTTTCACGTCTCGTGTTGCAGAGGGTAGAAAAATGACGCAAGCATCAGTTGACAGTATTGGACAAGGACGCGTATGGTCTGGGGTTGATGCAAAACGTATTGGCTTAGTAGATGAAATTGGAAACATCAACGATGCAATAAAAAGCGCGGCAGCATTAGCAAAAATCAACGAATATCGAATTAAGTCGATGCCAGAACAAAAAGAGCCCTTTGAAGAAATCATGAGTGGCTTCTCCGAAGAAGCTAAAACATGGTATTTCCAATCGACTTTAGGTGATCAATATTTTATTCTGAAAGAATTACAATCGATTAAAGCTAAACAAGGAGTACAAGCACGCACGTTTTATAATGTATCTTTTTAATGCGAATTAAACTTATTATCATCGCCAGTTTCTTATTTCATATTTCTTTTGCACAACAGCAATTAGCAATAAGACAACTAAAAGCTGGCGATTTTTTATTTCAAGATTTGGGTGGCGGTGATTTATCCAATGCCATTAAAAAAGTAACTCCTCATTATCATGGGAATTATTTCTCGCATGTTGGAATGGTTGCCAATTATAACGGTCGATTAGTTGTAATGGAATCATACAATCAATTTGCTGATACTATTTCTATCGATAAATTTATGCAACGCACAAGTTCTAGTATATACGTTGGAAGATTAAAAAATAAATATCAGCCGTTGGCCTTTCAAGCTTCAGAGGAAGCAAAAAAATATCGTGGAGTAAAATATGATGAAAAGTATTTACCCGATAGCAACGCTATTTATTGTGCTGAATTAATTTATTATGCATTCAGAAACTGTAATCAGCAACAAGATTTTTTCAAAATGCGCCCTATGACATTCAAAGACCCTGCAACTAACGAGTTATTTCCTGGTTGGATCAACTATTATCAAAAGTATTTTCAGATGGAGGTTCCCGAAGGCGAAATGGGAATTAATCCTGGGTTGTTAATTAATGATAAGAGGTTGGAAGTGTTTACGCTTAGTGTTAAATAATACTTACTGTAATTACTTTGATTTTATTTTACGTAATTCATAACTAACATTTCTTACTCCATCATTTGATTGCTTTAATATTGCTTTTTCAATTAAATCTTTTACATCTCTTATTGAAGTATCATTTGAAGTCTTTGTGATTTTTACTCATTTAGATGTTGGTAGTTTACCATCAAAACCATCAAACAATTTATTTAAAATCAACCTTTGTGTTTCATTAACTTTAGTATGCTCATGAGCTTTCCAAAATTCCGCAGTTAATCAACACCGTCAATACATGAATTATTCTCCGCAAATATGCGGTGAATAATTTGTTTTTTCATCGCATGAACGATTAAGTAATTTAGAAATTATACCCCAAGGTAAAAATATACTCGAATGCCCAAAAATGATGATGCGCACGACCTTGGTATGGAAGCAAGGCAGAAGTATAATTTACGAATGAAAACTTCGCTTCATTTTCAAAAAAGATGCGATGATGAAAATCGTAACGCAAACCACCATCAACACCAATAATATAACCTGCAACGTGAAATTGATCATCACGACGCACTCCGTTAATAGTACAATCTGTACGAGGAAAAACAAATCCACCTCCTGCTCTACCAATAACACTTAACCAATGATTACCATTGGCAGAATGCATAACATTCTTGCGCTTCATAGCCATAAACATGGCGAAATTAGCTCCATTCGTATGTTCAAATGCTAAAAATGGTTTTCCAACTACAATAGTTGAATCGATACTATTTCCAAAAAACTTCCCTTTCATGTGAACAGATTGTCCATCAACCACCACATATTTTGCATGATCGTAATTGAATTCAAATCCCCAATCGCGTTTTACTCCACCAAAAAACCCGATGCGAAAAGCATATTGTGGAATTGCTAAATCTGTCGAAAATATATCGCGAATTCCAGGACGGTCTTTGGCCTTCGCATCTTCAATAACAAAATCATAATAACCTTCTCTACGGCTATCACTAAAATGAATATCACTCTTGCTGTACCAATCCAAATTATATCCCCATGACAAATACCAATTATACTTAGCCGAATTAAATTTATAGGGACTCATTAAGGCATTGCTTTCTTGCGCGTTTGATTTAGAACAAGTAAAAAGTATCAAAATGATGGTGAATAGAGTAAGACGTTTCATAGGGTCAAAATTAGTTTTTTAAGTAATTGGAAAAATAAATTACAACTGATATTTATCGCTGATTAAATTATACTGTATTTTTAAACCATGGAGAATTATCAGATTGCCGATTTACTAAAAGAGATTGCTAAACTCATGGAACTTCATGGGGAGAATTCCTTTAAAATTAAGTCCTACCAAAATGCTGCTTTTAAAATCGACCGCTTAACTACCCCGATTGATGGATTATCAAAAGATGAGTTAGAAAAAATTGACGGAATAGGAAAAAGTCTTAGTGCTAAACTCGCATCCTATTTCACATCAGGAGTGATAGAAGATTATCAAATATTAATTGACCAAACACCCGAAGGTGTTTTAGAAATCATGCATGTAAAAGGCATTGGTCCGAAAAAAACCGCCACCATCTGGAAAGAAATGGGAATTGAATCGTTGGGGGAATTACTTTATGCTTGCAATGAAAATCGATTGATTGAAGTAAAAGGATTTGGTGCAAAAACTCAACAACAAATTAAAGAAGCTGTACAATATAAATTAGCTAGTAAAGGATTTTTTCATTTTGCTACAGCTGAACAATTAACAGCATCTGCCCTTGAAACAATAATTCATTTGCAAGGAAAAGCTTGGAATTATGCGGGCGCCTTTCGTAGAAAATGTGAAGTATTAGAAACTGTTGAAATAGTTTTCAAAAAAAGTGAATTTGCCGTTTTGGAAGTGTTACTTCAAAAAAATAAAGACTTTACAAAAACATCCTCCAATGATGAATGCATAAATTATGAAACCTCTATTGGTTTACCCTTTATTATTTATTTAGTTTCAGACGATTTATTTATCTATGAAACATGGATTAAAACAGGAAGTAAGGAGCATCTTGATTTTTGTCTTAAACAACAACATGACACTTCACTAACGGAATGCCTATCCGAAGAATTAATCTATCAAAATTTACAACTACCCTACTATATTCCTGAGCTAAGAGAAGGGATTTTAGAATCAAAATATGCAGCTAATAAAGCGCTTCCTTCATTTATTGAATTCAACGATTTAAAGGGCACTTTGCACAACCATAGCACGTACAGCGATGGTATTCATTCATTGGCGGATATGGCAAATGCGGCGCGTGAGTTAAAGTTAGAGTATTTCGGAATATGCGACCACTCTAAAAGCGCAGGCTATGCCAATGGTTTATCGATAGAGCGTGTTCAACAACAACAGGAAGAAATAGATGTGTTAAATGAAAGCCTTTCACCCTTCCGAATTTTCAAAGGAATTGAAAGTGATATTTTGGCGGACGGCAGTCTTGACTATCCGGATGATATTTT
The DNA here is from genome assembly GCA_046073825.1 of Bacteroidota bacterium. GTDB lineage: Bacteria > Bacteroidota > Bacteroidia > AKYH767-A > OLB10 > CAINEC01. The sequence goes on from JBJTMY010000029.1 coordinate 30,188, forward strand.
GTCAACATTCGATTTTGTTGTTGCTTCTGTCCATTCGGGTTTAAAGATGGAAGAGGAAAAAGCAACAGCACGATTAATCAAAGCAATTGAAAATCCTTACACAACAATTTTAGGCCATCCTACAGGACGATTATTACTGGCAAGAAAAGGATATCCAATTGATCATAAAAAAGTGATTGAGGCATGTGCTGATAATAAGGTGGTAATTGAACTAAATGCTCATCCCTACCGATTAGATATTGATTGGCGGTGGATAGATTACTGCATGCAAAAAGGAGTTATGATATCGATAAACCCCGATGCTCATGAAACATCTGGATTACTTGATATGTATTATGGCGTTTATGCAGCAAGAAAAGGAGGACTTACCAAAGAATTTACTTTTAATGCATTATCACTCGAAGAAATCAACAATTGGTTTCAGAAAAAGAAAAAGTAAGTGCGTTTAAAAAATAAATTCTTTCCGTATATTTAGAAAATAAAATTTTCAATAATGCCAATCATTAATTCTGTGCTTTCTTGGTTTATGATGCAACGCAATCATCAGATTGAAGTATTTATGCGATACCCCAATGAAGTGCAAGAAGATCTTTTAAAAAAACTCATTGGATTTGCGCGTCACACAGAATTTGGGCAGAAGTATGATTTTTCATCAATAGCAACTTCTCAAGAGTTTAGAAATAGAGTTCCTCTTCAAGATTATGAATCGTTAAAGCCGTATATTTTACGCTTAAAAAACGGAGAGCAACAACTATTATGGCCTTCTGAAATAAAATGGTTTGCAAAATCATCAGGCACTACTTCCGATAAATCTAAATTTATTCCGGTAAGTCCTGAATCATTGGAGGAGTGTCATTATAAAGGCGGGAAAGATTTGCTTTGCATTTATTTTCATAACAATCCTGATACGAAACTATTCGATGGAAAACTATTATCATTAGGCGGTAGTCATCAAATCAACACGATCAATAATGATTCATATTATGGTGATTTAAGTGCCATCTTAATTGAAAACCTTCCGTTCTGGATTCAGTTATTTCAAACACCGGAACGATCAATTGCCTTAATGGATGAATGGGAAGCTAAAATTGAAAAGATAGCTTTAGCAACAATGAACGAAAACGTCACTAATTTAAATGGCGTACCTTCGTGGACGTTAGTTTTGCTTAAAAGAGTACTTGAACTAAGTGGAAAGAATAATATTTTAGAAGTATGGCCCAACTTAGAATTATTCGTTCATGGTGCGGTAAATTTTAGCCCTTATCGTGATCAGTTTAAAAAATTAATTCCTCGAAATGACATGTATTATCTAGAAACGTATAATGCATCAGAGGGTTTTTTCGGAATACAAGACCAACGCAATTCGGAAGAGATGCTGTTGATGTTGGACTATGGAATTTATTACGAGTTCATTCCGATGAATGAATGGAACAATGAACATCCTAAAACACTCACATTAGACGAAGTTGAATTACATCACAACTATGCGATTGTAATTACTACCAATGCTGGATTGTGGCGTTATAAAATTGGAGATACCGTTAGTTTTACGTCATTAAGTCCATATAGAATAAAAATCACCGGTCGTACAGCGCATTTTATCAATGCTTTTGGAGAGGAATTAATTATAGACAATGCTGAAAAAGCTTTATTTGAAGCTTGCATCGCAACGGGATCACACATCAAAGAATATACTGCCGCTCCTGTTTATTTTAGTGATGAGGGCTCCGGAGCCCATGAATGGTTAATTGAATTTGATGCGCCTCCATCCGAACTCAGTGAATTTAGTAATAAGCTAGACGAAGCATTAAAAAAATTGAATAGTGATTACGAAGCCAAACGCTATAAAGACAAAGTTCTGAATCCACCTTTAGTCAGAGCCTTACCTACTGGTACTTTTTATAACTGGATGAAATCAAGAGAGAAATTAGGTGGTCAGCATAAAGTCCCACGCTTGTCGAACAATCGAATATTTGTAGATGAAATTTTAAATCAATGCCTAGAAAGAATTTAATTGTTTTATTAGTCCTCTGGCTGTTAAACACTGCATTTTGTTACGCACAAACAGATAGCATTTTAGGAGTAGCTGACTTTTCGTTGGATGGATTAGGAAATATTTATGTTGCAAAAAAAAATGCGGAGTTCATTAAACTTAATTCATCAGGTAAAACAGTTCGAATTAATAGCAGAAAAGATTTCGGCATTCCAAAGGCTATTAATGCAGGGAATGCGTTGCGCATTTTAATTTTTTATCAAGAGCAAGGATGGCTGATAGTTGCGGATAATCAATTGGCATTTCAAGCAGATATTGATTTAAAACAATTCGGATTTACTGACCCAACATTGATTGCGAATGCTTATGATGGGGGTATTTGGATATTTGACAGAAGTAACGGCACCTTAAATAAACTATCGTTAAATGCTACTGGTCCTGCGTTGGCAGGCTCCATTGATTTACGACAGATATTATACACTACGCTCAACCCCGATCAGCTTGTAACCGATGGCAATTACCTGGTGTTATGTAATGGCAACACCTTGTACCTGCTCGACCGTTATGCTACATTTATCCGAACAATGGAACTAGACGAAAAACCTTTTCAAGTATCTATTGAGGGAAATACCATAAAAGCTTATACCATGCATAGCCTTTTTACCTCTGATATTCGTTATTTATCTGCACCCACAAAAAGTGATTTCTTAGGAACTGATTTATTGGTTAAATCGACGGATAGCAACGGACAGAAAATACGATTACAAAAAGATGGATTACTGAGGATTTCCCTCTCTGAAAAATAACTTATTAACAATTTTTTGGAGAGTAATAAATACCGATTATTTTTGAATCGATGAAGGAATTTTCCTTCGACCACAATCAAACATTTTACTCCATTGGCAACACAACAGAAAGGTTTACATATTGCAATTGCAGGCAATATTGGTTCAGGAAAGACTACACTTACCAGTTTATTAGCTAAAAATTTAAAGTTGGAACCACATTTTGAAGATGGGGAGGACAATCCTTATTTAAATGAGTTTTATGAAGACATGCAGCGTTGGTCTTGCAACCTACAAATTTATTTCTTGAATAGCCGTTTC
>JBJTMY010000030.1:0-15861 GCA_046073825.1 Bacteroidota bacterium
AAACAAGACATCAAAAACCTGGGCTTCGCTGATGAAATCGTGAAGGTTCGTAATGGTTATGGTTTGAATTACCTTATCCCACGTGGATTCGCTGTAATTGCAAACGAGAGCAACAAAAAAATCAATGCTGAAACAGTTAAACAACGTGCGCACAAGATTAACAAAATGCGTATGGATGCTGAAGCATTAGTTGCTAAATTAGAAAGTGTAACATTATCTATTGGAGCTAAAGTTGGTGAAAATGGTAAATTATTCGGCTCTATCACTTCTCAGCAGTTAGTTGATAAATTAACTGCAATGGGTTATGAAATCGATAAAAAGCAAATCACTATGCCTGCAGATCATATTAAGAAAACGGGCTCTTATGTTGCTGAAATCAATGTTCACAGAGATATTAAAGCTAAATTAAACTTCGAAGTAATAGAAGGTTAATTAAAAAAAACCGAAGGCAGAGTTAATCCTCTGCCTTCTTTAATTAAAACACAAATGGCTACAACAAGTGATGTTCACGTAGGAACAGTATTAAGAATAAATGGTGAATTATGTGTTGTTACTGAATGGCAACATCGTACACCAGGAAATTTACGTGCATTTTATCAAGGAAAGATGCGTAATATTCGAAACGGAAAAATTCTAGAAAATCGTTTTCGCTCTGGTGAAGAAGTTGAGATTGCAAGAGTTGAATACAAAATGATGGAATATCTATATAATGATGGAGAATTTTTAGTTTGTATGGACAAAGAAAACTTTGAACAAACTCCGATACCAGAAACTCTATTTGGCGATGCTTTAAAATTTTTAAAAGAAGGCATGGAAGTCAAGGTTTCTTTCGAAAGTGAAATGCCAATTCTAGCAGAAGCTCCAACTTTCGTTGAGATGGTGATTACCTATTGTGAGCCAGGCGTTAAAGGCGATACAGCAACAAACACCTTAAAACCTGCAACAATGGAAAATGGAGCAATAGTAAACGTGCCATTATTTGTTGGTGAAGGCGAGAAGATAAAAATTGATACTCGTACGGGATCTTACGTTGAACGTGTAAAATAAAAGTTTAATATAGACTATATAAAGCCTTGAACTTGTTCAGGGCTTTATTTTTTTAAGGACTACTCTAGATTATAAAAAAAGAGGGATGTTGAATTAACATCCCTCTTTTGTATTTATAGAATAATCTAATTATTCTTCTGTTGATGCTTCTGCAGCTCCACCTTCAGCTTTAGCTGTTGTTTTCTTCGCTCCACCACGACGACGAGTCTTCGTAGCTTTCTTAGCACCTTTATCTTTTAATAGATTTTCGTTAAAATCAACTAACTCAATCATACACATTTCAGCCGCATCACCTGGTCTGTTACCAATTTTAATGATACGAGTATATCCACCTGGACGGTCGGCAACTTTTGTTGCAACAGTTCTGAATAATTCGGATACAGCATCTTTATTTTGCAAATCAGCAAACACCATACGGCGAGAGTGCGTTGAATCTGTTTTTGATTTTGTAATAATTGGTTCAACAAAAACACGAAGCGCTTTTGCTTTCGCAACCGTTGTAAAGATACGCTTATGCGTAATTAATGATACAGCCAAGTTACTAAGCAACGCGTAGCGATGCCCTTCTTTGCGGCCCAAATGGTTATTTTTCTTACCGTGACGCATTTTATAATGTGATTACTTTAATTATTAATTTAATTACTTGATTCTTTATTAAAATCAATCTTTATCTAACATATACTTTGACACATTCATACCAAAGTTTAAATTTTTACTTCTAACTAATTCTTCTAATTCCGTCAATGATTTCTTTCCAAAATTTCTGAACTTTAGTAAATCAGCTTTAGAATAACTTACTAAATCACCTAACGTATCTACATCAGCAGCTTTTAAGCAATTTAATGCACGAACGCTTAAGTCCATATCAATTAACTTTGTCTTTAACAACTGACGCATGTGAAGTGTTGCTTCATCTAATTCCTCAGCTGGTTGCTTTGGTTTCGATTCCAAAGTAATTTTCTCATCAGAGAACAACATGAAATGGTGAATTAAAATTTCCGCAGCTTCTTTTAGTGCATCTTTCGGATGAATTGATCCGTCAGTTGTGATTTCAAGAACCAACTTTTCGTAATCTGTTTTCTGCTCAACGCGGAAATTCTCAATAAAATACTTTACATTACGGATTGGAGTATAAATCGCATCTAAGAAGATAGTTCCAATTGGAGCTGTACTTGTTTTGTTTTCTTCTGATGGAATATAACCTCTACCTTTTTCTATTGTAATATCTAATTCTAATTTAACACTCGTTTCCATATTACAGATAACGAATTCTGGATTTAAAACCTGAAATGCTGTTGTATGCTTTGCAATATCTCCAGCAGTAAACGTTTCTTTCCCACCTACTGTTACATGAACTTTCTCCGAATCTGTACCTTCAATTTGACGTTTAAATCGAACTTGTTTTAAGTTCAAAATAATTTCCGTCATATCTTCAATTACTCCTTTGATTGTAGAAAACTCATGGTCAACTCCTCCTAATCTCACAGAAGTGATTGCATAACCTTCAAGTGAGCTTAATAATATTCTACGCAATGCGTTGCCAACTGTAATACCGTATCCTGGTTCCAAAGGACGGAATTCAAACTGCCCGAATGTTTCGGTAGCATGATTCATAATCACTTTGTCAGGTTGTTGAAAGGCTAATATTGCCATGGTTGTATATTTATTTTTTTTGGTTGATGTTTTAAATTTAAAGTACTAATTCAATCTCAAGACTACTTAGAGTACAACTCGACGATCAACTGTTCTTTAATATTTTCAGTAATTTCTTCACGAGCAGGAGCATTTAAGAATTTACCTGCCATTTTACTTCCATCCCACTCAATCCAAGCATATTTGTTAGTTCTTGAAGCTACCGCTTCAGCAACTGTTGGAAGTGATTTTGATTTTTCACGAACAGCAACAATGTCACCAGCACGAAGTGTATAAGAAGGAATATTCACTAATTCTCCATTCACAGTTATGTGACGATGGCCAACTAACTGACGAGCTGCAGAACGAGTTGGAGCCAATCCCATACGATAAACCACATTATCCAAACGAGATTCAATTAACTTTAATAAGTTTTCACCGGTAATACCTTCCATTCTTGATGCGCGGTCAAATATTTTCGCGAATTGACGTTCTAAGATGCCGTACATATACTTCACCTTTTGCTTTTCCATCAACTGAACAGCATATTCAGAAACTTTTGCACGCTTCTTATTTTGTCCGTGTTGTCCTGGAGGATAACTACGTTTATCGAAGTTTTTATCTGGACCGTAAATAGGCTCACGGAACTTTCTACTTATTCTGGTTTTGGGGCCAATATATCTTGCCATTGTAAATTATATCTCTTTAATTTTAATTAATTGATTAGATTCTTCTCTTTTTAGGAGGGCGACATCCGTTGTGAGGGATTGGAGTGATATCCATGATTTCAGTAACTTCAATACCAGAGGTATGTATAGTACGGATTGCAGATTCACGACCAGATCCTGGTCCTTTTACGAAAACCTTTACCTTGCGCAATCCTAAGTCATAAGCAACTTTAGAACAATCTGCAGCAGCTAACTGCGCAGCATAAGGAGTGTTTTTCTTTGAACCTCTGAAGCCCATCTTTCCAGCAGAAGCCCATGAAATAACCTGACCAGAAGTGTTTGTCAAGCTAATGATAATGTTGTTAAAAGTAGCGTTAATATGCGCCTCTCCTGCTGCTTCTACTTTAACTACTTTTTTCTTTACAGCTTTAGTTTGTTTAGCCATTGTTATGGATTATCTTTTCAATTATTACTTAGTTACTTTCTTTTTGTTTGCTACTGTCTTACGCTTACCTTTACGAGTACGGCAATTGTTTTTAGTACGTTGACCACGAACAGGTAATCCTGAACGATGACGAACACCACGGTAGCAACCGATGTCCATTAATCGCTTAATGTTTAATTGTGTTTCAGAACGTAAAGCTCCTTCCACTTTAAACTGATCGTTAATGATTGTACGGATTTTAGTTAACTCATCGTCATTCCACTCATTTACTTTCTTATCGAAGCTAACTCCAGCTTCTGCAAGAATTCTCTGAGCGCTTGAGCGTCCAATTCCGAAGATGTATGTGAGACCTATCTCACCTCTTTTATTCTTTGGTAAATCTATACCTGATATACGAGCCATTGAAGAATATAATTACTTAATGTTTGACAAATTTAATGGTTATTACCCTTGACGCATTTTATAGCGTGGGTTTTTCTTGTTGATTACATAAAGGCGACCTTTACGACGAACGATTTTACAATCGGCGCTGCGCTTTTTTAATGATGGACGTACTTTCATTTTCCTGTTATTTTAATTGGAATTCCAACTATTTATTACTGTTATTTATATCTATATGTTATTCTTCCTTTCGATAAGTCATATGGAGACATTTCCACTTTAACCCTATCACCTGGCAATATTTTAATATAATTCATTCTCATCTTTCCAGATATATGAGCAATAATCTCATGACCATTTTCAAGCTCCACGCGAAAGGTTGCGTTGGACAGGGCTTCCACTATTGACCCATCTTGCTCTATTGCTGGTTGTTTAGACATACACTAATTTATCGTCGAGATGACCTCGGTTATATTTTTATTTTTTGTTATTGCATTTTCAATATCTTGGAAAGAACTTAAAACATCTGGCAAACCTGAGGTAATTGCAACGGTATGTTCAAAGTGAGCAGAAGGCATTTTGTCAAGTGTTATAATAGTCCAACCATCTTTCAATTGTCTGATATGTCTTGGCCCCATATTAATCATAGGTTCAATCGCAATTACCATCCCTTCTTTAAGAACTGGACCTGAAGAACGTTTTCCGTAATTAGGAACCTCTGGTTTTTCATGCAAATTTCTTCCAACTCCATGTCCAACCAATTCTCTTACTACTCCAAACCCAAAGGATTCTGCAAACTCTTGAACGGCTGCACTAATATCACCGACACGATTACCGTTTCTTGCTTTGGCAATTCCTTTCATCAAAGATGTTTTAGTTACACGTAATAAGTTTAAAACGTCTTCGTTTACAACACCAATCGGAAAAGTATAGGCTGAATCTCCATGAAATCCATTTTTATACACACCGCAATCAATTGAAACAATATCACCGTCCATAATAACACGAGAACTTGGAATACCGTGAACCACTTCTTCATTAACTGATATACATAATGAATGTTTATATCCATGGTATCCTTTAAATGAGGGCTCGGCATTATGATCTCGGATAAATTTTTCAGCAATGGAATCTAATTCCAAAGTCGTTATTCCCGGTTTCAAATGATTAGCTACCTCTGCTAATGTCTTTCCAACAAGTAAAGAACTCTCTCTTTGTTGCTCAATTTCTTCATTTGTTTTATACACTATTACCCCGCTGCTCATCAACTTCTGTGTATAAACAAATTAGGCAGTTGCAGGCGTTGAGCGACCTTTAATGCGACCTGACTTCATTAATCCATCGTAATGGCGCATTAGCAAATGACTTTCTATTTGTTGCAAAGTATCTAAGATTACTCCCACTGTAATTAACAATGAAGTACCACCATAGAACTGAGCGAAATTCGAATTAACTCCAATAATCTTAGCAAATGATGGCATAATTGCTACCAAAGCTAAAAATATAGAACCGGGCAATGTGATTTTTGACATTACATCATCAATAAACTCAGAAGTTTTTCTACCAGGTTTAACTCCAGGAATAAACCCACCATTCTTCTTCATATCATCCGCCATCTGACTTGGATTAACAGCGATTGCCGTATAGAAATAGGTAAATAAAATGATTAACGTTGCAAAAATAACATTGTATAATGGAGAATGAAAATCCGTAATCGAAGCTGCAAAACCTCTCCACATATCTGACTCAGGAAAGAATTGAGCAATGTATGCCGGAATAAACATAATTGCCTGAGCAAAAACGATTGGCATTACACCAGCAGCATTTACTTTTAAAGGAATATACTGACGAGCTCCACCATATTGCTTGTTACCTACAATCTTCTTTGCAAATTGTACTGGAATTTTACGAGTACCTTGAACAAGTAATATTACCGCCATCACAATTGCAAACAAAGCAACAATCTCAATTAAGAATACGACCAAACCACCTCCTTGCTCATTCAATCGCGAAAAGAATTCATCACGAAGTGCAAACGGCAAACGAGCGATAATACCTGTCATGATAATTAATGAAATACCGTTTCCAATACCTTTCTCTGTTATTCTTTCTCCCAACCACATCACGAATAGTGTACCTCCGATAATAATTAGCGTTGCCATTACCATGAAGAAGGAAGGAGATATTAAACCAGGATTTGTATAAGCTATAATTGCACCGGGAGCTTGCGTTTTTAAATTAATTAAATACCCTGGAGCCTGAAACATAACCACGATTACCGTCAAAATACGAGTAAACTGATTTAATTTATTTCTACCACTTTCCCCTTCTTTCTGTAGCTTTTGAAAATAGGGTACTGCGATTCCTAACAACTGAACAACGATAGAAGCTGAAATGTAAGGCATAATTCCCAATGCAACAATTGAGGCCTGAGAGAATGCACCCCCAGCAAACATATCCAACAAGCCTAAAATACCGCCTGAAGTCTGGTTTTTTAAACCGGATAATTGAGCAGGATCTACACCTGGCAAAACAACGTGAGCTGCCAAGCGATAAATTAATAAGAACAATACCGTATTGACAATTCTTGTTTTAAGATCGTCAATCTTAAATATGTTCTGTAGAGTTTGGATAAAGTTTTTCATAAGCGCTTATAGAGTTGCGGTGCTTCCGCCTACCTTTTCAATTGCTTCTTTTGCTGTTGATGAGAATGCGTGAGCTGTAATATTAACTTTAGCAGTTAATTCTCCACGACCTAATATCTTTACTAAATCATTTTTTGATGCTAAACCTTTCTGAACAAAAGTTTCATGAGTAAACTCAGTAATTCCTTGAGCTGCTAACTTTTGTAAAACATCTAGGTTGATACCGGTGTACTCTACGCGGTTAATATTTTTAAAACCGAACTTCGGTAAGCGACGTTGTAAAGGCATTTGACCTCCTTCAAAACCAATCTTACGACTATTTCCACTACGAGATCCAGCGCCCTTGTGTCCACGTGTAGATGTTCCACCGTGTCCTGAACCTGCTCCACGTCCAATTCTTTTTCTATTTTTTACTGCGCCATTCGCAGGTTTTAAATTATTTAATTCCATGTTGAGATAATCTATATCCTAAGGATTATTTTTCTACTACTTTAACTAAATGAGATACTTTAGCGATCATTCCTCTTAATTGGGGAGTGTCATTTAAATCTACCGTTTTATGCATACGAAGACCTAATGCTTTCAAAGTGCGCTTTTGATTTTCGCTACGGTCAATTCCGCTTTTCACTTGTGTAATTGATAATGTTGCCATTTTCAGTTCTGCTTTTTATTTAATTGATCTTAGCCGTTAAATACTTTTGATAATTCAACTCCTCTTTGCATAGCTACAGCATGAGGGTCACGCATCTTTAATAATGCATCAATAGTTGCCTTCACCACATTGTGAGGATTAGACGAACCTTTCGATTTTGCTAATACATCTGTAATTCCAACACTTTCCAATACTGCACGCATCGCACCACCGGCAATTACTCCAGTTCCTGGAGCTGCGGGCTTCAAGAACACTCTTGCGCCACCAAATTTACCTTCTTGCTCGTGAGGAACTGTACCTTTATAAACTGGAACTTTTACAAGGTTTTTCTTAGCATCATCGATCGATTTAGTAACCGCATCAGAAACTTCTTTTGCTTTTCCTAAGCCATGTCCAACAACACCTTTCTCATCTCCAACAACTACAATCGCTGCGAATCCAAATGCACGTCCACCCTTTGTTACTTTAGTAACACGGTTTACTGCAACTAATTTATCGTGAAGTTCTGTATCAGTTGACTTTACACGTTTACTATTTTGAATCATCTTGTTAATGAATGTCTATCGTTAATAATTAAAATTTAAGTCCTGCTTCGCGAGCTCCTTCAGCTAATGCTTTAACACGACCATGGTAAAGGTAACCACCACGATCAAAAACTACTGTTGATACTCCAGCAGCGGATGCCTTTTGAGCTACTAATTTACCGACTGCAATTGCCTGATCAACTTTATTTGCTTTTTTATCAACTCCACTTTCCATTGAAGAAGCAGCAACAATTGTATGACCTTTAATATCGTCTATTACTTGAGCATAAATTGCTTTGTTTGAACGAAACACGGATAATCTTGGGCATTCTGCCGTACCGTTTACGGTCTTGCGGATACGTGAGCGTATCTTATTTCTGCGTAATATCTTTTTATCTTGCATGATTCAAATAACCACTTTAATAGTGACTGAATTTTATTATTTTTTAGAAGCTGATTTACCTGCTTTACGGCGTAATGATTCACCAACGAACTTAATACCTTTTCCTTTGTATGGCTCAGGCTTACGTAACGATCTGATTTTCGCTGCTACTTGTCCTAATAATTGCTTATCATGACTTTCTAGAGTGATAATCGGATTTTGTCCTTTATCCTGACGAGTTGATACTTTAATTTCATCAGGTAATTCGAATACAACGTGGTGAGAATAACCTAATACTAAATCAAGAACGTTTCCTTGATTTGAAGCACGGTAACCAACCCCTACTAATTCTTGTTCGATTTTATATCCTGTTGAAACACCAGTAACCATATTATTGATTAGCGCACGGTATAATCCATGCATCGCACGATGTCTTTTCTGATCAGTTGCTCTCGTCAAAACGATTTCAGAACCTTCAACGTTAACGTTGATGCCATCTTCGATTTTTTGAGTCATTGAACCCTTAGGTCCTTTTACGGATACTTCAGTGCCATTAACATTCACTTGAACTCCGCCTGGTATTTGAATGGGTAGTTTTCCTACGCGTGACATATTCTTCGTCTTTTTATTTAATGATTAATATACATAGCAAATTACTTCTCCACCTACGTGCATCTGACGAGCTTCTTTGTCTGTCATTAAGCCACGTGAAGTTGAAACGATTGCTATCCCTAGTCCATTAATAACTCTAGGAAGTTTTTCTGCATTTACATATTTACGTAAACCTGGTTTACTTACTCTTCGAATTGAAGAGATAGCCGACATTTTAGTGATCGGGTTATACTTCAAAGCGATTTTAATCAAACCTTGTTTGTTATCAGTTTCTTCAAACTTATAATTCGCAATAAAGCCTTTATCATAAAGAATCTTTGTCATCTGCTTCTTCATATTTGAAGCAGGAACCTCTACAACGCGGTGATTTGCTTTTGCCGCATTACGAATTCTTGTAAGGTAATCAGCGATTGGATCTGTATACATGATTAAATTATTCTCTGTTTATTTAATTATTCTGTTTAATTACCAGCTTGCTTTGGTAACTCCTGCGATTTTTCCTTCAAGTGCAAGTTTTCTGAACATTACCCTTGAAATTCCAAACTGACGCATATATCCACGAGGACGACCAGTTAATTTGCAACGGTTTCTAACGCGGCAAGGATTTGCATTTCTAGGAAGCTTTTGTAAAGCATCGTAATCTCCTGCTTCTTTTAGTTCTTTGCGTTTTTCAGCATATTTTTCAACCGCACGGATACGTTTTAATTCACGCGCCTTAATTGATTCTTTTGACATCGTTTGAAATTTTATTTATTCTGATTCTTGAAAGGAATACCAAATTCTTTTAATAGCTCCATTGCCTCGCTATCTTTAGTAGCAGTCGTCACAAAGGTAATATCCATACCTTGTATTTTTGATACTTTATCAATATCGATTTCAGGAAAGATGATTTGCTCAGTAACACCTAAGGTATAGTTACCACGACCATCAAAACCTTTATCATTTACTCCACGGAAATCGCGAATACGAGGTAATGAAACAGAGATCAAACGATCTAAGAATTCATACATGCGATCACCTCTTAATGTAACGCGAGCACCGATTGGAACGCCAGCACGCAATTTGAAGTTAGATATATCTTTTCTTGATTTAGTCGAAACAGCTTTCTGACCAGAGATAGTTGTCATCTCATTCAAAGCTGCTTCAATAATCTTTTTATCAGCTACAGCATCCCCTAGACCTTGGTTTAAACAAATCTTTGTTAAACGAGGAACTTGCATACTGCTTTTGTACTGAAATTTTGCCTGCAACGCCTTTACGATATCGCTGCGGTACTTTGATTTTAAACGTGGTTCGTAGTTCATTATTTGATTTCCTCCCCAGACTTTTTAGCGTAACGTACTAATTTTCCGTCAACAAGTTTTCTTCCAATACGAGTAGCTTTACCAGATTTAGGATCTACTACTTGTAAATTTGATAAATTAATAGGAGCTTCTTGTTTTACAATGCCTCCCTGTGTATTTTGTGCATTAGGTTTCGTATGTTTAGAAACCATGTTTACCTTTTCAACGATTGCAGTTTTAGTTAAAGGGAATACTTGAAGTACCTTCCCTTGTTGACCTTTTGAGTCACCTGCAATAACCATCACAGTATCGCCCTTGCGAATGTGAAGCTTTGGTTGTTTGTTATATTTACGTTCCATGTTATAGTACCTCCGGAGCTAGTGATACGATTTTCATAAACTGTTTCTCACGTAATTCACGTGCAACTGGTCCGAAAATAAGTGTACCACGCATTTCATCTTGGTTATTAAGCAGTACAACTGCATTGTCATCGAATCGAATGTAAGATCCGTCATTGCGGCGAACTTCTTTGCTAACACGAACAACAACCGCTTTGGAAACCGTTCCTTTTTTCACGTTACCGCTAGGTAATGCGTTTTTTACAGAAACTACAATTTTATCTCCTAACGATGCGTATCGTTTTGCTGTTCCGCCCAGCACACGGATACAAAGTACCTCTTTGGCACCACTGTTATCGGCTACTACGAGCCTTGACTCTTGCTGTATCATATTCTCTTTCCGTTATCTGGTTGTATGGCTATTAAAACTACAATAGCCGGATACAGGATTATTATTTCGCTTTTTCTAATATTTCAACCATTCTCCAGCGCTTAAGCTTACTTAATGGTCGTGTTTCCATAATACGCACGGTGTCACCTACACCGCACTCGTTCTTATCATCATGAGCCATAAATTTTTTGGTCTTCTTGATGAATTTCCCATACTTGGGATGTTTTTCACGTCTTTCTACAGACACAACTATGGACTTGTCCATTTTGGTGCTGGTTACGATTCCTATACGTTCCTTACGAAGCGCTCTTTCTTCCATGATATTTATTGGGCAGCTTGTTGTTGGTTCATTCTATTTCGAAGTTCAGTTTCTAATCGAGCAATAACTTTTCTCGCATCACGTAACTTCATTGGATTTTCTATTGGAGAAACGGCATGAGCCATTTTCATTTTCACGTATCCTGCACGCTCCTCTTTAATTTTCATTCGAACTTCGTCTGTTGTCAGATCCTTTACGGTGGACTGTTTCATGGCTATATCGTTCTTTTAATTTTATGCTTGATAATCTGGTCTTACTACAAATTTTGTAGTAACAGGTAATTTTTGTGCGGCTAAACGCAAAGCTTCTTTTGCAATATCCATTGGAACTCCTTCAGCTTCAAATATAACTGTTCCTGGCTTTACAGTGGCAACCCAAAATTCAGGTGCCCCTTTCCCTTTACCCATACGAACCTCTAACGGTTTACGAGTAATTGGCTTATCAGGAAATATTCTGATCCAAATTTGTCCCTCACGTTTCATATAACGCGTTACTGCAACACGGGCTGCTTCAATTTGACGGGATGTAATCCAGCAAGTTTCTAATGATTTAATTCCGAAAGAACCAAATGCTAAAGAAGTACCTCTTGTAGCAGTTCCTTTTGGAACCATTTTATGTTGTTTACGAAACTTTGTTTTCTTTGGCTGTAACATGACTCTCTTGAGTTATACTTTGCCAGCAATTAAGCTGATTGTTATTATTAAATTTAATTAGTCTTTATTTCTATCACGACCACGGCCACCTCTTCCACCTTTTCCACGATCACCTCTTCCGCCACGATCATTATTATCTCTTTCTCTTCCTTTAGATGAACCACTTCCTGAACCGGCACTTGCATTTGAACCTACATTCGGAGATAAATCACGTTTACCGTAAACTTCACCCTTACAAATCCAAACTTTAATTCCGATAATTCCATAAGCTGTATGAGCTTCTGCCAAAGCATAATCAATATCAGCTCTAAATGTATGAAGAGGAACTCTTCCTTCTTTGTACTGTTCAGCACGTGCCATTTCAGCACCGCCTAAACGACCACTACAATTAACTTTAATTCCATCGGCTCCTACACGCATAGTTGCTGCAACAGCTTGTTTCATTGCACGACGGAAAGAAATTCTAGCTTCCAATTGACGAGCAATTCCATCTGCTACTAGCTGAGCATCAGTCTCAGGTCGCTTAATTTCATAGATATTAATTTGAACATCCTTCTTTGTAAGCTTCTTTATTTCCTCTTTCAACTTATCAACTTCTGCTCCCCCTTTCCCGATTACAATACCTGGACGTGCCGTATGAATTGTAACAGTAATAAGTTTTAAAGTTCTTTCAATCACAATACGTGATACTCCGCCTTTTGAAAGACGAGCTAATAAATACTTTCTGATTTTCTCGTCTTCTACTAGTTTTTCAGAATAATTTTTTCCTCCATACCAGTTTGAATCCCATCCACGGATGATACCTAAACGATTTCCTATCGGGTGTGCTTTTTGTCCCATTACTCGTTATTATGCAGTTGTTTCAGTTGTTGATTCTTTTTTTGATTCCTTTTTCGTGTCAACCAATAAAGTGACATGATTAGAACGCTTACGAACTCTGTAACCACGTCCTTGTGGCGCTGGACGAAGACGCTTTAACATACGACCACCGTCAACATTAACATCAGTCACATATAATTCTTGATCTTCGATTCTCTTACCTTCATTTTTTGCTTGCCAGTTAGCTAATGCAGATAGCAATAACTTTTCTAAGCGTCCTGCAGCTTCTTTCGTGCTGAATTTTAACATTGCCAAAGCAATATCAACCTTTTTTCCACGAATCATATCTGCTACTAATCTCATCTTACGAGGAGATGTAGGACAATCATTTAACTTGGCAAAAGCTCTCTCTTTCTGAGCAGTTTTGCGCGCATCAGCGGCGTTACGTTTTCTAGCTCCCATGATTATTACTTCTTACCTTTATCTTTACTTCCAGCATGTCCTCTAAAATTTCTGGTTGGTGCAAATTCACCTAATTTATGACCAACCATATTTTCTGTAACATATACAGGAATAAATTTATTTCCATTATGCACTGCAAATGTGTGATTCACAAAATCCGGTGAAATCATTGATCTGCGTGACCAAGTTTTGATAACAGACTTTTTACTTGTGTCGTTCATCGCAAGCACTTTTTGCTCTAGTTTATAGTCGATAAACGGCCCTTTTTTAAGCGAACGTCCCATGTGTTTCTAATTCAATTATTTTTTACGACGTTCAACAATATACTTGTTGGACGGGTTACTTAATTTACGAGTTTTATATCCTTTAGCTAATAAGCCCTTACGTGAACGTGGATGACCTCCAGATGCACGTCCTTCACCTCCACCCATAGGGTGATCTACTGGATTCATGGCAACCCCTCTAACACGAGGACGAATACCTTTCCAACGATTTCTACCCGCTTTACCACTGCTAACTTTATTATGGTCCGAATTAGATACAGTTCCAATCGAAGCCATGCAATTAACAAGGATTAAACGAGTCTCGCCAGAAGGCATTTTAATAGTTGCGTACTTTCCCTCACGTGCAGCCAACTGAGCATAAGACCCTGCACTGCGTGCAAACTTAGCTCCTTGTCCAGGACGCATCTCAATATTGTGAATTAATGTACCTAAAGGAATATCTTTTAATTGTAAAGCATTACCTACTTCAGGAGCCGCTTGAGACCCTGACATAACTGACTGACCAACTTTTAATCCTGTTGGTGCAATAATATAACGCTTTTCACCATCATTATAATGAACTAATGCTATAAAAGAGGTACGATTTGGATCGTACTCGATAGTCATTACTTTACCATTGATGTTTTCTTTATCGCGTTTAAAATCAATAATACGATATGCTTTTTTGTGACCGCCACCAATGTAGCGCATTGTCATCTTTCCGCTGTGATTTCTACCACCACTGCCTTTGATTGAAACTACGAGCGACTTTTCAGGCTCGTTTGCAGTAATTTCAGAATAGTCATTACGCACTGCATGGCGCTGACCAGGTGTCATTGGACGAAGTTTTCTAGTTCCCATTGCTCTCTTTCTTTCTTAGATTAAATGTTACTGAAGAAATCAATGCTTTCGCCTTTTCTCAAAGTAACGATTGCTTTCTTGTAATTTGGACGAGCACCAGAAACAAATCCAGTTTTCGTATAACGTGATTTCGATTTTCCACGGAACACCATAGTGTTCACAGATTCTACATTTACAGAATACATAGACTCAACCGCTTTCTTGATATCTATCTTATTAGCGCGTTTGTCTACTATAAAGCCGTAGCGAGGCTGTTTCTCCGTGATCCGGTTCATCTTTTCGGTTACGACCGGTTTCTTCAGAATTTCCATTTTATTCTATCTCTTGGTTTATCGTGCCAGAGCACTTAATTATTTAATCTTTCAAATGACTTGAATTACCTTATTATCAAGCCCTAACGAATTACTTTTTGAGCAATGTGCTTTCGATTATCGGTAGCGATCCCTCAGTAATTACCAAGTTCTGAGCATGCAAAATATCGTAAGTGTTTAAATCTGAAGCAACTACTACTTTATTGCGAGTCAAATTTCGGGACGACAAATATACGTTTTTATTTGATTGCGGAACAACAAATAATGTTTTTTTCTCAGATAAATTTAAGTTGTTTACCAATTCAACGAATTGCGCTGTTTTTGGAGCTGCAAAATTTAAGTCTTCTAAGATCATAACACCATTAGCTTGAGCCTTATACGCCAAAGCCGACATTCTAGCTAATCGTTTCAACTTTTTATTCAAGCTAAATGAATAGTTTCTTGGACGAGGACCAAAAACACGACCTCCACCAACGAATACTGGTGATTTCATTGAACCCGCACGAGCTCCACCTGTACCTTTTTGACGCTTCAACTTCTTAGTTGTAGCAGAAACTTCATTTCTTTCTTTCGCCTTATGCGTACCTTGACGCTGATTGGCATTGTAAAGTTTTACATCTAAATAGATCGCATGATCATTTGGCGTTATGCCATAGATGTTATCGTTAAGAGAGGCTTTACGAGGTCGTCGCCGAGGCGCTCAGCCGCGCCGGGGTTCCGGCCAGCGACGTGCAGCACGTGGTCATCGGTCAGGTCATGCAGACCTCTGCGCGTGACAACATGCTCAGCCGCGTGATCGCGCTCAAGGCCGGCATTCCGCATCAGGTTCCGGCGCTGACACTCAACCGGCTGTGCGGCTCGGGCGTGCAGGCGATTGTCTCCGCCGCGCAGATGATGAAGCTGGGCGAGGCCTCGATCACCGTCGCCGGCGGCGCGGAATGCATGTCGAACGTGCCTTACCACGATCACGGCGTGCGCTGGGGCCGCAAGATGGGCAACAACACCCAGGAAGACGCGCTGACCTATGGCCTGCAGGACGCCATCGGTGACTACCACATGGGCATCACGGCGGAGAACTGCGCCGAGCGGCATGGAATCACCCGCGAGCAGCAGGATGAACTTGCACTCGAAGGCCACCAGCGGGCCTGTGCCGCCATCGCAGAAGGCCGTTTC
>JBJTMY010000031.1:0-3622 GCA_046073825.1 Bacteroidota bacterium
CAATATTTTCATGGCTCTCCAGCGACTAATATTTACCAGCTTACAAAACTCTTTTAATGTGATGCGAGGGTGATTGCTGAGATAAGTTAACAATGCTTTTTCTTTATCAGTGTAATTGATGATAGTATCTCGATGGCCATGCTGTCGTTTTAAAACTTCCACCACTACTTTACTAGCTAATAAACATTGATCTGCCTGACGAACATAGACCCATTTCTTTCCTTTCTCATCAATGGCATAATATGGCTTTTCTTTTCCTTCGGGGATAAATACTTCTAATATCACTTTGCCTTTAACTGTCCATTCATGAATTTGTAAATCGATTGCAGGATAACAGTAATGCATAGCTGCTTCATTTAACATATACTTCTCTTCTTCTGCTTTTACTCCATAGATGCTTCCATTATCGTTGACCCCCACGAGCAAAGTCCCACCATGATGATTAGCAAACGCCACCATCGATTTAGCAATGCGATGCACCGAAGAAATTTCTTTCTTAAAATCGAGCATGGGCCCCTCGCCCTGAGCAATGAGTTGATCTATTCGCTTCACGTTGTCGAAATTAATACAATCGGATTATTTAATTGCTTAAACCGCTCGATAAAATAAACCAAAAATCTTGTTCCACATTTGGGAACTTTGTATATTTGCAGGGTGAGAGTTATTTCGAAAAAGACATTGCGAGACTTTTGGCTGAAGCATGTTGATTGTGAAGAACAATTGAAATCGTGGCATAAAGAAGCAGAAGAAGCGCATTGGAAAACGCCAAAAGATATCAAGAAAGAATATCCTTCGGCGAGCTTTTTAGCAGATAACCGAGTAGTATTTAACATTAAGGGAAATCACTACCGATTGATTGTAAAAATCAACTATGACTTTTCAATAGTATGGATAAGATTTGTAGGCACTCACACTGAATATGATAAAATAAATGCTTTAACAATTTAAGCGTATGCAACTAAAAGTCATTAAAACCGAAAAGCAATATCAAGAAGCAATAAAGCGCCTTGATGAAATTTTTAATTCTAAAAAAGGATCTAAAACTGCCGATGAACTTGAACTGCTTTCGCTATTAATTGAAAAATACGAGAACGAAACAAGTCCTATTGACCTACCCGATCCGATAGAAGCAATTAAATTCAGAATGGAACAATTAGGTTACAAGCAAAAGGATTTGGCAGCTGCCATTGGTTTAAAAAGCAGAGTAAGCGAAGTATTAAATCGTAAGCGTAAACTAACACTTGATATGATTCGTAAATTACATATCACTTTAGGCATTCCAACGGAAGTTTTACTCAAAGAATACTAATTCAATTACTGCGCAATTATCGTATCGTAGGCTGGACTATACGTTGCAAAAACTCCCAATCCACCTGTAATATTTGACTTGATATTAGATGGGACTGCGAATGGACTTCCTGTATTCGATATCTGTGTTTCTGCATCACGCCAGAATTCAAAAGTACCTCTATCGACAGCACAGAATTTTACAATAATGGTATCTCCTCTTCTGAATAATCCTGCTTCCCTATTTATATCATCTGGCTTTGTAGAGTTAGGAATTTGTCCTCGTAATGCATTAAAATCAAACGACTGCCCATTGATAAATTTATCTTCGAACGCAGATCCTAATGGTGCTAAAAACAAATTATCTTTCGTAATGCGTTTCGCCATCCAACGATAACAATTACCTATTGAATCTGGATCCGTTAAATGTGCCCACGCTAATCCTAATGAATCTAAATTTTCTTGTACCTTAAACCAAGTACTATCTAACGCAATATGCGGCTGGAGTTTAGCTGTTGAGGTTAATTGCTGATTATCTTTTGTAGTAATAGATAATTGATAAGTACGACCTTCCACTCCAAACATGGTTGGCAATTTTGTTAGAGAATCAAGTGCTGCATAAAATCCTTTTAGACTTACACCATTTACAACAGTATCTAACTCAACCAAACGTACAGTTGTAAATCCATCGTTCAACATAACAATTGCACCACTCTCTGCAAACGAATTTAAAGCAGCAGGATTTATGGGGTCAAAATAAGAAGACGAACGACTTAAAATTACATATGGAGGTAATCCTGTTTCCACATAGCCATCTACCACCACACGCGGATCTTCGCGAGGTAAGTCAAGTGAAATATTTTCTTCGCAAGAAGCAAACAAAACAACAATAATTATAAAGTATAAAAAGTTTTTCATGGCCTAGAATTTAAAATTATAAGTTACCGAAGGAATCATTCCAAACAAAGAAACCTGCTTGGCTTGCACGCTTAAATTACCATCGACTGAATTTCCATTGACATCGAAATAAATAAAATATGGATTCTTGCGACTATACACATTGTAAATGGAGAACACCCAACTTCCTTCGTAATGCTTATGCTTTTTACCCGTGAGTGTTGCAGAAATATCTAAACGATGGTAGGCTTTCTGACGGAAACTATTTCGCTGCTGATATAAACTCAATACATTAAAGTTATTATTCAAATCAATTTGTCCATTAGCACCCACTGATACAGGAGGAGTTGAAGAAACGAAATACTTTTGTGACGGAAGGGTTAATGCATCCCCGGTAGAATACACCCACACAGCACCGAATGTCCACTTTTTACTTTTTTGATAATTCAATACTACTGAACAATCATGGCGGCGATCATACTTTGCTGGAAATTCTAATCCGTTATTAATTTCTGCAAACTGACGATTTGTGTAGGAAAGTGTATATCCAACCCAACCGGTCAATTTTCCTTCATTCTTCTTGAGGAAAAATTCAGCACCATAACTATACCCATTACCGAAAACAAAATTATTATCAGCATTATTCTTTACATCCTGATCAGGTGTTACTCCTTCGCGATATTCAATGAGATTGTCCATTATTTTGTAATACATCTCGACAGATGTCTCAAACGTATTCTTCTTTAAATTCTTGAAATAGCCAATGGCATATTGCGTAGAAAACTGTGGCTTCACTTTATCAGTTGATGGCACCCACACATCAGTAGGCAAACTCACAGAGCCGAAAGAAGCAAGATGTATGTATTGATAGTTCTGCGTAAACGATGCTTTGATAGAGGAGCTATTATTGATTTGATAACGTATATTTATACGAGGTTCAATATTCGCATACATTTTAACTTTATCTCCTTTCTCGTAACGAACAGAATCGATTATTTTATCTGGGAACAAGGGATCTTGAATATAGCGCGTAAATGGTCCCACTTGTTCAAACATCGAAAATCGCAATCCTCCACTCACCTTCCATCGATCATCAATTTCCCAATCATCATTTACGTATAGAGCAAGGTCGTGTGCAAAATATCTTTTTACTTCCCCAAGATCAAATTGAACATCGCCAGAGCGAGCAGAGACATTAGTTGGAGTGAAACGATGATAGATATAGTTCATTCCGAATTTCACATTGTGTAACACGGTAGGATACCAATTAAAATCAGACTTTAACGAATAATCGCGAATACCTGAGAATATTTTAAAATCGAATTGTTGTTGCGCTGCACCAAACTCGAAATTATAGTTCGTGAAGATGAGTGAATTATTCACGAATAATCTTTCATTGAACAAATGATTCCATCGAATTGCTTCCCTCCCACCCCCC
>JBJTMY010000032.1:0-18383 GCA_046073825.1 Bacteroidota bacterium
ATTAAGGAGGTTGGTAAATTGGTGCAGCTAGGTATTCGTGATTTTTGTGAGGAGGAAAACAATTTCGCTCTTAAAAATGCAAATCGGGTGAAGGTGTTTACTTACGCCGATGTTTGTAAAAAACAGTATGAAGGAGCATCATGGAAAAAAATCTGCGATACAGTAATTGCATCGCTACCTGAATACATTCACATTAGTTTTGATATAGATGGATTAGATCCAAAGCTTTGTCCGAATACTGGAACACCTGTTCCAGGGGGCTTTGAATTTCATGAGATCACTTATTTGCTTTCAGCATTAGCGAAGAGCAAAAAGAAAATCATCTCTTTTGATTTAAATGAAGTTTCCCCAGGTAAAGATGATTGGGATGGAAATGTAGGTGCAAGGATGTATTTCATCTGTGTGGGGTATTAGCTCAATCGAATGGAAAAATAAAATAGCATCTTCGAAAAATAAAAAAAGCCGAAACTTGTTTCGGCTTTTTTTATTCGTTAATAATTTGTATCAATCGATTAATAAAATCGATTATCTTTATTGTATTGCTTTTATTTCTTTACAATCAAAAATAACATGACTTTTATCTACAAGGGATTAACGAATGATGAAGCCGAGCAACGTTTAAAAGAAATTGGTGCTAATGAGTTACCTTCAGCTAAACCAAAAAATATTCTTGTCATAATAGCAGAGATATTGCAGGAGCCGATGTTTATTTTATTGGTGTTTTGTGGAGTGCTGTATTTTATCATTGGAGATACTACCGAAGGGTTAATATTACTGTGTTGGGTATTTGTAATCATATTTATTACCTTTTATCAATCACTAAAAACGGAGAAAGCTCTTAGTGTTTTAAAACAACTAGCCACACCTAAAGCCACGGTAATTCGTGATGGCATTGAACAAAAAATAGCTAGTCGTTTTATTGTTCCGGGTGACATCATCATTTTAAATGAAGGAGATCGAATTCCTGCCGATGGTTTTTTACTTGACTCAACACATCTTCTCATAGATGAATCATTATTGACAGGCGAATCATTGCCAGTTATTAAATCAGTCGATTTAATGAATCCTGAACAAGTAACAATTTTTTCAGGAACAATGGTTGTACAAGGTAGGGCCATCGTCAAAATTGTACTTACTGGAATACACACACAGGTTGGAAAAATCGGAAGGAGTCTTCAGTCAATCGAAACTAATAGCACTCGCTTGCAAGTGGAGATGAAGTCGTTGATTAGAAAATTGTTTTTTGTTGGAGGGGGACTGAGTTTATTGGTGATAGCAGCATTTTATTTTACAAGAGGAGGGTTAATTCTTTCGCTCATTAATGGTATGGCAACTGCTATGGCGATGTTGCCAGAAGAATTTCCAGTGGTGTTAACTGTTTTTTTAGCGATTGGCTCCTGGAGATTATCGAGGCGAAATATACTTACCAAAAAAGCTTCGGCTATTGAAAATTTAGGTGCTATTACCGTTTTATGTTCTGACAAAACGGGGACAATTACCGAAAACAAAATGCATTTGTCGGACGTTTTTTTTCATCAACATATTATTTCGTCTAATCAATTTGATAAATACAAATCTGATTTAACGCCGTTAATGCAGGCCTCCTTCTTTGCTTCAAGAGTTCATACAGTCGACCCAATGGAGCTAGCAATAATTGAAGCATCAAATAATTATTTGGATAATCAAGCAAAAGAATTCAAGGTGATTAAGGAATATCCTTTAAGCAATGAATATTTTGGAATGACACGCGTGTATGAATTCGATGATCGTAGTCGTGTTGCATATTGTAAGGGTGCCCCCGAGGTAATAATAGATCAATGTGATTTATCTGCCAAGGAGAAATCGAATTTGGTTCAGAAGTTATTTGAAATGGCGAACGAAGGAAAGCGTGTATTGGCTGTGGCCAAGGCGGTATTGAGCAATGATTATTTGCCTGCGTTACAGCAAGAATTCCCCTTTTCATTTATTGGACTAATAGCATTTGAAGATCCCATTCGAGAAGGAGTTCGTGAGTCTGTGGAAGATTGTCATCGTGCAGGCATCAACGTTATAATGATAACGGGTGATAATGAAACAACAGCATTAAGCATAGCCAAGCAAGCCGGAATAATGTCGAGCGGTGGTGTATTAAATGGAATGGAGTTAAACGCGTTACCTCTTCATGTTCTGCGAGAAAAAATAAAATCGACCTGCGTATTTGCGAGAATAATTCCTGAGCAAAAATTAAAAATTATCGAGGCGTTAAAGATGAACGGAGAAGTAGTTGCAATGACGGGTGATGGCGTTAATGATGCTCCTGCCTTAAAGGCTGCTGATGTTGCTATAGCAATGGGAGGGAGAGGAACAGATGTAGCGCGTGAAACGGCCGATTTAGTTTTGCTGGATGATCATTTTAATTCCATTGTCAATTCAATCAGACAAGGGCGAAAAATTTATGATAATTTACAGAAAGCTTTTGCTTATATCATCTCTATACATATTCCAATAATTGGCCTCACATTAATCCCCGCATTTTTTAGTACGTTGCCTTTATTGTTGCTGCCACTGCACATTGTTTTTTTGGAATTGATTATTGACCCAGTGTGTTCCATCGCATTTGAATCTGAATCAGAAGAATTAAATGTGATGAATCGACCGCCACGTAACAAAGACAATTTATTCTTTGGGATAAAAAATATTCTGAGCAGTATTTCTGTGGGTGTTTTTTTGTTTTTGACAGTGGTGATTGTTTATTTTACTTCCATGTTGGAAGGCCATACAGCTGCTGAAATTAGAGCGGTGACATTTACTTCATTGATATTAGGAAATGTTTTTCTATCTATATCAATGATTTCTAAAACACGAAGTTTTGTTGCGGTGATGAAAGAAAAAAATAAAGCACTTTATTTGTTGATGATGGCTGCCTTGTTTTTTTTAACGGTTTTGTTATCCAACAATTATTTAAATCATCTGTTTGGATTTGCCAAACTAGATTGGCCGCATTTTGTTTTGTCAATTAGTGGAGCGTTGTTCGTGCTAATCGTCTTGGAAGTAATTAAATATTGGAGAAATAGACGAAGTCTATAAAATAAAACGAGCTGCAATTATGCAGCTCGTTTTATCAGTTTAACCTATGCAGGAATAGCCGTTCGATTACTAAATACAAAGTTGTTTGCTTTGTCAACATCGATTTCAATCACTGCATCTTTATTTATTGTGCCAGCTAAAATTTGTTTACTTAATTCATTCAGTACTCGTTTTTGCATGACACGTTTAAGTGGTCTTGCACCAAATTGTGGGTCATAGCCAAGTTGTGATAACCAATCAATCGCATCCTCTGTAATTGTAATTTGAATATCATTTTTCGATAACATGTTTGCAATACCATTAAATTGCACTTTAACAATGTTCTTAATTTCACTTCTGTTCAATGGTGAGAACATAATGATTTCGTCTATACGATTCAGGAATTCTGGTCGCATTGATTTTTTCAATAAATCGAATACCTCCAGTTTGGTTTTTGCCATTACTTCCTCCGTATTAAATTCTGTTAAGTTTTCGGCATTCGATTGAATCAGATGCGCACCAATATTCGAAGTCATAATGATAATCGTGTTTTTGAAATTCGCTATTCGACCTTTGTTATCGGTTAAGCGACCATCGTCTAATACTTGTAATAAAATATTAAAAACATCAGGATGCGCTTTTTCAATTTCATCTAATAGCACCACGCTATAAGGTCTTCTTCTTACTGCTTCTGTTAATTGACCTCCTTCATCATAACCCACATATCCCGGAGGCGCTCCTATCAAACGACTTACACTATGGCGCTCTTGGTATTCACTCATATCAATTCTGGTCATTGCATTTTCATCGTTAAATAGAAACTCCGCTAATGCTTTAGCTAATTCTGTTTTACCTACACCCGTAGTCCCTAAAAAGATGAACGAGCCAATCGGCTTACGACTATCTTGTAATCCTGCACGACTTCTTCTCACGGCATCTGATAAAGCAGCTATTGCTTCCTCTTGGCCAATTACTCGTTTGTGTAATTCTGTTTCCAGATGTAAAAGTTTTTCTCTCTCGCTTTGCAACATACGCTTCACCGGAATACCCGTCCAACGACTTACCACATCTGCGATATCTTCTGCATCCACTTCTTCTTTTATCAACGCTTTGTCTTTTTGCGCCTCTATCAGTTTTTCATTATATGATATTAGTTTCTCTTCTGCTTCCTTAATTTTGCCGTATCGAATTTCTGCAACACGACCATAGTCGCCGCTACGTTCAGCTTGTTCCGCTTCAATTTTGAAATTTTCAATATCAACTTTCGTTTGCTGAATGGTGGTGATAATTTGCTTCTCGGCCTCCCAACGTCCTTTGATAGCATTACGTTGTTCATTTAAGTTAGCCAAATCTTCGCCAATCTCATTTACCTTTTTAGTGTCACCTTCTCGTTTAATAGCAGCGCGTTCAATTTCTAACTGCATTATTCTTCGTTGGATTTCATCTAGCTCTTCGGGAACAGAATCCATTTCTAAACGAAGTTTAGCAGCCGCTTCATCTACTAAATCGATTGCTTTATCTGGTAAAAAACGATCGCTGATATAACGGTCACTCAGTTCCGCAGCAGCAATAATGGCTTCATCTTTAATTCGCACCTTATGATGCGTTTCATAACGTTCTTTTAATCCACGTAAAATTGAGATTGTATCTTCTGCACTTGGTTCTTCAACCATGACCTTTTGAAAACGTCTTTCAAGGGCTTTGTCTTTTTCAATAAACTTTTGATATTCATTCAAGGTAGTAGCACCAATTGAACGAAGTTCTCCTCTTGCTAAAGCTGGCTTTAAAATATTGGCTGCATCCATTGCGCCTTCGCCACCACCTGCACCAACAAGAGTATGAATTTCGTCGATGAATAAAATGATTTCTCCATCCGAACCAATTACCTCTTTCACTACCGACTTTAAACGCTCTTCAAACTCTCCTTTGTATTTAGCACCTGCTACCAGGGCACCCATATCAAGAGAGTAAATCACTTTCGTTTTTAAATTTTCTGGAACATCACCATTGATAATACGATGAGCGAGTCCTTCAGCAATGGCTGTTTTCCCAACACCTGGTTCTCCAATAAGAACTGGATTGTTCTTCGTTCTTCTCGATAAAATTTGTAAAACCCTTCTTATTTCTTCATCACGACCAATAACCGGATCAAGCTTACCAGCTCTTGCTAGTTCATTTAAATTTCTTGCATACTTGTTAAGCGAATTGTATGTTTCTTCTGCAGATGCGCTAGTTACTTTTGCTCCTTTGCGCAAATCGAGAATTGCATTTTTTAAATCCTTTTCAGCAACTCCATTTTCTTTTAAAATTTTTGAAGTAGCATCGTTGTTATTTAATAATGCCAACATCAAAATTTCAACCGATACAAATTCGTCTTTAAAGTCTTTTAATAGCTGCAACGACTTTTGAAAAGTTTGATTAAGTTCATTACTTAGATAAGTAGACGATCCTGATGTTTTCGGATAATTACTTACCAGTTGGTTAGTGCTGTTGGATAATGTATTTAAGTTCACATTTAACTTTTTAAGTAAAAAAGGAACTACATTTTCATCAACTTCTAATAAGGCCTTTAACAGATGGCCTGTATCAATTGTGGGGTTGCCATTAGCAACAGCAGTGTTTTGTGCTTGCTGTATCGCTTCCTGCGATTTAAGAGTATATTGATTGAAGTTCATAATAATTTTTTTTTCGGGCCAATCAAATCAAAAACCAATATTAAAACAAGTAAAATTCAGGAAAAAATGGCGCAAAAAATTAAAGTGATACGCCATAATTTCCGTATCACTTTAATCGATAAGACAAGTTGTCTTTTTTTTCTTTAAAAGGTAATTGTAATTGTTCCTTTTTGTTGAAGAGGAAAAGTAGTTCCACCGTCAAACATTGAACTTTTAGCGGCTTGTTCTGCTTTTGTTAAAAGATAGGTGCTGGTAGTTGTTGTTCCATCGGCGCCTGGTTCTGCTTTTATCACATTACCATATTTATCGATTGTAATATTTACTACAACAATTCCTTTTTCCATTGTTAGATTATCGATTTTCGGCTGGCGAGTAAGTTTTCTTCCTGGCATAACAAAAGTGGAACCTTTGGTTGTTGTTGTAGAAACAGAGGAAGCACCACCAACAGTGCCGTCAAATAATATAGAAGATATTTCACCCACATTAAAGGTGATGTTACTTCCTTTATAAAAGAAAGTGACCGTATTATTTTGGATTGATTGAAGCTCTCCATTGAGTTTGCTTCCATCTTTCATCACTACTGTATGCTGTGCATTGGCAAAAATTCCCGTTACGCAAAATGCAAGAGATAAAACTATTTTTTTCATGTTGTTTGATTATTATTCAAAACTAAGAATTATTTAGGCTATTTATATTTCTTATGACAAATTGCTTTATAACAATCTATTGTTAATTCCTATCTTTGCCCAATAGTTAAATTATGAAATTACTTTTTTCTTACCTCAGAGAATACTGGAAATTGGTTGTTTTTGCACTTTTGTTGGCTGCCATCAATCAAGTGTTTTCTCTTTTAGACCCTTATATTTTTAAGCATGTAATTGACGACTATGTGACCAAATTTGATCAGCATAGTAAGTCGCAGTTTTATCGTGGCGTAGGGCAGTTGTTACTCGCTGCAGTTGGAGTTGCATTTGTAAGTAGGGTGGCAAAAAATTTTCAAGATTACTTTGTGAATGTAATTACGCAAAAGGTGGGGGCTAAAATTTATGCAGATGGCATTATGCACTCACTTGAATTACCATACAGTGTTTTCGAAGATCAACGAAGTGGAGAGACGTTGGGTAAGTTGCAAAAAGTTAGGACCGATGTAGAGCGATTGATCAGTACATTTATTAATATTCTTTTTACTTCGTTGGTAGCTATCATATTTGTAGCTGTTTATGCGATTAATGTTCATTGGATTATTGCTCCTATTTATTTTGGAACAATACCGTTGTTGGGAATATTAAGTTCCTATTTAAGTCGCAAAGTAAAAACAATTCAAAAGAAAATCGTAACAGAAACTACTGCATTAGCTGGCGCTACCACAGAATCGTTACGTAATATTGAATTAGTGAAAAGCTTAGGATTGGCTGGACAGGAAATTAAACGGTTGAATGATACCACAGCAAAAATTTTAAATCTTGAATTAAAGAAAGTGCGTTACATAAGGTCGCTAAGTTTTATTCAAGGTACGAGTGTGAATTTTCTGCGCACCTCTATTTTGTTTGTGATGCTTTATCTGATCTTTGATAAACAAATTACAATTGGACAGTTTTTCACGATGTTTATGTACTCCTTTTACATTTTCGGTCCATTACAAGAATTAGGAAACATCATCAATGTTTATCGTGAAGCCGAAGTGTCGTTAGCAAATTTTCAAGACATATTATCTATTGAGCGCGAACGGAAAGCGGATCAGCCAATTGGACTTGGTGCTATTGAACAATTTGAGTTTAGCCGGGTGAATTTTAAGCATCCTACTTCTAGTGTAAAAGCGATTGTTGATGTATCTTTTCAAGTAAACAAAGGAGAAACTGTTGCGTTTGTTGGTCCATCTGGATCAGGAAAAACGACTTTGGTGAAATTGCTTGTAGGTTTATATACTCCTGTTGAAGGAACGATTCAATACAATCATATTTCCTCTACTCAAATTAATCTAGATGAATTAAGATCACAAATTGGATTGGTAACTCAAGACACGCAATTGTTTTCAGGGACTATCAGAGAAAATTTATTGTTCGTTGCACCTAATGCTACTGATGAAGAATGTTTATCTGCTTTGAATAAAGCCGCATTGCAATCATTGCTGGGCAGGGCCGACAAAGGGCTAGACACCCTTATTGGAGAGGGAGGAGTAAAGGTTTCAGGAGGAGAACGGCAACGTTTGTCAATTGCTAGAGCCTTGCTTCGCAAACCATCCTTGTTGATTTTTGATGAGGCAACTTCTGCATTGGATTCTTTAACAGAAGAAGAGATCAATACCACCGTGCGTACTATTTCAAAAGATGACCATCATATTTCTGTTTTAATCGCTCATCGTTTATCTACGGTAATGCATGCCGATAGGATTTATGTAATGGAAAAGGGTAGCGTCATAGAACAAGGGAAGCATGATGAATTGTTAGCCTCAAAAGGACTTTATTATGCTATGTGGCGTCAACAAATTGGAGAACGTAAATTATAATGTTTTCAGATATTGAAAAACTACTTGCAAAAGTAAATGCTTCATTGCAAAATGGTTTGCCCGGTGAAGAAGCGCATGCACAGTTAGCGCCATTGCATCGCAAGCCTGCTTCCGATTACTTAAAACACATCAACGATTATAAAATTGGCTGTGTAATATCATTGTTGGTTCAAAACAAAAATGGCGAGTGGTGTTTGGTTTTAATGGAACGAGCCTCTCATGAAAAAGACGTGCATGCTAATCAGATAAGCTTTCCCGGAGGTAAACATGAAAAAGAGGATGCGTCTTACTATCATACGGCTTTACGCGAATTAAACGAAGAGTTAGGAGTAGAGGCATTAAATATTGAGTTGATTTCACCATTAAGTGAGTTGTATATTCCACCAAGTAATTTTTTGGTGAAGCCATTTTTATGCTATTCCGAATACAAAATTAATTTTGAGCCCAATAAAGAGGAAGTTCGAAGTGTTTTAGAAATACCTCTTTCGTATTTTTTGAGTCCTGAAAATATTTCACGTGGTGTATTTGAAAGCGCAAGAGGATATCAAGTGAATGCACCGTTTTATGAATATCAGCATCACAAAATATGGGGAGCCACCGCAATGATGATAGCGGAAATCGCTCACTTGTTAAAAATGTAATTGGTTAATCCCAGCTTTGTGTGTTTCCGATTTTTACTCTTTGTACATTCATCACCGCTTTATCTGAATAAGTG
This sequence comes from Bacteroidota bacterium, assembly GCA_046073825.1. Classification (GTDB taxonomy): domain Bacteria; phylum Bacteroidota; class Bacteroidia; order AKYH767-A; family OLB10; genus CAINEC01. Next base: position 8,942 of record JBJTMY010000032.1, read on the forward strand.
CTGCCGTTTTTGGTGATAAATGAAACGATATATAAATTGGAAGTATTTATTCCTGCTGTTGAGAAATTGTATGTTTTAATTTCTTCTCCACCAGCTTTTATATTCGCGCTACTAATAGCATCTCCTAATTCGGCTGAAACGACTTTCCGTAAAACGTATTTATGGCTAAAGTTTAAAATTGGATCACCTAAATTATAATAGGGATGTCCTGCTGTAGTATTATATCCATTACGTTGGTCATACATTGTACCTGTTCCAGAAATGTTATCTTCCACTAAATAGGTAGTGACATTATAGTTTCCTGTTAAGGTCGTATTAAATCCGCAATGTACTTCTGCAGATCCTTGAGTGCCATTGATGGATGACTTGATAGAAATTCCACATGCGGCCGTTTTTACTTTGTTTACATCAAAATTGGATTGCCATTGTGTACGGTTAAAAATCACCATGCCTAAGGATGGCGTTCTATTTATCATTCCCGAAGGAAATTGGGGAGCACTACCGTTCGCAAAGGTGTTTTGCAAGGTAGTGTATTGATTTATTTCCATCGCATCGCTGTAATGAATTGCAACTGGAATCGCCTTAGCTGTATTCGCTGATAGAATATTATCTAGCTTTACAAATCCATCTGTGCATTGAGATTGTCCCGCACCCGTGAACGTTTCGATTAATACTTTCTGAGTAAAAGTGGTAGGAACGCTCGAGATACTGGTTCCGTTTCCTGTAGTTGTTGCAGGACTGCTTGATTCATCTTTGCTACAAGAAGTTAAAGCAGCAATGAACGAAAGGATTAACAATTTTCTCATCATCATTTTTGTTTTAAAGGTAGAATATTGTTGAGGCAACAAGTATTTAAAAAACAATAAATCTTACAACCTTTTTGCTTTTACGTAAAGCGGAAAGAAAGGTTGTAGGGCTAATTGTCTTTAACTTGATGAGGAAAATCTTATTAATGAAAAGCAGTAAGTGGTTTGACAATCATAAATCCTTGTCGCTCGAAAAAATCGATTTTTTTACTAGCCTCTTGCTTTGATTTTAGATTCGATATTACAACATGATAGTTTCTGTTTTCTCCAATGCCTAATCCCACAACATATACATTTTCTATCTCATCTCTTAAATATAGTTCATTGGCAATGTATAAAATATGCAGTAGATTTTTTGATCTCCATAATGAAATCGAATAACCGGAGAGACTGGCTGTATTTCCCAAGCAATCGAGTACATCGTTACAAGTAAATGTAGAATCAAGTTTTCTAGTCATTTTGATAATATTTAACAGCTCTAATTTTACCGATGCCAAGCCATGCTGATAAATGCCAATGGATCTAGCCGCTGCCTCAGACAAGTCTATTATTCTGGATCTGACAAAAGGGCCTCTGTCATTTACTTTTACAATGGTAGAAAGTTGATTCTTTTGGTTCGTTACTTTTAAAATACTGCCGAATTCAAATTTTCGATGTGCGCAGGTGTAATCACTGTTTCTAAAAATATCGCCACTCGCAGTTCTACGACCTTCAAATTCACGACCATAATAAGAGGCTTTCCCCGTTTGAATAATTGTTGCATGGTTCGGCATTCCTGTAGCCAAAACAGAAACGACCAATATTACCAATACACAAATGAGCAAACTCGGATTCTTCATTTGCTGAAAGATATAAAAAATAGTTTAAGTATTTAGTTAAGTCGTTTGTTAATGATGGCTTCGACGTAATTTAACAGTTGAGTAGGCGAAAATGTCCTCCAAGCGGTATCATTAAATTCACCTCCATAAGTAATATAATAATCAATACCTACATTTTTAAATTCGCTTAGTACATGTTCTCTGAAATTCAATGCGACAATCCAGCCCTCGTCGATATCATCTAGCCATTCTTGATAGTAGCAATCGTCTGACGCATGAAAATTCAAGACGTTCTCTCCAATTAGAATGAACTTCTTAATTCCTTGGTTAATCAATTCGTCTATTATGTCTCGCTTCAAAGTCATGATGTCATTATAAATGGCATCATTCCATTCGCCTAAAAATTCAATGATAGCGAACTCTTGATCGTAGTCACAATAAATAATTTTAATATAAAGGGTAGGCGAGCCAATTTCATCCCACTGCGGATGGATGTAATAATTATAAACGGTATTACTATACTCAAACTCGCTATAAACTCGACCATAAAAAGGGGATCGGTCATCTTCTTCACAGGAATACAAATGTCGCCAGTTGTAAAAGGGCTCTATATCTTGCATGAACTAATGACTATTATAAGCTTCTATAGCAGCTCTTACACTTCCATACTTGTTCAATAAATCGGCAGCCGTTATTTCATCAATGGCAAGTTCGTTCATGATCATACGAGTTCCTCGATCAATTAACTTGTTATTGCTAAGTTGCATATCAACCATTTTATTTCCCTTTACTCTTCCCAGTTGAATCATTACCGAGGTGGAAATCATATTTAGAATTAATTTCTGTGCGGTTCCTGCCTTCATTCGTGTGGAACCAGTTACGAACTCTGGACCTACAACGGCGACAATAGGAAAGTCGGAGTAGGTTGTTATTGGAGAACCTTCATTGCAAGTGATACAACCAGTCAGGATATTTCGCTTTTGACATTCTTTTAAAGCATGAACAACATAAGGCGTAGAGCCTGATGCTGCAATACCAATAACCGTATCGAGGTCACAAATATTTTCATTTAATAAATCTTCCCATCCTTGTGTTGTACTGTCTTCGGCAAACTCAACTGCCTTACGAATAGCATTGTCTCCGCCTGCAATTAATCCTACTACAATTCCATGAGGTATGCCATACGTTGGCGGGCATTCAGAAGCATCAACTATTCCTAATCGTCCACTCGTGCCCGCCCCCATGTAAAATAATCGTCCACCTTGTTTCATCCTAGGGACAATGGCATCAATTAAATTACTTATGTTAGGAATTATTTTTTCTATCGTTTGAGGAACCGTTTGGTCTTCTTTGTTGATACTGGTTAATAGCTCTTCAACCGACATTGATTCCAACCGGTTATAATGCGAATCGCTCTCCGTTGTTTTTGTATAATCCATCAGAAATTTATTTGTGGATTAATAGATTGATGGAAATTGCGATGGGTTGTATTGATGCATCATAGCGTAAACGGTGTCAAAAATATCTTCTGAAGATGGTTTAGAAAAATAATCTCCATCAGATCCGTAAGCAGGCCGGTGGTCCTTAGCCGTTAGTGTTCTTGGTTCCATATCTAAATACTTAAAAGCACCTTGTCCTTCAACAACCTGTTGCATCATGAATGAAGTAGCTCCACCCGAAACATCTTCGTCTAAGAATAAAACTTTATTGGTCTTCTTAATCGATTCAGCAATTTGCGCATCGATATCAAATGGAAGTAAACTTTGAACATCAATTAATTCAACACTGATTCCATGTTCGTTCAACTGATTGATTGCATCTTGTGCTACACGAACACAGGATCCATAAGTTACTAATGTTACATCAGTTCCTTGATTCATGATTTCCACTTGTCCTAATGGCAAACAGAACTCTCCTAAGTTATTAGGAAGCTTCTCTTTAATTCTATATCCGTTTAACGGCTCAATCACTAACGCAGGCTCATCTGATTTTAAAAGTGTATTATAAAAACCTGCTGCTTGCGTCATATTACGAGGCACTAGAACATACATGCCTCTAAGTGCGCCCAAAATAAATTGCATAGGTGATCCCGAATGCCAAACGCCTTCTAATCGATGGCCACGAGTGGTAACAATTAACGGTGCTTTTTGTCCGCCTTTGGTTCTGTATTGCAAGGTTGCTAAATCATCCGACATAATCTGAATAGCATAAGCCAGATAATCTAAGTATTGAATTTCAGCAATAGGGCGGAAGCCACGCATTGCTAAACCAATTCCTTGTCCGATGATTGTTGCCTCGCGAATACCTGTGTCAATTAATCGATGCTCTCCATACTTCGCTTGTAATCCGGCGTATGTCTGATTTACTCCTCCAATGCCACCTACATCTTCACCAAAAATAACTATCGATTTATTTTTTGCAAGTTGTACATCCCAATTTGCTTGTAACACCTCTCGACCGTCCATTAACTGTTCTGTAGTAGGATATTCAATTGCAACGGGAGCAATATTTAATGCAGATAAATCCGATTGGCTATATAGATAATCGTTGTAGCGATCTTTATTAATCAGCATTTGCTGGTTTAAAAAATTAATCAGATTTGTTTTCTCTGCCGATTGTTCAGATTTCAAATAGCGCAAGGCTTTTTTGATAGCTACGATACCATCTTTTCTCTCAGGAGTTGATAGTTCGGTTAACTGTTGAGCGATGCGCTCAATGAAAATTTTATTACTGCTTGATGCAGCAGCAGCTAAAATATGATTAGCAGCCTGTTGAGTTTCATTTTTAACACCATTGATAAAATCATTCCACGCATTATTTTTTGCTTGGTTGACAGTCTTCTTTGATTCCTCTTCAATTGCATCTAATTCTTCAGCTGTTGCAATAGCAGCTGTAATTAGCCATTCTTTCATTTTTTTGATGCAATCAAAATCATCTTCCCATGTTAAACGATCCTTCGATTTATAACGTTCATGCGATCCCGAAGTAGAGTGACCTTGAGGTTGTGTCATTTCACGAACGTGCACCAATACTGGTACGTGTTCTTTGCGAGCAATGTTTGCTGCTTTTTCATAGAGCTCTACAAGTCCTGCGTAATCCCATCCTTTACCAACTAAAATCGTGTAACCATTTTTCTCTTCTGTTCTTTCGAATCCGCTAAGAATTTCAGAAATATTTTGTTTAGTAGTTTGGAATTTTGCTGGGACAGAAATTCCGTAACCATCGTCCCAAACACTTATTACCATTGGAATTTGCAATACTCCTGCGGCATTAATCGACTCCCAAAATAAACCTTCCGACGTAGAGGCATCACCGATAGTGCCGTAAGCTACTTCATCACCGTTTCTTGTAAATAAGGATGCTTCATTTGCTAACTCAGGAAACAAACGATAAAGTTTCGATGCATAAGCTAAACCTAAAAGTCGAGGCATTTGCCCTCCGGTTGGAGAAATATCGGCTGATGAGTTTTTCATAGCCGTTAAATCTTTCCATGAGCCATCGGGGTTTAATGATCGGGTACCATAGTGACCATTCATCATTCGTCCTGCTGAACAAGGTTCTGCTTCAATAGATGGGTCGGCGTATAACTGCGCAAAAAATTCTTGAACGGTAAGCATTCCTGTTGCAAACATAAATGTCTGATCACGGTAATAGCCAGAGCGAAAATCGCCGTTCTTGAATGACTTAGCCATTGCTAATTGAGCAATCTCTTTCCCGTCACCAAAAATTCCAAATTTGGCTTTCCCGGTAAGGACTTCCTTACGACCTAGTAAGCTTGCCTGACGACTTTCATTCGCAACCCGAAAATCATTGAGTAGGGCTGATTTAAATTCCTCAAATGTAAGTTCCTGAGATGTAGTATTTTGAGTGCTATTTGACATATCAATTCTATATCTAACAAAAATAGCAAAAAAACCTTTTTCAGGCAATGCTATTTATAAGAGAAGCGACACGATTACAAATACGGAAAAAGTGATGCTAGCCAAGCCGTTCGTATTGAAAAATGCAAAATTGATTCGACTTAAATCATTGGCCTTTACAAGTGTATGCTGATAAATTAAAAGTGCGCAAAATATGGCCATTCCAATAAAATAAATGAAGCTAAAACCGCCATAGTAGCCTGCAGCAAGTAATGTCAAGCCAGTTATGAAGTGAAGCACTCTAGAAATGATCAGAGAATTATAAAGTCCGAAGTAAGAAGGGATTGATTTTAATTGATGTGCCTGATCAAATTCAATATCCTGTAATGCATAGATAATATCAAATCCGCCTACCCAAGTTAGTACCGCCACAGAAAATAAAATAGGGAGCAGATTAAAAACTCCTGTAACCGCTAACCATGCACCTAAAGGTGCTAATGCTAACCCTAATCCTAGAACAATATGACACAGAGGAGTAATACGCTTCATATAGGAATAGCCCAATACCACTGCAAGGGCAACAAATGATAAATAAAAACAAAGTTCATTTATGAATCTTGTGGTAATGATAAATCCTAAACAATTCACAATGATAAATGCTAATGCTGCGTTGGATGAAATTTTTCCTGCTGGTATTTCTCTTTCCTTTGTTCTTGGATTTTTTGCATCAATATGTCTATCGGCCCAGCGGTTAAATCCCATTGCGGCAGAGCGCGCAAACACCATGCAAAGCAACACTTTTACTGCTAAATCAAAACTAAAAACACCTTTCCCGATAACTATTCCTGCAGTAAATCCAATTGCCGCAAATGGCAATGCAAATACAGTATGGCTAAACTTGATAAACGATAAATAGTTTTTAAATGTTTTGAGCATGTTGCAAAAATACAATTTTGAATGCTTGAGTGACTATACCATTCAAATTAATAATTCATCATTTGTGATGGGTGCAATTAAATTTATAATGTTTCTATTTATTTTTGAATAATTAGTTTTTTAGTTTGCGTTTGATTGCCCTCTGAAATTCTCAAAATATAAACTCCGTTTTCATAATTTGAAACCATCATTTCGTTTTCTTGATTAGTCGTTTCAAATTTATATAAACAGGTTCCAATCACAGAATAAAGTTCAATTGTTCGCTTGTTAGAAGATGGAAAATTTAAATGAACAATATCGCGAGTTGGATTTGGATAGCAACTGAAATTTGCATTGTTTATCGCGGTAGTTCCTGCGATACTGCAACCTGTCATCACCATCATGGCATCTAGTTTACCATGTCCCCAATTATTATTTGGTAATTGTGTTCCAGTGAAGGCGTCATTCTTTGAGCAATACATGATTTTATTTTTCACGTCTTGCCAGCTAGCATTAGGATGTGCTTCAAAGTATAATGCCGCAACCCCTGCAACAACAGGTGCTGCCGATGAGGTTCCTCCATCACGAATATGTTTTCCATCGTACGCTAACTTGAATGGTTGATTAGCAATAAACCATGCTTGTGCAGAGGCCGGTAGCGCCGACATGGTGTATTCTCCTGTTGAAGTAATATCAGGCTTTATTCTTCCATCTCTTGTTGGACCTTTACTTGAGCTAACTGCTAAAGCACCTTCTGTTGTAGGAAATGTTTGAAGATTTCCATTGTAATCCACGTAGTTATTACGATTGACGTATTGCCCTACCGTTATAACCTTATCACTTGCCTGAAAACTGCTGCAAATTGTTTTATCATAGTCAGGTAAAACGTAATTGTTGATGTTCGGATAAGTGCCCGGAGCAGGCAGTCCGTAATCAATCATATCAAATGACCATACGTCAAATTTTCCGGTGCCAGTACTCATCAAACGGAAAAAGTTAAACGTAGAATCGGGAAGAATGTAAAATATAAAACTGTATCTGCTTCCCAATTGTTGACCATAAGTTTGATAACGTGCAATTCTGTTTCCTGTAAAACTCATCAACGAATCATTTCTTAAAACACCAATGTTCCCAATAATTCCCATCCACTGATCTTGCGCAACATTGTTGTAAACAGGATTTAAGGCATCAGACCCTAAGGAAAATCGCATGTTTCTAAAAGAAGAAGTGTCGGCCCATAGCTCAATGTAAATAGCATTTGAACTGTTGTTTGCAAACCATGTAAAAAGCGTGTCGCCTGCTGTTGGTTGATGCAATAAATGATGAGCTACATTCCCTGCATTACCTGCTGCGGCCACAACACACCTTCCATTTTTTGCTGTGATTAAATTATCGATTGTTTGCGCTTGTAAATCTTTTCCATCATGAGAGCCATTATAAGTTCCTGCGCTTATATTAATGACACAAGGTTTGTTTAAAGAATCCGCTTTATTAAAGATGTAATTAACAGCGTCCGCAATGCTGCTTAACCAGGCATTGTCTGCAATATTGAAATTTAATTTTACGGAAATAATATCTGCTTTTGGAGCAACGCCTGTAAAGATGGTATCTGTGCTGCCATTACTCGCAGCAATACCTGTTACATGTGTGCCGTGTGCGCCTATATCATCTGTTGCCGATGCAAGTCCGGCGATAATATCAGCAGCAGAAAATTGTTGGCCATAATTATAAGGTTGTGGAGTATTTCCCGATGTAGGTAATGTATGATCCCATACCCATAAAATTCGAGTGTTCCCAAGGCTGTCTTTAAAGTCGGGATGCGTTATATCAATCCCAGTATCAATAACTCCTAGAATAACCCCATTGCCTTTGTAGCCTGTTGTAAGGGGAGAAAGTCCGGCATGAACCGCATTTACATGATTGTTGATTCTCATTTTGTCATTCATGGGCTCCAGGTTCATAATACCTTCTTCCATGCGAATAACGTTGGTGTTAAGAGCAAATTGTTTCATGAAAAACAAGGGCATCTCCGCAGCTATTATATCACCAGCAATAAATTTTACATGACCCCCTACATTCGGAATCGCTTCTTTCAAATTATTCACATTGCCCTTGATTAAGACGGAAATAGATTCATTTTCATTCTTAGTTTCGTTGATTTTCTTTAATAGCGTGAAGCTTATTTTCGTGTCTTGTGCGCTTGCAATAAAACCAATGGCAACTAAAATTAAACAGCTAAAAAATCTTTTCATGATAATGAAATTTGTTCGGTTCATTTCTTTCTATTTTGGTCGGAAAGGGGTACTTTTGTCCTCCTGTTAATACATCAGAATTCAGCAAAGGTAAACTATTATAATTCAATAAAAATGTCAGACGACCGCAAAATTATTTTTTCGATGGTAGGTGTAAGTAAAACCTATCCTCCTCAAAAACAAGTACTCAAAAATATTTATTTAAGCTTTTTCTATGGAGCTAAAATCGGAATCCTCGGTTTGAATGGTTCTGGTAAGTCTTCGTTATTAAAGATTATCGCAGGATTAGACAAGTCCTTTCAGGGTGATGTAGTATTTTCACCGGGTTATACAGTTGGATATCTTCCGCAAGAACCGGAATTAGATAATACGAAAACAGCTCGTGAAATTGTGATGGAAGGGGTGCAGGAGATTGTAGATATTCTAAAAGAATACGAAGACGTAAACATCAAATTAGGAGAGCCCTGCACGGATGATGAAATGAATAAGTTGATCGAGCGTCAGGCGGAGTTGATGGATAAGATTGATGCAAGTAATGCATGGGAGCTGGATAACAAGATTGAAATTGCAATGGATGCATTGCGTTGTCCTGATCCAGAGTCGAGTGTTGATGTGTTATCAGGAGGAGAACGTCGCCGTTTGGCTTTGTGCCGTTTGTTATTACAAGAGCCAGATATTTTATTGTTGGATGAGCCAACCAATCACTTAGATGCTGAATCGGTAGAATGGTTAGAGCATCACTTACAACAATACAAAGGAACTGTAATTGCGGTTACCCACGACCGTTATTT
>JBJTMY010000033.1:0-16432 GCA_046073825.1 Bacteroidota bacterium
CAGGATTCGAACCTGTGAAGACATAAGTCAACAGATTTACAGTCTGTCCTCGTTGGCCGCTTGAGTATCTCCCCGGGTATTGGCCAGAATCAATCTTCCCAGAGAAAGACTAACTCAATTACTATTGAGCCGATGGAGGGATTCGAACCCCCGACCTACTGATTACAAATCAGTAGCTCTGACCAACTGAGCTACATCGGCTTGAATTTCAATGAACTAAAATAACGTCCCCGTAAAATCGGATTGCAAATTTACAAAATGATTTGATTGAAACAAGTTTTCTGCATAAAAAAATAAATATTTTTTTTCGTTTCCCTTGAAAAACACGCATCCAACACAAATCTTGACCACAAAGAAAATAAAAAATGCGGACTTTTCGCCCGCATTTTTTAACAATAATTCACCAATTTAATTACTTCTTAATTTCTCTTTGTATTTTGAAATTTGCTTTCTTAATGCATCAACTGCATTATCCGTTGCTTCTTCGAATGATCGACACTGCTCACTCGCGAACATCGTTTTACCAGGAGTATTCAATTTAATTTCTGCAATTTTATTTTCTTTTTCAGAACTTTTATCCAGTCGAAGAAAAACTTCTCCATCTATAATATCCTCATAAAAATGAGTTAGCTTTTCAATTTTTTCTTCTACGAATGCAAGTAGTTTTCTGTCTGCATCGAAATGGATGGATTGAACTTTTAATTTCATAGTCTTAATTTTTTAAAATTAGTTATTACGCTTTAGGAAAGGCCTGCTTATAGACCTCCTTTAATTTTTCAATTGTATTATGAGTATAAACTTGTGTTGCAGAAAGATTACTATGACCAAGCAACTCTTTTATTGCATTAATATCAGCACCATTATTCAACATTGTGGTGGCAAAAGTGTGTCTTAGAACGTGTGGACTTTTTTTCTTTCCTGTACTTACCATCTTAATATTTGCCTTTACAATACGATAAACGAAAACCGGATACATTTTGTTACCTTTATTATCAGTAAAAAAAAAATCGCAATTCGCATCTTGTTCTTTCAAAAAAATCTTTCTCGCTTCAAGGTATTTTTCAATAGCTTGTTTAAAACCAATAGATATTGGTATTTGCCTTACTTTATTTCGTTTCCCCGTAACTGCCACAGTTAAATTAAAAAGATTTACTTGCTGTAATTTCAGCTCTATCAACTCCGACAAACGAACGCCGGTACGGTAAAAAAAATCTAACATTAAATAGTCCCTTAATTTATCAAATGCAGGCTCTTTAGCAGACATAAAATCGAACAAAGTATCCATTTTTTTGTCATCAAGGAACTCAGGTAATTTCTTAGAAACTTTCGGTGCTTGAATTTTCAACATTGGATTTTTATCAAGCACTTCTGTTTTTATCAGGAATTTATAAAAAGATCGCAGAGCAGTGATTTTTCGATTAACCGACTTAGGGTCTATCCCATTTTCAATCAAAGAGACAATCCACGACCGAATAAACAAATGGCTTACCTCCTTAATATCATTAAGCTCGTAAGTTTCTAGGATATATTTAGAGAATTGGCGTAAGTCAGTTTGATAACTAACCATTGTATGTTTCGAAAATCGCCTTTCCACTTGGAGGTAGTTCAAAAACAAGTCGATTTCCTGCATAGTATTTAAGCTTTAACTATTAACGTAAATATAAGCTCAAATTGTGCTAATAGCCATAAATAACTAAAAAAATTATTGACAGTATATTAACAAAATAAAAATCCTGACCCAATTTTTATTGAGCCAGGATTAAATATCTAATTACAAAGCTTAAAACTAAGCTTGAACTTGAGAGATCAAATTGTTCTTGTAAATCGCCTTTTTGATTTCAGTACGACGAGTTACAGAAGGTTTTTCGAACGCTTGACGAGCTCTTAATTGCTTCACAATCCCAGTCTTTTCGAACTTCTTCTTGAATTTCTTAAGTGCTTTATCAATTGTTTCGTTTTCCTTGATAGGTACAATAATCATAATATTAAATTCTTCTAGATTTTTATTAATCGGACGGCAAAAGTAAAAATATTTTTAATCAAAACAAATGGATTTGTAAAAATATATTACAAATTGGCTAAAAACACCTCGCCTAGATCTTTTACTGCTGCTTTAAACTCAATTTCAAGCTGTAAAGCAAGCCCTTTTAATCCGGTATTATCCTTCACCCTGCCTTTTGACTCCAATTCCTTGCAAATGGCCGATAATTTAATAGCACCTATATTCATACAAGTTCCTTTCAGTTTATGTGCAGCCTTCCAAACAGTATCTAAATCGTTTATATTAATAGCAGAGTCAATTTCGTTGATTAACCTAGGGACCTGCAATGCAAACATTTCTAAAAGCTGAGCGGTAAAATTTCTATCTGAAGCCTTTCCGATTTCCACCAATCTTTTAACAATCGACAAGTCAAGATTTTCGGACACATGATTTACTGTTGGGGCATGGCTTACGGATGATTTAATAACGACCTCTGGATTAGGATTTTTCACCCACTTCACCAACATTCGTTCTAAATCATCAATGGTTATCGGTTTAGAAACATAATCGTCCATACCAGCATCAATGCACGCTTTTCTATCTTCAGGAGAAGCGAAGGCTGTCATAGCAATGATAATAGGTCCGGCATTACCCAACTGTGAACGTATTCGCTTTGTCGCTTCAAAACCATCCATACCACCCATTTGAATATCCATAAATACCACGTCGTACTTTGTTCTACTTACTGCAAGAACAGCATCACTTCCATCATTTACGGAATCAATTTGATATCCAATTCGACTAAACAGTTTCGAGGCTAACAAACGATTAATTTCATTATCCTCCACCAACAATATTTTTGCTGGCAACTGTTTCCCCATCTCAAAATTAGGTCTTTCGGAAGCCTGGCTTACCGGGCGAGGTCCTTTTACTTTTGTTTCCACGATTTTTGTTTCTTGCGTTTTGATTGTAAAATAGAAATCACTTCCTTTTCCCACTTCGCTTTCTGCCCATATTCTGCCTCCCATTAACCCAACTAATGTTTTACATATTGTTAAACCTAATCCGGTTCCTCCATACTTTCGGAATGTAGATTTATCGGCTTGTGTAAATGCATTAAAAGCAATATCAATCTGATCCTGGCTCATTCCCATGCCACTATCACTTACTTTAAATTTCAGAAATAAATCATTATTTATATTTTCAGCAATTACTTCAATAATAATTTTTCCTCTCTCAGTAAATTTTATTGCATTACCAACTAGATTCATCATTACTTGGCGCAATCTAGCTTTATCTCCAATAATTGCTTCGGGAACGTTCAATGCAATACTTGAGGTAAGCAACAACCCTTTTTCTTTAGCCTTAGCGGATAGGATGTCTATTGTTTCATCAATCACATCCGCAACATGAAATGGAGCTGCTTCAAGTTGCATCTTATTGGCTTCAATTTTTGAAAAATCCAGGATATCATTTATCACTTGCAGAAGGGCTTCTCCACTCAAACGCATAATATCAACAAACTCCTTTTGTTGTTCGTCCAAACGGGTATTATTCAATAATTCCGAAATGCCGATCAATCCATTTAAAGGTGTACGTATTTCGTGACTCATCACGGCTAAAAATTCGGACTTGGCAGCAGTAGCGGCTTCGGCCTTTTCTTTAGCCACCCTTAACTCTTCTTCCTTCTGTAATCGATCGGTGATATCACGCGCAGAGAAACTTATTCCTGTTATCAACCCCAATTCATTTTTCATAGGATAGAGCATCACTTCATAAAATGTAAAAACACCATGCTCATCATGACTATCATTAAAGTTGATGGTTTCTCCTTTCAACACCGATTGAATACGTCCTACCCATAATTGCTTATAACCAGCCTTTAGCTTGTTAATCAAATTGTCTCCTTCATCTACCTGCACTTCATAACAATCATGAAATAATTTCTTTGCCTGACTATTAATAACTGTAATTAAACCAATAGCATTGAGGGACATAATAGACTCTCCAGTATTCTCAACAAGTTCAATTAGATTTTCACGGTTCGATAAAAGGTTATCAATTGTTTTTTTTGAATCGGTATTATCGAAAGCGGTAATAAATATTACATTTTTAGAAGGCAGAAATGCCGCCATTAAATCGACAACAGCTTTTTTTCTATTTTTTGTGATTATGCTTCTTTCTACACTTGAAACGGTTGACACACCTTTGACTAAATCACTAAGCCATTTTTGATGAATTACAGCATGAGATGGATGAATTAAATCTTGCAAAGTAATCCGCTTTAACTCTTCAACTGTATAACCCGTTATGTGAGCAAAATGCTCATTCACATCAACAAATCGTTGAAAAACATCAATCACAGCAACGGCATTACTATCGTCTTTAATTGATTCGACATCAAGTGGCAATTGTACTCGATCTAAATGAAAATGGGTATTTTCGACGCTATGAATTGACTCAGATTTTCGGTCTTTTTCAATATCTTCAATGGAATTTCCAACAACATTTCCGTTCCCCTGCACTGGCATCTCCACAGGCTTTGTAACAGGATGGTCAAACTTGCAAATAAAGTCGCCATTTTTAAATTGCACCATCGATATTACCAATGGTAATAAGTGACCATTGCGATTTTTACATTTAATACTTTGACGAGTTAGTCCTCCATTTTCGCCTGCAATCAATAAGAATTTTATTTCTTCAGAAGACAAATTTTCATCGAAAAAATCGGCAAAAGTAAGATCCTTGAGAATAGATCGCTGATAGATTGCAAAAAGTTGAAGCGCCATTTGATTAGCGTCTTTTGCTACAAATCCGTTAGCGCTAAACAATACAGATGGTAACTCTTGTTGCTCTAGAAACAATGAAAGCGACAAGTCTTCATCAACTGCTCCTTTCTTTTTTCCAAAGTGCTTGGAAAAAAAATAAGCTGACAACCCGATAATTACGAGTGTAAAAACAACTAAGATCCAAATTATTGATGATGCCATCGATTAAGAAACACTTTTTAAGGGCCACTTATTCGAATTCTAATTAAAAAAGTTTCAAATTAACTTAGTTAATTTAATTAAACTCATTGATTTTACTTTCTAGAAAGTCAGCCAACTCCTTTACATAGCTTTCTGAAAAATCAAACTCAATTCCTGCTGTTTTATAAATTTCACCAATCGGTTTTGTATAACCCAACGATAATGCGTTTAGATAATTTTGCAGTGTGGCTGATTCATTTTTAGAGAAACTACTCCACATCGCAATGGCACCCAGTTGAGCAAAACCATATTCGATATAATAAAAAGGAACTTCAAAAATATGCAATTGCTTTTGCCACAAATTCTCCATTGCATCTTCTAATCCTTCCCAATTTACCGTTTTGCTAGCAAAGCGACTATAAGTAGCCTTCCATGCGGCGCGACGTTCATTCCGATTATGTGTAGGATTCAGGTACAACCAGTGTTGAAAGGCGTCGACAGTAGCAATCCACGGCAACCCTTTAATTACATCTTCAATGTGTTTTAACTGCGCGCGTTTTAATTCGACATGGTCTCCGAAAAAGCTATCCCAATATTTCATAGACATCAATTCCATTGACATTGAAGCTAATTCTGCGACTTCACTTGGTATATTTTTAAAATCTACTAATTCAAGAGGCTGATCAACGATAGACTGAACGGCATGACCTCCTTCGTGCACCATAGTAACTAAATCACGCAAAGTATTGGTAGAATTCATAAAAATGAATGGAAATCCTGACTCGTACAACGGATAATTATATCCACCGGGAGCCTTTCCCTTTCTCGATTCAAGGTCAAGATGTTTACGGTTTTGCAACTCTTGAATACAGCTTCCTAAAAACGGGTTCAATCTATTAAAACAATGAATAGTTTTATCAATCAAATCGGCATGCCCATTAAACGGTCTTAAAACTGATTTACCTTGAGGCTCGGCAGCCAGGTCCCAAGGGCGCAAATCAGAAACCCCTAATTCGATTTTATGCGCGGACTCACTTCGTTCAACTAAGGGGACAAGGTGTTTTTCCACAGCCTCATGAAATTTGAAACAATCATCAGCATTATAGTCAAACCGACCGAGATTAGCGAACATAAAATCACGGTAATTACTGAAGCCGGCATTCAATGCAATTTTATGACGCAATTGAAGTAACTCATCAAACAAATCATCTAACTTCTCTCTATCCTGTAATCGGCGGTTCATCATTTTACGATAAACCTCTTCTCTTTTATTTCGATCGTGAAGTTCCAGAAAATTCCCAGCTTGTTGCAACGTCAATTCCTTTCCATCAACCTCAACCGACATCGCACCTGCTATGGCTGCATATTCTTGTTCTTTATTTTGAAGCTCAGCAATAATTGGGATATTTTCTTCTCGAAAAAGTTCCACTCGTTTTTTAATTTGGCGCAATAAAATATTGAATCCTTCTTTTTGGTAAGCATCAATATTAGGATAGCCCAGTAGTTTCAAATCCAAATCATTACTATACGGAGCTATCATAGGCTGAATTTCACTCACAAAAAAAGTGTACTCTTTAACATATTGCTCATTGGTGGTATCGCAACTCATTCGAATATATTTCCAACCTACATCTTCTTGTAGAGCGGCCTCCAATTCACTTCGATCCTTTAACCAATTTTCAAAGTCTGCATCGTTTGAAATAACCCTACTTTTCAAATTTTCGAAATACGGTTGTAAATCGCCCCAACCATTGTAGGAAAAATCTGATGGTAAAAATTTTCTTTGAATTTTATAGGACAATAATTCGTTATTGAATTCCATAACAAGTAAGAATAAAGAAGCCCCGTTTATAGGGGCTTTTGAATAATATTAAGATTCTTTTTCTGCTGACTTTTTAGCTGCTCTTTTTTTAGGAGCTTTTGCTTTTTCTACTTTTTCCTCCACTACTTCTTTCACCTCTTCAACTTTTTCTTCAACAACTTCGTTGGATGGATTCATTGCAGCTTCACTTTCTGGACTTCCCACTAAATCTTTAATCAAGTTGTACCAAGAAAAAATCTTACGAATATCTGAAATATGAACTCTTTCCTCATCGTATTCAGGCAATACTTTTTTTAATACTTCTTTTAAGTCTGCGGGTTCTGATTTTGCATTTACAGATGTGGCCAACTTATCATTGCCTTTCATTTTTTTGAATGCATCATAAAGCGGCATATCCTCTTCATAAGTATAGATAGCCACATCTTTTAACATTACGATACGTTGTGTAGCAGAAACAGGCATTCTTTTATTATCAGAAATACCTTCTACAACGAATCCGCCGTTACGCATTTGAGCCACCATTTTGTATAAACCTGGGCTACCTGGCACTGAAATAATTTTCTCGAAACTCATAGTCCTTTTTTTATTAAGGATGCAAAGGTAAAATAATGTTTGATATTTTTTAAAGAACCTCTATGAATTAAATTCAAGCTGAAGGACAACAGCGTATTACCCTTGAATTACCTTAATATTTAGCGGTTCATTACTTTTTCAAAAACTGACAAAAACACTATGAAATATCGTTAAATTCGGGATGTTAAATTTTGTAAATTGTATGTCAAATAGAGCAATCAAAAAAGTGGCTGTTTTAGGATCGGGAATTATGGGATCCCGCATTGCATGTCACTTTGCCAACATAGGTGTATCTGTATTATTACTTGATATTGTACCGAAGGAATTGTCTGAAGAAGAAATAAAAAAGGGAATAAACGAAACCAGTCCTATTTTCAGAAATAGAATTGTGAATTCATCCTTAAAAACAGCTATTGCATCAAAACCATCTCCACTATACTCAAAATCGGGAGCCGATTATATTACCACTGGTAATTTAACAGACGACTTGAGTAAAATCAGTGATTGCGATTGGATTATTGAAGTTGTGGTAGAAAATTTAGAGATAAAACGCCAGCTTTATGCAGAAGTAGAAAAATATAGAAAGCAAGACACTTTAATTACCACGAACACTTCTGGTATTCCTATTGGACTCTTAACAAAAGGCAGGACTGAAAATTTCAAACAACATTTTTGCGGGTCGCACTTTTTTAATCCGCCGAGATATTTAAAGCTTTTAGAAGTTATACCTGGCAAAGAAACGAAGAAAGAGATAATTGATTTCTTAATGCATTATGGATCTCGTTTTTTAGGAAAAACAACTATCGAATGTTTAGATACCCCAGCATTTATTGCTAATCGAATTGGCGTTTACAGTATCTCTTCCTTATTTCATCAAGTTGACCAATCTGATTTTACCATTAACGACATTGATTTATTTACAGGAACAATAATTGGCAGACCTAAATCTGCCACATTTAGAACCTGCGATGTAGTTGGACTCGACACATTAGTTCATGTTAGCAACAACTTAGCTGCGGCACTTCCGGAAGGCAATGAAAAGAGAACATTTGAGCTTCCAGGATTTATTCAGCAAATGGTCAACAATCAATGGTTGGGCGACAAAACCAAGCAGGGATTTTTCAAGAAATCGAAAGACGAAAAAGGGAAAACAATTTATTTAAGTCTTGATTTAAAATCATTAGACTATCAATTAAAACCCAAGAAGAAATTTGAGACCATTGAGCAAGTAAAAAACATCGATGATTTACGCCAACGAATTGCGATGTTAGTTCAAGCAAAAGACGTTGTGGGTGATTTTTATAGAAAATCTTTTTTCGGCTTATTTGAATTTGTAGCAAGTAAAGTGAATGAAATTTCACCCGATATTTTTCGTATAGACGAGGCGTTAGAAGCAGGTTTTGGCTGGGAATTAGGCCCCTTTAAAACATGGGATGCAATCGGTATAGAAGCTTCCTTAAAAATGATGGAAAGCATTGGCTTTAAGTCACCTGAATGGGTTAAAGAAATGCTTGATGCAGGAAACAAATCATTTTACAAATTTGAAAAAGGCAGTTATAGTTACTACGATCCCAATTCAAAAACCTACCAATTAATTCCGAACCAAGCATCCAAAATTGCATTATATCCACTACGCAAGGAAAAAACCATTTGGAAAAACGGCGGTTGTAATATTATTGATATTGGTGAAGAGGTAATTTGTTGCGAGTTTACTACCAAGATGAATACCATGGGTGGTGAGGTAATAGCTGGAGTAAACAAAGCCATCGAATTAGCTGAACAAAATTATAAAGGACTCGTTATCGGAAACGACGGGGCTAACTTCTCCGCTGGGGCTAACCTTGCAATGATTTTTATGATGGCCATAGAACAAGAGTATGACGAAATAGACATGGCTATCCGCATGTTTCAGAATATGAATATGCGGGTAAGGTACTCATCGGTGCCCGTTGTTGTGGCTCCTTTTGGATTAACATTGGGGGGAGGGTGTGAAATGACCTTACACGCTGACAAAGTGCAAGCTCATGCAGAATTATATACAGGACTTGTTGAATTTGGAGTTGGATTAATTCCAGGAGGTGGCGGAACAAAAGAGATGGCATTACGATTCGCTGACTCCTTAAAAGAAGGTGACATACAGCTAAATGCATTACGCTCTGACTTTTTAACAATTGGTCAAGCAAAAGTATCGACATCGGCCCAAGAAGCTTTTGAAATGGGAATTTTAAAAGCAGGCAGAGATGCGATTACCATAAACCGAAATCATTTATTAATTGATGCAAGAAAATCGGTTGTCGCATTATCAGATGCTGGATATACCCAACCGTTACAACGTAAAAACATTAAGGTGCTAGGAAAGCAAGGGCTAGGGTTAATTTGGGTAGGGGCAAATAGTATGAAAAGCGGCAATTACATCTCGAGTCATGATGAATACATTAGTAAAAAGCTTGGATATGTGATGTGTGGTGGAGAGTTAAGTTCACCATCAGAAGTGACAGAACAATACCTTTTAGACCTTGAAAGGGAGGTTTTTTTATCACTTACAGGCGAAAAAAAGACATTAGAACGAATTCAATCAATATTAACCACCGGAAAACCTTTGAGGAATTAAATAAAATATTATTTTTAACACCTGAAAAAACTGTTGCATATGCATAAGTACAAAATTTTATTCTTTGCCTTATTAATGATTCCTTTTGTTTGTTTCTCACAGACAGAAGAAAAACCTAAATATGCGCCGGGCAAAGAAAAACATCGTAACAAGACGGACGAGTTTGGTCAAAAGCAAGGAACATGGAAGACATTTAACTCCTACGGAGACATCATGACAGAAGTTGAATATGTGAATGACAAGCGTCAAGGTGTTTCAAAGCGCTATTACCCTTATGGTAAAATCATGGAAGAGCAAGAATTCCAAAATGGCATTAAAGAAGGAGTTTACAAGCGTTATTATTATTCTGGAACAGTAAGACAAGAGGGAGAATACATTGCAGGAAAAAAAGACGGTAAGTGGACTCGTTACTACGAAGATGGTGAAGTTGCTGCTGAAGGGGCTTACAAAAACAATAAAAAAGATGGAGAGTGGAGAGCTTTTAATAGAAAAGGACAATTAATATCTACTAACTCCTATAAAGATGGTATAGACCAAAAGGCAGCTGCTGAAGAAGCTAAAAAAGCAGCTGATGCTAAGAAAGCGGCTGATGCCAAAAAAGCTAAAAGCCCTGGAAAACCTGCTGGAACCACTACTCCTCCGGGGGGTAACAATAGCGCACCAGCGGATACCACAAAAAAATAATTTCTAACTCAACCCGCTGAAAAGCGGGTTTTTTATTGACAAACTATGAGTGCATATATTCTCACTGGATTTCGATCTGCTGTTGGCAAAGCTCCGAAAGGAAAATTAAAAAATGTTAGGCCTGATGATTTAGCTGCCACGGTTATCAAACACCTTATTCATTCATTGGGTTCATTTGATACTGAACTTATCGAAGATGTAATAGTAGGCAACGCCACACCAGAAGCAGAACAAGGGTTAAATATTGGTAGGATGATTTCTCTAATGGGTCTTAACACTGTTAAAGTTCCAGGAGTCACCGTCAATCGTTATTGTGCATCGGGATTGGAAACCATTGCCATAGCAGCTGCAAAAATCAATGCGGGAATGGCTGATTGTATCTTAGCGGGTGGAGTAGAATCGATGTCGCCAATTCCTTTTGGAGGATGGAGAATAGTACCCAACTATGAAGTGGCGAAATCGAACCCTGAGTACTATTGGGGAATGGGATTAACAGCGGAAGCGGTCGCGAAAGAATATCAGGTGTCAAGAGCCGATCAAGATGCATTTTCCTATCAAAGTCATCAGAAAGCAGTGAAGGCTATACAAGAAGGCAAATTCAAATCGCAAATTGTACCAGTGAACGTAGAAGAGCTGCTTATTGATGAAAACTTTAAGCAGAAAAAAACGCAATTTACATTTGACACCGATGAAGGACCAAGGGCAGACACTTCCATTGAAAAATTGAGCTCCTTAAAACCAGTATTTGATGCACAAGGATGCATTACTGCTGGAAATTCCTCTCAAACATCTGATGGTGCTGCTTTTGTGTTAGTCGTGTCGGAAAAGTTTTTAAAAGAGCACCACTTAACACCTCGATTGCGCTTTGTAAATTATGCTGTTGCAGGAGTAGAACCTCGCATTATGGGAATTGGTCCTGTGGAGGCTATTCCAATGGTTTTAAAGAAAGCAGGAATGACCTTAAACAATATCGACTTGATTGAATTAAACGAAGCATTTGCTTCACAATCACTCGCAGTCATGCGCAAATTAGCTATCAACCAAGATTTAGTAAATGTGAACGGAGGTGCGATAGCGTTAGGACACCCCTTAGGTTGCAGTGGAGCCAAACTTACTGTTCAACTAATGCATGAATTAGAATTAACCAATAAAAAATACGGAATGGTTACAATGTGCGTAGGAACAGGACAGGGTGCAGCGGGTATATTTGAAAAAGTTTAGCGATTATGGAATTAAAAGAGCAATGGATTTTACTCATCAGCACTCCTATTTATATTTTAGTAATTGCTGCCGAAATAATCCTTAGCAATTTACATCTCAAACACTTTTACACATTAAAAGAAACCATCATTAATGTTTATTTAAGTGTATTAAACGCGAGTATTGATATTCTTTTTCGTGTAATCTATGTTGCGATTCTTTTATGGTTTTACCAATACCGAATTATTGAAAATTGGAGCAGTCCCCTACTCTATTGGATTGCCATATTTATTGCAGAAGATTTCATGTATTACTGGGAGCATCGATTTGACCATCAGATCCGATTATTCTGGGCAGTGCATGTTACACATCACTCTTCTGAAGAGTTTAATTTAACAACGGGCTTTCGCTCCTCCGTATTTCAACCTATCTATCGTTTCATTTATTTTATTCCATTGGCGTTAGTAGGTTTTTCCCCGTTGGATTTACTATTTGTATATGCTGCTACTCAGATTTATGGAATATTAGTGCATACACAATTTATTAAGAGAATGCCGAAATGGTTCGAAGCAGTATTTGTAAGTCCATCACATCACCGCGTACATCATGCGAGTAATATTAACTACCTCGACAGAAATATGGGAATGGTTTTAATTATTTGGGACAAATTATTTGGCACGTTTGAAAAAGAAAATGAAGAAGAAAAAATTGTTTACGGCTTGACGAAACCGTTAGAAGGCAAGCATCATCCGATTAAAATTGTAACCCATGAATGGCAATCAATATGGAATGATATGAAAAAGCCCATTAATTGGCGACTAAAGCTGAAGTACTTATTTATGCCACCTGGATGGAGTCATGATGGCAGTTCAAAGACGTCAGATCAATTAAGAGTAGAACTTAACAAACAAAAGTAAAATTCATTATGGGACACTCTAAATCACTAGCTACAAAATTAAAATCGTTTTGGAAAAAAGTAGGACCTGGCTTGGTAACTGGAGCTAGTGATGATGACCCATCCGGCATCGCTACATATTCTCAAGCGGGAGCGGCATTTGGATTAAAAACATTGTGGACCGCTATCGTGGCATTTCCATTAATGGCCGTTATTCAACAGATGTGTGCTAAAATTGGCTTAGTCACATCGCAAGGTTTAACAGGAACATTAAAAGCCCACTACCCCAGATGGGTTTTGTATTTAATGTTGCTATTCAGTTTTCCTGCAATCGTTTTAAATATTGGTGCTGACATTGCCGGAATGGGAGCAGTAGGAAATCTATTGTTTCCATCAATTGACCAAAATTATTTTTCGGTTTTGTTCACAGTAATTTTATTGATCTTAATTATTTATTTGCCCTATCAAAAAATAGCCTCCATTTTAAAAAACTTATGTGTGGTAATGTTGGTCTATTTTATCGTTCCTTTTTTATACAAGCAAGATTTAACCGTAATCATCAAAGCTACATTTATTCCAACTATAGAATGGAATGAATCGTTTATGGCTGTTATTGTTGGGATTCTCGGTACTACCATATCTCCCTATTTATTTTTTTGGCAAGCATCGGTAGAAGTAGAAGAAATGAAAACTAAAAAGAGGCATTTAATAGTGAATAAGAAAATTATTCATGAAATGAAAAACGATGTTGACTTTGGGATGGCCATTTCCGGGTTGGTTATGTACTTTATAATATTGACCACTGGAAGCGTATTATTTCCATCGGGAATAACCCAAATAGATACTGTAGAACAAGCTGCGTTAGCTCTTAAACCACTTGCTGGCGATTTAACCTATTTATTATTTGCGATTGGTGTAATTGGGACTGGCTTAATTGCAATACCTGTATTAAGCGGATCATTATCCTATATTTTCACAGAGACCTTTGGTTGGGAACAAGGATTAGATAAAAAATTCCATGAAGCAAAAGGCTTTTATGTAATCATTGCAATCTCCTTATTGGTAGGATTATCGATTAATTATATCGGATTATCTCCTATAAAAGCACTTATCTACACAGCTATTTTATACGGAATAACAGCACCTGTTTTAATAGGAATCATATTACATATTTGCAATAACAAAGCGGTAATGGGTAAGTTTGTCAATGATAAAACTTCGAACATTATGGGTATTGCCGCCTTAATAATTATGAGTCTTGCTGCTGGATTGTTGATTTATTTTCAACTGAATTAACAGCTGCATTACTATTTATTTTACAAGTAATGGCATAAAACATCATCACCACAACATAAAAAATAATTAACTGAAATATATCAATGTAATTAGTACGATTCAATCCAAAAAAGTAAATTGACTCAAAAATAATACAAAGGCTACCTAATACTATCATCATCAATTTTAATTGAACTTTATTCAATTTTTTTTGCGTTACATTAAAAAACAAGGCCAATAGTATGTAGGAAGGAAGCGAAATCAAAGCTCCTAAACCAATAAACAAGATCGTAAACTCTATTATTCCAGCATCAATAGTTTTCTTATTAACCCATAAATCAACCATCGTAATCGCACTTATCAAAATGGGGGTTGTTATTATGGTTGCCATCCACACTTTCAATATATAATTAATATCTTTCATCATCGGGAAATTGCTTTTTTACACCCATTTGATTTAGTAAATTCATTTGATAAAAAACACCTCGCCATTCCAAGAAAATTCAGGACCTCTGCCAATTGTAGCTTTAAAGAGTATGAATGAGCACACCAGTAAAGTGATAATCATTATTGATGACCAATAATGATCGACCTTCATTTTCAACAATCTTCGAGTAACAACTACTTGAATAAAAGCAAAACCCATTACGGGTAACACATAAACATAATTTCCAAGTCCATACCCAAAATTAAGAACGCCAATCAGCACGAGTACTGAAAGAATAACGAGAAGATAAGAAATGCAAATGCTTAAAGATTTCAATTTTACTATAGAATCATTAATTATTTTATAAAAATAGAAATTAAATAAAAAGTTGTAGGTGATGGACAAATAAAATTGACTTTGTAGATTTAGATTTCAATTTTAGCCAATATGATAAAATATCTCCGTACCTTGCGAAAAAAAAATTAAATGGCGAAATCAGGGAGCACATCTAACAAAAAAGATAGAGAAAAACGAAAACAAAAAGAAAGGAAAGAAAAATTAGAGAAAAAGGCAGATCGCAAGAATACTAAGACAAAAACATTTGATGAGATGATTGCTTATGTTGATGAATTTGGAAGAATCTCCTCTACACCTGTTGCACAACGAGTTCCCGTTGATATTGACAGTATAGAAATTTCAGTAACTAGACAATCCGAAAGCGAAGAAGATGATGTAAAATCAGGCACTGTATTTTCGTTTGATGAGACGAAGGGTTATGGATTTATAAAAGATGCAAATAGTAATGATAGTATATTTGTTCACTCATCAGCATTAAGCACACCTATAAAAGCAGGCAATAAAGTAACCTTTGATATTGAGAAAGGCGATCGTGGGTTTTACGCCGTAAATGTTAAGCTTGCAGTATAATTAAGCTTGCAGTATAATATTACAAGCACTTTCAGAAATCAAACTAAAAAGCCCATCTAGGTATTACCAAGATGGGCTTGTGTTTATTAAAGAAATAAATTATGCTAATTTAACATTAACAGCATTTAAGCCTTTTTTACCGTTCTCGACATCAAAAGTCACATTGTCATTTTCACGGATGTCATCTTTCAATCCACTTACGTGAACAAAGATTTCTTCTCCAGTTTCTGCATCTTTAATAAAACCAAATCCTTTTGTTGAATTAAAGAATTTTACTACTCCATTTTTCATTTTTTGATAATTTTAATTTATTGAATAGCAAATATACACTTAATTAACCATCTTTTCTATTATTATTCAAATAAATCTTGTGAATTTCAAATATTTAGCAAAAACAGCGGGATTTATCAAAATACAATATTGTAATTTGACTTCATTAATGGGCTATAAACATCCTAAAAGAACGGAATCTGATAATCTATAGTACCATCTTAAATTTTGAGTTTTTAAATTTTCTTGTTCGAAACCATCTGTGTTTATTGAAATTAGTAAGCTTCATATTATCATCAATAAAAAGATTCCTTGATACCAAAATCAAAATGTCATTGTGAAGTTTTAACTCTTGAATGAAATTATTTCGATCATGCACCCACCAACATTTTAGTTCAGCACACCACTGAGCATTGTATTTAGTTTTAATCTTTAAAATTAATTTCTCATTGTATAAAAAATACAATAAACAAACGCGCCTAGAACGAATTATGCCTGGACGTACCATCACTTTGATTTTTGAATGCATTCTACAAATAAATAATTAAAATATCTAAATAGCCGTTTACAAACGTTTAGTTTTTAACGAAACTAGATTTATAATTTTTATTCAACTTTCAAAAGACGCTCTATTCAAACGGTCATTAATGGCTAACCCTAAATCAATTTCAGGTAATAAAAATGCATAAATTATTTTCACACTTGAATCGGAATCCAGCGCCCGAAGAAACGAAAATAAATTTGCTGCAGCTTCTTTATAATCTGCTTTTACCGATAAATTAAAAACTTGCTCTTCAC
>JBJTMY010000034.1:0-8918 GCA_046073825.1 Bacteroidota bacterium
GTAAGCCCTAACGTTAGTACGGTTTATACGGTAACTGCTACTAGTTCCAATGGATGTACGGCTTCAGATACTGTAGGAATAAATGTTGCACAACCAAATGCGGCAACTATTTCTTATAGTGGAACTCCATTCTGTAAAACAACAACTTCTGCAGTGGTAACAACAACAGGAACCACAGGTGGAACTTATTCTTCAACGGCAGGTTTATCAATTAATGCATCGACAGGAGAAATCAATCCTTCATTGAGTACAGCAGGAACATATACAGTAACGTATTCTATGGCTGCAAATGGCTGTACTGCGGCAACAGCTACAACATCCGTTACAATTAATGCTGCTGCTACAGGTACGATAAGTTATTCTGGATCGCCATTCTGTAAATCACTTTCAACAGCTCAAGCAATAACGCTTGTTGGAACAACTGGGGGAACTTACACTGCATCTCCGGCAGGATTAAGTATTAACGCTTCTACTGGAGCAATTACTCCTTCCACTAGTACAGCAGGGACCTACACCATTACCTACACTGTTACGCCTGGTGGTTGTACAACCTATACAACAACTACCACAGCTACTATAACAACATTACCAGCAGCAACTATCAGTTACGCAGGTACGCCATTTTGTAAGTCAATAGCTACTGCTCAACCCGTTACTTTAACAGGAACTACAGGAGGAACTTTCAGTTCTACAGCAGGCTTGACTATTAATGCCAGTACAGGAGAAATAACACCATCGAGCAGCACTGCAGGTACCTATACGGTTACCTATACCATGGCTGCAGGCGGAGGATGTTCAGCGCAAACGGCAACCGCATCTGTCACTATCAGTGCAATTCCAAGTGCAACCATTAGTTATGCAGGAACCCCATTTTGTAAAACAGTTGCCACAGCACAACCTGTAACATTAACAGGAACAACTGGAGGAACATTCAGTTCTACCGCTGGTTTAACAATTAACGCTAGTACAGGAGCAATTACTCCATCTACATCGACAGCAGGAACTTATACAATTACCTATACAATTGCTGCTGCTGGTGGATGTAGTTCTGTAACCACTACAACATCTGTTACTATTACAACATTACCTGCCGCAACTATCAGCTATGCAGGAACACCATTTTGTAGCTCAATTTTGAGCGCTCAACCCGTTACTTTAACAGGAACTACAGGAGGAACTTTCAGTTCTACAGCAGGCTTGACTATTAATGCCAGTACGGGAGAAATAACACCATCCAGCAGTACAGCAGGTACTTACACGGTTACCTATACCATGGCTGCAGGTGGAGGATGTTCAGCGCAAACGGCGACTACTTCTATAGTTATTAATGCCGCTCCAAATGCTACAATTAGTTACACAAATGTTGGCTTTTGTAAATCAGTTACAACAGCGCAAGCTGTAACTTTAACTGGAACTACTGGCGGTACTTATTCTTCTTCGCCAGCTGGATTAATTATTAATACAACTACAGGAGCTGTTACTCCTTCAACATCGACAGTAGGAACTTATACAATTACCTATACTGTTAATGTTGCTGGATGTACCACCTACACCACTTCAACCAGCTTAAAAATATTTAGTTTACCAACTGCCACAATTAGTGGTTCAACTTCGGGATGTGGTAACACGATCATGACCGCGTCAGGTGGAACTTCTTATTTATGGAGCGGTGGAACTTCCACCTCCTCTGCAATAAACTCATTAACCACTTCAGGAACTTATACCGTTACAGTAACTGACGTTAATGGTTGTTCTGCAACAACATCTACCACTGTAGCCATCACCCCAAAACCAACTGCCACTGATGTTTCTATTTGTGCTGGAGGTACTGGAAGTGTATCAGCAACATCCACTGTTAGTCAACCTAACGTTAGTACGGGTGCAACGGACGCTGGAACTGGGGGAACATTAAGTTTAAGTGGAAGCAATTCGAACTGGTCTAGCTCATCCACAGCCAATATTACAACTTCGACTGGAAGTACCTACGCAACTGTTAATTTAAAAGGAGGTGATATTTCCAATTACTTACGTAGTAGTAATTATGGTTTTGCTATTCCTTCCAATGCAACCATTCAAGGAATTACGGTTACAATTAACCGTTTTAGTCCTTCTAATTCCAATATAAGTGATAATATAGTTAGTTTAGTAAAAGCGGGTACTGTACAAACTACGGATTTAAGTTCTACCTCTTCATGGCCATCGACAGCAGCCAATGCAACTTATGGTTCATCAAGTAACTTGTGGGGTACAACGTGGACGCCAGCTGATATTAACAACTCTGGGTTCGGGGTTGCATTGTCTGTAACAAGATCAGGAACATCAACCACGAATCAAACAGCAAGTGTTGACTATATTCAAGTTACGGTTACTTATACAGATTTTGGTTCATTAGACTGGTACACGGTATCGTCTGGTGGAACATTAATAGGTTCTGGATCGCCTTTTAATCCGGTAGGTGTTGCCAATTCTGGATTAAGCAATACGAATACTGCTGGAACTACTGTTTATTATGTAGAAAACTCGATCAATCCTGGCTGTCGTGATTCAGCGTTATTTGTCATAAGTGCTGCACCGAATGCACCAACAGGAATTTCTGCATCACGTTGTGGTATAGGTACCGTTACACTTTCAGCAACTGCCAATGCAGGTGAAGTGATTGACTGGTATTCTGCATCAACAGGTGGAACCTTATTATTAAGTGGTAACTCCACTTATACAACTCCAAGCATAGCGGCTACAACTACCTACTATGCTCAGACAAGAAATTCAACATCAGGTTGTATTTCTTTAACAAGAACGGCTGTAACAGCAACAATTAATGCAATTCCAACGGTTACCTTTACTGCGCAACCTGGAGCAACCGCTTGTTCGAATACAGATGTAACCTATACTACTCAAGCGGGACAATTGAATTATGTTTGGACGGTTCCGGGAGTTTTAAATACAGATTATTCAATTACATCTGGTGGAATTGGATCTACTAGCAACACAGTAACATTAAAATGGTTAACTGCAGGAAGTAAAACTGTTACTATAAATTACACTAGTGCTAGTGGATGTACTGCAGCAAGTGCAACTTCATCTACTGCTACAATAGTAACCTTACAAACAACAGCATCTGTTTCTATTACCTCAAATGACGTTGACAACACCATCTGTTCCGGAACATCTGTAACATTTACAGCTACTCCAGTAAACGGAGGAACTCCTACTTATCAATGGAAATTAAACGGAGTGAATGTAGGAACTAATAGTACAACCTATACTAATACTGGTTTAGTAAATGGTGATCAAGTTAGTGTTGTGATGACCTCTACCGCTAATTGTGTAATTGGTTCACCTGCCACTTCAAATACTATTACAACAACCGTTAATCCATTACCAACAGCGGTATCTGTAACTGGTGGTGGAACCTTTTGTGATCAAGCGGTACTAACAGCTACAGGCGGAACGGGTGGTACTATCTATTATCAAGGAACGGTAAGTGGAGGGACCTCTACTTCTACTCCTTCTTCAACGCAAACAGTAACTGCTGCAGGAACTTATTATTTCAATGCGCAAAGCAGTGCAGGATGTTGGGGAACACAAGGAAGTACAACCGTTAATACAATAAACACTTCACCAACAACAACCAGTGCTACTGTATGTGTGGGTGGTAGTGGACAACTAACGGCAACATCCGCTTGCAGTGGAACTCTTACAGGACAAACAAGTGGACCGAAGGATGCTACCGTAGGTGCTAACGTAACAGGAATTGGAACATTAGCTTGGTCAACTCCAGCTAATATTGCAGGTGCTGGAACGGCGGGAATGTCTATATCAACCAACATTACAACTAATTATTTACAAGGAACAGGTTATGGTTTTGCTATACCTTCGAATGCAACCATCAATGGTATAACGGTTACGATTAACCGTTCATCTACAGGAACTACTCCTGTAGTTAGAGATAATCGAGTTAGTCTTGTTAAAGGTGGCACCGTGCAAACAACAAACAGAGCAGCAACTACCACAGATTGGCCTGCTACCTTAACAAGTGCAGTATATGGAAGTACAACAGACTTATGGGGTTCAACATGGACACCTGCTGATATCAATGCAACTAACTTTGGTGTCGTTTTATCAGCTGTAAATAGTAATGCAAGTGCTCGAACAGCCGCTGTTGATTTCATGCAAATCACCATCACCTACTCTGTTCCTGGATCCATTAACTGGTACACGGCTTCATCAGGAGGAGTATTATTAGGAACAGGTTCTACATTTAATCCAGTGGGTGTTGCGGGAAGTGGAATTACTACTACAAACACACAAGGGACATACACTTACTATGCAGAATGTAATACCGGTTCTACTTGTAGAAGAGCCACTAATTTTATTGTGAGCAATAGTGTCAATCCAAGAGCTAAGTTATCAATTAGTGATACAACACTTTGTTCTCCAAACGCAGTTACAATATCGGTAGCTGATTCAGGAATGTATGCTGCGGGATACCCAGCTGGTACAACCGTTGAATGGTTAGGATATGGAATAACTGGTCCAGTAACTACTACTTCTATTTCTTCCAATTCAGGATCCACTTTCCAAGCACAAATTGTATTGGGTGGTTCTGGTTGCGTTGGATTATCAAATACAGTAACCGTTACATCTCGTAGCATTGTCATTACTCCTGTAATCAAACCAGCATCTTGCGGATTAACAAATGGTAAAATTGTAGCGACAGCAAGTCCTGCCTACCCTCCTTATCGATTTATATGGAAAAACAGCAGCAATACTGTTATTCGCGACATTACCACAAATAATATTAAAGATTCTATCTCTAATTTAAATGCAGGAAATTATTCATTAAGTGTATTCGACAATTATGGTGGAACCATCAGTTGTCAATCTACTGATTTCAATTACACCGTTGGAAATGCTCCAGCGCCTACATTAAGTATTACTAAATCAAATATTACCTGTAACGGACTTAGTGACGGTACTGCATCAGTTAGTATTACTGCTGGATCTGCTCCTTATAGTTACTCTTGGAATGGAGGAACCACTAATACTACAAATTCTATAATAGGATTAAGTGCAGGAACGTATTCAGTTACTGTTACAGATGTGAATGGATGTACATCAACTGCAAGTACTTCTATTACCGCTCCTACTTTAATTGCTGGAAATGGAACGATTATTAATTCATGCGCTAACACCAATAATGGCTCAATAACTCTTTCATTAAGTGGAGGAAGTGGAAGCAAGGTTGTAGATTGGTATAATGAATCAGCAGTATTAATTGCATCCCATGTTAATTCTCTATCAAACCTAGCCCCTGGAACCTATTACGCATTAATTACTGATGCAAATAATTGTCAGGTTACAGAAGAATATTATGTAGGAACGATGATTGTTTCACCAACCAACTTATCTGCTAGCTCATGTGACAGCTACCAATTACCTTGGGGAACTACGGTAACAACTTCGGGGGTATATTCACACACTTATTTGAATTATCATGGATGTGATTCAGTCGTAAATTACAATATAACCGTTACACCTTCTACCACCCATACAAGTTCAATATCATCTTGTAATCAATATACATGGAGTACTAACGGTGCAACCTATACGCAAAGTGGCTCATACACATCAGTAACAGGATGCCATACTGAAATCTTGAATTTAACAATTACACCAAGTACAAGCAATACTAGCACAATCAGTGCATGTGATTCTTATACATGGTCAGTAAATGGACAAACCTACACAACCTCTGGAACTTATACAGATGTTAATGGTTGTCATACTGAATTATTGAATTTAACAATTACCCCTTCAACAACCAATACAACTACGGCAAGTGCATGTGATAGTTATACATGGTCAGCTAATAATACTTCCTATACTCAAAGTGGAACTTATAGTAGTGTAATTGGATGTCATACTGAGATTTTACATCTGACTGTAACTCCAAGTACTACCCATTCAAATACAGTGTCGGCTTGTGACACTTATACATGGTCAGAAAACAGTACAACCTACACACAAAGTGGTACTTACTCATCAGTAAACGGATGTCATACAGAAATTTTAAATTTAACAATCACGAATTCTACTTCGAATACTACTACTGCCAGTGTTTGCGATAATTATACTTGGTCAGTAAATGGACAAACTTATACTACATCTGGAACCTTTAGCAATGTTAATGGTTGCCATACTGAAATACTAGAATTAACGATTACACCTTCCACTTCCAACACCACTATAGTAAGTGCATGTGATACTTATACATGGGCTGTAAACAGCACTACTTATACGCAAAGTGGAACTTATAGCAGCGTGAATGGTTGTCATACTGAAATTTTACATTTAACAATTACTCCATCAAGTGTACACACAACAAATGCAAGCGCTTGTGATACTTACACATGGACAGAAAACAATACCAGCTACACTCAAAGTGGAGCTTACACCTCTGTAACTGGATGTCATACGGAGGTATTGAATTTAACAATTACTCCAAGTAGTAGTAATAGCACTTCTGCATCTGCGATTGATTCTTATCAATGGTCAGTAAATGGAGTTACCTACACGCAATCGGGAACTTATACCGATGTGGATGGATGCCATACGGAGACGTTGGAATTAACAATTACTCCTTCAACATCCAATACAACTGTTATTGCACAATGTGAAAGTTACACTTGGACAGAAACAGGAATTACTTACACACAATCAGGTACCTATTCAAATACTACAGGTGCAAATACAGAAATTTTAGTATTAACAATTAACCCAAGTACAACACATACAAACAATGTAAGTGTATGCGATAATTATACTTGGAATGAAAACAATACTACCTATACTCAAAGTGGAACTTATTCGTCAATAACAGGATGTCATTCAGAAATATTAAACTTGACGATTACGAATTCTACATCCAATACCACTTCGGTTAGTGCATGTGATAGTTACACATGGTCAGTAAATGGACAAACCTACACTACATCCGGAACTTATACCGATGTTGATGGATGTCATACAGAAACGTTGGTATTGACAATCACACCATCAACATCAAACACAACTATTATTAGTGCATGTGATAGCTATACTTGGTCAGAAAACAGCATAACATATACACAAAGTGGAACTTACTCGCTTGTGAATGGATGTCATACAGAAATTTTAGAATTAACGATCACTCCAAGCACTACGAACACAACTAGTGCAAATGCATGCGACAGTTATACATGGAGTGTAAACAGCACTAACTATACTCAAAGTGGAGTATATACTTCGGTTACTGGATGCCACACTGAAATATTGGATTTAACCATTACCAACAGCACAAGTAACACAACTACTTTAACTGCTTGTGATAACTACACTTGGGCTGTTAACGGTCAAACTTATACTTCATCAGGAACTTATACAGATGTGAATGGTTGCCATACAGAGACCCTTATACTAACCATTACTCCTTCAACTGACAATAACACAGTAATTAGTGAGTGTGATCAATACACATGGGCGGAGAATGGTCAAACTTATACTCAAAGTGGAACTTACAGTAGTGTTGTAGGTTGTGTAACAAAAACATTAACGTTAACCATTACTCCAAGCACTACTGACTCGCATACAATTTCTGCATGTGATTCCTATACATGGTCATTTGGAGGACAAACTTATACAACATCAGGAACCTATAGTTATGTTAATGGATGTCATACAGAATTCTTGAATTTAACAATCATCAATTCAACTTCTAACACAACAACAATCAGTGAATGTGACAGCTATACATGGTCAGTTAACGGAGAAACTTACACTACTTCTGGAACATATACGGATGTAGATGGATGTCATACGGAAACGTTAAACCTAACCATCACGCCTTCTACTTCAAATACAACGAATGCAAGTGCTTGCGATAGTTATACTTGGTCGGTTAACGGGCAATCATACACTCAAAGTGGAACCTACAGTTCGATAAATGGTTGCCATACAGAATACTTGACATTATTGATTACCAACTCAACAAACAGTACAAGCACCATTTCTTCATGTGACAATTATCAATGGATTGCAAATGGAGAAACGTACACACAATCGGGCACCTATGAATATACCAATGGTTGCCATACCTCTACATTGAAATTAACCATCACTCCTTCTAGTACGAACAATACTACAATCAATGCATGTGGAACTTACACATGGGCGGTTAATGGTACAACCTATACTCAATCTGGTACATACAGCTCGGTAGATGGTTGCCATACGGAAATTCTATACTTAACAGTTACGCCTATTCCAACTCAGCCATCAATTGCATGTTATGAAACTGCTACGTTTAATAACACTACTTGTTCATGGGATATTTCAGGTGCTCAACCTGCTGCTCCTTCAATCGCATGTTATCAAACAGCTACATTTAACACGACAACTTGTTCATGGGATGTTACTGGAACAAAGCCGACTCAACCAACTGCGGTTTACTGTTACGATAATTATGTATTTAACTCCTCAAGTTGTTCTTGGGAGAATACAGGAACTCAACCAACATTACCAACAGGACTAGCATGTTACGAGGTGTTAACATTTAATAACACTACTTGCTCTTGGGATATTTCAGGTTCTCAACCTATTGCTCCTTCTGTTGCATGTTATCAAACTGCAACATGGAATAGTTCAACATGTCAATACGATGTGACTGGTTCTCAACCTGCCGCTCCTTCTATTGCATGTTATGAAACAGCAACATGGAATGGAACATCGTGTCAATATGATGTAACAGGATCTCAACCTGCCGCTCCTTCTGTTGCATGTTATGAAACTGCGACATGGAATGGTTCTACTTGTCAATATGATGTAACAGGGTCTAAACCTGCAGCACCTACAATTGCTTGTTATGAAACAGCAACATG
>JBJTMY010000035.1:0-3276 GCA_046073825.1 Bacteroidota bacterium
CAACCAACAAAATACTGATCCCATCTAACCCTAACTTAAAACTAATTCCTAAATCTTTCACCCACCAGTAATCGACTACGAACTGGTAAGTCATATCCGATTTAAAGAGCGTAAGTGAATAAGCCAATATTCCTAAATTAACGAGTGATGTACCCAATGCAAACACTTTCACTTTTGCTTTATCAAAAAGCAAACAAGCTAATGAAGCAACGAGCGGTACGAAGAGTAATAATAGTGTTATCATTCCGCTGTTTAAATTATCATTGTTAAAACTAAAATTGTAATTATACCAATCACCATTGCAAACACATAGGCTCCAATATGACCAGTTTGTATTTTCCTTAATTGCCCGCTGGCTTTATTAAGAGTAGTTCCTGTAGCATTCACGGTTCCATCTATTAATCCTTGATCGATGTATTTATAAACAAACCCCGCCAATTTATCTAAAGGTTTCGTAATGAATGCAGCATACACTTCATCTACATAATATTTATTAGCGAGTAATTTTGCAAAGCTATCCAACTCTTGATTGTCTTCTTCGGGCTTCACTTTTTTAGTTACATAGTAACTGTAAGTAGCATAGATGATGATTGCCAATAATACAACAGAAACGGACATTAATGCAATTTCAAAGGTATGGCTTGCTTCTTCAAGAGATGTTTTAAATATAATTGGAGCTAAAAACTCATTGAGGAAGTGAGGAGCATGAAATAGTTCAGGCATTCCAATAAATCCACCAACTGCCGATAATACCGCTAAAACTATTAGAGGCAACGTCATAGTAGCCGGCGATTCATGCAAATGGCTTTTCTGGTGATCTGTCCCTCTGAATTCTCCATAAAAGGTTAACCAATATAAACGAAACATATACACTGCCGTTAGAACGGAAGTAATAGCTAGAATCACGAACATGATTGGAGAATACATCCACGTTTTTGCTAATATTTCATCCTTTGAAAAGAACCCTGCAAATGGCGGCAATCCTGCTATTGCTAATGTTCCAATCAAAAATGTAAGATGCGTAATTGGCAATGCTTTTTTCAGTCCACCCATGCGACGTAAATCCTGCTCACCACTCATTGCATGTATGACACTACCTGCACCCAAGAATAATAAAGCTTTAAAAAATGCATGCGTGATTACATGGAATAGCGCTGTTTGATACGCTCCTACTCCAAGCGCTACAAACATATACCCCAATTGACTCACCGTTGAGTAAGCTAAAACTTTTTTGATATCATTTTGCTTTAATCCGATAGTAGCAGCAAAGAACGCCGTAGCAATTCCTACGAAAGCAACAATGGAAGAAGCATCAGGACTTAACGCATATAATACATTTGATCTAACGACCATGTATATACCCGCAGTAACCATGGTAGCCGCGTGAATTAATGCTGATACGGGAGTTGGACCCGCCATCGCATCAGGCAACCAGGTATATAAAGGAATCTGCGCACTCTTACCCATTGCGCCAACAAATAACAACAAACAAATTGCTGTAACAGCAGCATTGTTTTGAGGGAGATTGGTAGCCGCACTAAAAACATCATTAAAGTTAACACTTCCAAAAGTCATGTACATTAAAAATACACCAAGTAACAAACCTAAATCGCCAATACGATTCATGATGAATGCTTTCTTAGCAGCGTTGCTGTACTCGATATTTTTAAACCAGAATCCAATTAACAAATAAGAACACAATCCAACACCTTCCCAACCAACAAACATGACAATGTAATTAGAACCTAATACTAACAACAACATAAAAAACACGAACAAATTCAAATAAGAAAAGAATCGTGGGTGATCCTGTTCATGACTCATATATCCGATCGAGTACAAATGAATCAAGGTACCTACTCCAGTAACTACCATGAGCATTATTACTGACAAACGATCGATTAAAAATGAAAATGGAATAGATAGGTTACCAGATGATATCCAATCGAAGAGCACTACTCGCTCTGGTACTGCGCCTTCTTGGCCCACTTCACTAAATATGATAGCAGAAACAATACATGAAAGTAAGACTGCAGTTGTTGCGATTCCTCCACTCCAAGCAATAGAGAGTCGTTTATTTAAAACTCCCACTATAATAAATCCCAGTAGTGGAAGTAAAGGTATTAGCCAGGCAAATTGAACCATCATTTTGGTGTTCGTTTATTTTATTGAATTTGATTATTATCCTTTAAGTTTATTTAATTCGTCAATATCAACTGTTCTGATATTGTTATAGATCATTACTAAAATAGCAAGACCTACTGCTACCTCAGCTGCAGCAACCGCCATAATAAAAAACACCATCACCTGCCCCGACTCATCGCCATGAAAGGTAGAGAATGCCGTTAGTAACATATTCACTGCATTAAGCATTAACTCGATGCACATAAAAACGATAATTGCATTACGACGAAACAACACACCCATTACACCAATAGCAAACAGAATCGCGGCTAATGCAACGTAATAGTTAAGAGGGATATATTGAAGAATTGAGTTCATATTATTCTACAGATTTTTTTCCAAGTAATACAGCTCCAACCATTGCAGCTAACAACAGAATAGAGATTAATTCGAAAGGCAATAAATATTGACCATAAAGAGCCTTACCCAGATTGGCAACGGTTCCTACATCCGTTCTTGAAGATTGAGCAGTTAATGTTTCAGCACCTTTGGTTACACCCACCATCACTAATAATAAACAACCGGCGGCTATAGTAGCTGCCACTTTAAGTAAGTTTGATTTATGAGGCTCTAGTTCTTTATTCATATTAATAAACATGAGGGTAAATAGGAAGAGTACCATGATAGCCCCTGCATAAACGATAATATGCACAGCAAATAAAAACTGAGCATTCAATAATAGATAATGTCCCCCGATAGTAAAAAAACAAAATATCAAATAAAGTACGCTGTGTACTGGCTTGCGAGACAATACAACCATTAGGGCGCTAAACACCGATAATGTTGCAAGTACGAAGAATGGTAATGATGGATTCAAGTTGAAATATTTTTAATTATTATTGATGACGATGTGCTTTTGCTCTTTGAGAAACATCAATTCGCTGATTGGCTTCTTTGCCTTCTACTAATTTATCTTTCCCGAAAATAAAATTGGTGCGAACCATATCTGAAGGAACCATTCTATCTGTTAAGAAGATAGCTTCTTTCGGACAAGCTTCTTCGCATAATCCGCAATAGATACAACGCAACATGTTTATTTCATAAACTGCAGCATATTTTTCTTCACGATATAAATGCTCTTCTCCCTTTTTA